>JAAUUM010000122.1 GCA_012031565.1 Synechococcaceae cyanobacterium SM2_3_2
CGATGAAGGATCCGACGGAGGTGGTGTAGCCACAGCACGGGCCGGTCTGAAGGGCGATCAAACGGGGGAGCAAGGGAAAGGAGTCAAAAGAAAAAGGAGTCAAAAGAAGAGGATGAGGAGCCAGACTGGAATCATACGTTAGCAGGGGCGATAGCAGAACTGGGAGCCTCCGTCGGCCCAGAGAAGTCCTCGACAAACTGGGTCAGGAAATAGTCGACTGTCGCTTGGGGTAGGATCCCTTGCTCCACTAGAGCTTGGGCCTGTTGTAGCGATTCCCAGATGCCGTCTCGCCGCCGTGTCTTGATCACCTCTTGCGGCACCAGCCCCGCTGCCACCAAAAAGTCACCTAAGCGACGACATCCGGCTTGCCGAGCCACGCTACCCCCATCGCAGAAAAAGCGAATCGTGACCGGACTCAAATTGGTGACTTGAGCAATCACCTGGGTAAGCCGCCCCCCCCCCAGCTGCCATTGGTGCATCACCCGCTCGACCCCATCCCCATCGATCAGGCCCGATGCCACCAATTGATTGAAAAGGTTGCGAGCCCAAGGCGTCAAAGGGACAGGTGCGGGGGGAGCCTCGGGGGGCGATGTGAGGGAAGACTGGGGGGATACCGGTGAGGTGGGTCGAGAGGGTGTGCCTGGGGCGGCACTTGCTGGGGCAGCCGCAACCAAAGACTGTTGCTGGACGGTATTTTGTAGGGCTTGAATGGTCTGGCGATAGGTGGCCACCATCCCTTCCAACTGAAGCTTCTCCCGGTGCTGGGCTTGCCGCTGGGTTTCGGACTCCTGGAATTGAGCCTGGAGTTCTCCCATCTGTCGGCGGAGTTGCTCCCATTCTGATGGCGAGGGAGATGAGCCTTGCGGGGTGTGGGGTGCCCCCTTTGCCATCGCTGAGGGATCCCCGGAGGATTCAACCTGCGCTTCTAGTGTATTGATCTGAAACCGCAGCACCTGGATTTCCAGCGTTTGGGCTTCTACCTTTTGTGTTAAAGCTTGTGTTTCAGCTTGACTAGCCTCCAATTGAGCCTGCAAATCAGCTTGTTCAGTGGCGGTTTGGGCTCGTTCCTGTTCTCGTACCGCCAAAGCTTGCTCCAGGTGGCGGCGGGCGCGCTGGGATTCTTGACGGGCTTCTTGAAAACCTTTTTCAAGTCGCTCAATCTCGCTCTGCATCCGCCGCAGCTGTACCTCCTGCTGAAGTTTGATTTGAAGCTGATCTTCTTGCTCTTCAAGGCGATTTTCAAGGTACTGGATCCGCTCTTCATACCCCTTTTGAAAGGTTGCCACTTGGGTTTCCATCTGGGCGGTGAGGGCTTTCCATTCCTGTTCTTTGAGCTGGAGCTGAAGTTCCAATTCAGCGATCCGGCTGGCTGGATTAGGAGCACCCCAAGTGATGTTCTTTTGTTTCTCAAGAGGGGGATCCCCTTGATCAGAGGAGCTAGGAGCGGGACGAACAGCTCCTACCGCAGAAGATGGGGGCATTTGTCCTGTGCGGGGGGCGGGCGATTTCAGATCAGCCGATGATTGCAAATGAGGTGGAATGGCAATGCTGATCTCAATATCCTCGTCTTGCTGATCTTCCTCTCCCTGACTTAATTCTGGCTGGCTTGATTCAGGAACAGAACGGGACGATAGATTTTTGAGCAGCACTTGGAGGGCATCCCAAGCGCGGGGCATCTGCATCTGCTTGAGCTGGGCCTGAATTTCTAGGGCTTGATTAAGAACATCTGTACCCACCCAGCCCTTCCAGGCTAAGATCTCACCCAGCCGTCGCCCAAATCGTCGCTGCTGCGCTAAGGCCACCCGCAACTGGTTGGGTTGCAGGGATCCCATCGCCACCAACACTTCTCCCAGACAAAGTTCATGACTGGCTGTGAATTTGTAAAGATCCTCCGGTTCAATCCAGCCATGTTCAAGACAAATTTCCCCCAAGCGCAGATGATTTTGCTGCTGTTCCCGCAGTGCCTGAGCCAGTTGGGGGCGAGTGAGGAGTCCGGCCCGCAATAATCGTTGCCCCAAGGGCAGGTTCCGCATATCTGCATCAGAAAGCGGGGGGGAGGCTCCAGAGGCGGATCCTTGCAGGTGAGCGGTCAGCGGGGATCCTCCGTTGCCAGAGCCAGCTTTAGAGATGTTGGGGGTAAGAGCCATGGCTTTGTAGGGATAACGACAGGATCATATAGTTTGAGCCCATAGTTTGAGCCCAAGCCTATTGTCTTGACCCAGATCCAAGACTGTCAAGCAAGTGTGAGTCCCATTAACTCACCCATTAACTCACTATCGTTGACAGGGGTTCAAGCGCGTTGCCTTGATACCGACACTGTACATTTCGTTACACACTCCTGCCTCTGAGCGGCCCCCATAGTGCAGCCCCATCTTGGCTGGCGGTGGCTCACTGACTAGCAGGGCCCACTGGTCTGTCAAGAGTAATGTTAAGATTCGTAAACAGGCGTTCTGCTGCTGAATCACTGCTTCTGGTGCTGCTCTGTCATTGTACAGATGCCACTGTATAGAAAGGGAGGGGGCATGAGGGAAACAGAATGTCTGAGGCTTGATGTCTGAGGCTTGATGTCTGAGTTCTTAGGTGTCTAGGTTCTTAGGTATCTGAATTCTTAAAGTTTGTAACTGAGGCAACCCATGTACGAGATGTATGATCCGACCCCCTTTATCAATCCTCCCCTTTACACCGTCATTATCCTGACCAATGTGGTGTCGATTTTATCTGGCATTGTTTTTAAGGATAAGTTGGAGTATCAAGCGGCGTGGTGGCAGCTCAATCGTGAGACGGAAACCAAGATTAAGTATCAAACCCCTGGTATTTTACTTACCTTTCTGGTTATGTGCCTTTCCTTGGTGGCTTTTTCAACGGCGACCTTGATGGTGGTGGGCCTGAGCTTGAAGGTGGCGGGCATCATCGCAGCGGTTTTGGTGCTGGGTACTGCGGCGCTGATTTGGTGGCAACTGGGATCCCTGTTGACGATGTTGGTGGCGGGGGGATCGGCTGCTATCGATATTGACTCCTTTGGGGCGGGTGAGCTGTTTGATGTCCAAAACAAGTAAGTTGATTCTCATTTTGAATTGAGCCAATTGAGGTGGTTTTCGGGGTCATCAGCAAAAGGCATGATAAGGGAAGTCCTTTCTGCCTCTGCCATGAACCTTGTTGACCTCCTTCAGCAGGCTAATCTGCCCGTTTTGAACACGGTTTCTCCACAACAAGTTGGGATCCCTATCGAGATCAGAGGCTTGACCACCGATTCTCGCCAGATCCAACCGGGGGATCTATTCATGGGTCTGCCAGGTGCACATGTGGATGGCGGGCAATTTGGCCTGCAAGCTCTGCAAGCGGGTGCGGCAGCGGTCTTAATCTCTACTGAGACAGCTCTGACTCCAGACTGGGATCCCTATCAAGAGCGCATCCTCCGTCTGCCGATGGCTGAGTTGTCACGGGCCACCGCTCAAGTGGCGGCAGCATTTTGGGCTTACCCAGCCTCGGATCTGGCTCTGGTGGGGGTGACGGGCACCAATGGTAAAACCACCACCACCCATCTAATCGAACATCTGCTCAGGTCACAAGGGGATCCCGTGGGACTCATAGGAACCCTCTACAGTCGCTGGACAGATGCCGATGGCCACCTTCATCAGGAGACGGCGGCTCATACCACCCCGTTTGCCGTGGACTTGCAACGAACCTTGGCCACGATGCGGGATCAGGGCTGTGGCACGGTGGTGATGGAGGTCAGTTCTCATGCTTTGGCTCAGGATCGCGTCTGGGGATGCCCATTTGCGGCGGCAGTCTGGACAAATCTGACCCAGGATCATCTCGATTATCACCAAACCCTTGAGGACTATTGGCAAGCTAAATCGCGCCTGTTCAGCCCCGACTATCTGACAGGGCGGGCGATCATAAATGGCGATGATGCGGGGGCGCAGCGGGTGTTGGAGCAGTTCCAATCCCGTGGCCATCAGCCGGAAGCTTGGGTCTATGCCCTAGACCATCAGCCGGGATCCCAGATTTGGCCGAGGTCAGTTGCTTGGGGAGCAGGTGGCACCGATGTGGAGTTGCAAACACCTGCGGGAGTTCTGACTTTGCACTCGCCTCTGGTGGGATCCTTTAACCTCTCCAATCTGATGGCAGCGGTCGGGGTGGTGCTGCATTTGGGGGTTGACCCCAAGACAATCGCGGCATCCCTGGCCTCGTTTGGTGGGGTGCCGGGGCGGATGGAGACGGTGCGCCTGAGGGATGAGCAGGATATTGCGGTGGTGGTGGATTATGCCCATACCCCTGATGGACTGGAAAATCTATTGCGGGCGGTGCGGTCTTTTGCCCAAGCTCAGGTGATCTGTGTTTTTGGCTGTGGGGGAGACCGAGATCGCACCAAACGGCCTCAGATGGGGCGGATTGCCGCCGAGTGGGCCGACCGAGTTATTGTCACCGCCGATAATCCCCGCACGGAGGATCCCGAACAGATTCTGACTGAGATCGTGGCTGGCATTGATGTGGGCTGCGTGGATCTAGAGGTAGATGGCGACCGACATCGTGCCATTCACTCCGCCATTTTGGCCGCCCAGCCGGGAGATACGGTGGTGATAGCAGGCAAAGGACATGAGGATTATCAGATCTTGGGCACCACCAAAGTTCATTTTGATGATCGAGAGGAAGCCCGCGCTGCCCTGGCTTTACGACTGGGATCCTAAGTAGGCCCACTGGCACTGTACAGGGGCAAAAGGGGGGAGACAACCCTGACAAGCGAGTGATCAAGCCACAACAAGAGAGGGGGAAAACGGTGATAATTCCACCCAAGCGCAATCGCAAACACCAGCGGGAATCTGACAAAGAGCTTTACAAAGCCAGCATTGGATAGAGACTTTTTTTGCCAAGCTCAAGCCATCAAGCCTAGGCAATAGCGAGAGCGGCCCGAGCACGTCTTGGGAGCCACCTATCTGGCCACAGCAATCATTGAGCTGAGCTGATCACAAGTCCGAGCCTGAGCAAGGGTACCGTTGAGGAATTCAAGTCCGGGATCCAAGCTCTGTTTGTATAATCTTAAGACTGTTCATAAACGTGTCCTTACATGGCTTATATCGAGTTCTCCGCAGGCATCAAAGAAATTCCCACCAATGTACGAATCCTCAAGTCCAAGGAAAGAGAGCGCTCGTCTGCCATCTTTCGGTTCGAGGATCCAAAGTGTGATGCCCAAAATATCCTCAATATGGTGATGGTGGATGAGGAAGGGGTGATCTCCTGCCGCGAGGTGCGGGCCAAGTTTCTCAATGGCGAGTTCAAGGCCATCGAAGTGATCTACGAAATGCAGAACACCACAGAATGGGATCGGTTCATGCGATTTATGGAACGCTTTTCGGATGACAACGAAATGGGCATGGACTAGGGGATCCCTCAATGGCCAAGAGCAATGGTCAAGAGTGATGCCATCATCTAATTTTTCCGCACAGGCTGATCATCCTGCCGAGATCAGTATCCAGCTCTTGATCTCAGGACAGGTGCAAGGGGTGGGGTTTCGGGCCGCCACCGAACGGCAAGCTCGACTCCAACAGATCAAAGGCTGGGTGCGAAATCGCTTTGACGGACGGGTGGAGGTGGTGATCGAGGGATCCCTTGCTGCGGTGGAGGCGATGGTGAGCTGGTGCCATCATGGGGATCCGCCAGCTCAGGTGACAGCGGTTGAACAAATCCCCCTTCCTCCGCAGGGATTCGCTGCCTTTATCATTCGCCCCACATTGCGCGGCTAAGGGCTGAAGCATGATTTAGCTATTGGCCACCAGATCTCTGAAAGTCTGCACCGCCTCCCGCAAGGCCCGTTGAGCAGTTGCAACTTCGGCTGAGTCGGATTGCCGGGATCCCTGGTCAATATCTACCATTCGATCGGTAATTTCGCGGGCCATTCGCAGTGCCATTTGCCGTTTGTTCTGGGGCAGAGATTGGCTAATCGACGATAAATCTTTGCGGGTATAGCCCATTGGCCCATTCAGGTAGAAGCGGATCTCAGGCCAGTCTCGGGCATCAATCAGGGTTTGCAATTCGTTGATCTGAGCCTCCAGCCGATTGAGTTGGGGGGGGATCGGGGCGGCTTGGGCCACAGCTCCCACGTTAAAGGTCAGCAGACATAGCAAAAAAACTGCCATCACCAAACGGTACAGCCATTGAGACAGGGTGGACATGGCCATACGCATCGCCATAGGCATTGAGGTTAAAGGAGAAAATGGAGTCATGATTCAGGTCGGGATCCCGATAAGGCAAGTTTTAACGCCCCATAGTTTACCAAGAGACCTGACCCTCTGAGATTAGTTCTGGGATGTGGGTCAAGGGATCCTCAGCTTAGATTTAGAGCAAAACCCGCTGTCCCTCAGGACTGATACCGACAATAGTGAGCTGGCAATCCAGCATTTTGAAGCCGTATTTCTCGGCCACCTTTTGGCTAATGCTCAAGATGGAGTTGTTCTTGAACTCAATTACCTTGTTGGTCTCACGACAGACCAAGTGGTGGTGGTGGTGGGGGCGAGGACTGTTGATCTCATAATGTTTGTGGCCTTCAGTAAGCTCCAACTCCCGCAGGATTCCCATCCGAGCCATCAACTTAACGGTGCGATAAATGGTGGAGAGACTGATCGGATGTCCCACGTCTTCTAAATGCTTCTGCAAGTCCTCTGCACTGAGATGCTCGCCCTCTGGCAAGTTCTGAAAGGTGGTCAAGATCACCTCTCTCTGGGGGGTCATGCGTAACCCCTTGGAGTTGAGTTCTGCCTTAAAGGAGTCTTCGGTATAGATGGGTTCGGCGGTTGGGGAGGCAGACGTTGTGGGCATGGCTGTTCTCAATAAGCAGCTCACTTGATAGTAGCCTGAGTTTTGCCAGATATCCACTCTCAAGTAGCCAGCCTGAATGTCTAAAGGATCTTGTCACCTTAGTAGCCTTCTTCTTGGTTTCCCTTTTCAGGTCAATAACCCCAATAATGGGCAAGGACAAAACCAGGGATCCAACGGAAGGGATCCAAAGTGATCTCAGGCTATGTATCGGCTGGGCAGTTGGTTGTTTTTGCTGGGCAGTGTGGTCTTTAGCGTTGATGGCTTGATGGGGATCCACTCGGAGGTCACTTGGCGCACAGGGCTTTATCTGAGCGGATCCCTGATTTTTGGGGCGGGATGTCTTTGCTTTGTGGTGGACTCGGAGGGCAAACGCTAAGGGTGGGCTTGCTATTGCCCTAGGCGGCTAATGGGATCCCGTGATCATGATTTGCCCTACCATGCCCGCATCTTGGTGTCCGACGATGGTGCAAATGACGGGATAGCTGCCGGTCTTAATGGGCAGAAAAGTCCATTCCAGTGTGGCTCCGGGCTTCAGCTCAACATTGTTGATGTGACCCTTGATTTCGGCTCCGGCCACTTCTACTTTTTTTGTCCAGATGGCATCGGCAAAGTCTTTGGCGGTGAAATAGTGCTTGAGGGGGCTGGGGTTGACCAGCTTGAGGGTATAGAGGGTGCCGCTGCGAAAAATCAGTTTGTCGGGATCAAAAACCAGTTGCCCATCTTCGGTACCCAAGTTGACCACCTTGAGGATGGCATTTTGAGCCGACAGGTCTTGTCCTTGGGCAGATACCGGGATCCCGCTGCTCAGCAGCAGCATTGCCACCAAACCCAGGGCTAGGATCCCTCGCCATGCCCATTGCCAGCCTGAGTTGGCTTGACCGCAAAATTGGCGAGAGATGGACAGGAGGCAAGCAGTAGGCATCATCATGGTTAAAAGTGAAATTTTATTTTAAGGACTAGAGGCTTCGCCGCTCCCCGCACTGATTCAGATCTGGAACTCAGTTTTGCCTGAGAGAAACTGCGGACTTCCTGATTATTTCACAGGATTCAAGGCCTCAATCGGCAGGGATCCCTGGTAAGTGATAATGGTGCGTAATAATAAGAAGTCGAATCCCAGAATTGCGTAGGCTATGCGAATCTCATTGAAATGGTTGCGGGAGTTGGTGGACTTTGAGTTGACCCCGACCGCCTTGGGGGAAGCCCTGACCATGGCAGGTTTTGAAGTGGAAGATATCGAGGATCGCACCGCCTGGGCCGAGGGAGTGGTGGTGGGAAAAATCCTGGCTGCCGAACCCCATCCCAACGCCGACCGTCTACAGGTCTGTCAGGTGGATATTGGATCCAGTGAGCCCAGCACCATCGTCTGTGGAGCCGCCAATGCCAGAGCTGGGCTGACGGTGGCGGTGGCGGTGCCGGGGGTCTATCTGCCCACCATCGATCTCAAGCTCAAAAAGGCCAAACTGCGGGGCGTTCCCTCCGCAGGGATGATCTGTTCGCTAAAAGAATTAGGTCTCGAAAAAGAATCAGATGGGATCCACGAGTTTGCCGAAGCCCATCCCCCTGGCACTGATGTCCGGCCTTTATTGGGATTGGATGATGTGATCTTGGATCTGACCTCAACCGCCAATCGGGCCGATGCTCTGAGCATGGTCGGAATTGCCCGAGAAGTGGCAGCACTGACCCGCAACCCCGTGCATTTGCCCCTGATCCCAACCGTTGAGGCGCAGTTGATCTCTGGTTTGACATTGCAGCTGGCTGATGCCAAAGCCTGCCCCGCTTATAGCGGCACCCTGATCAAAGGGGTGACCATCGGCCCTTCTCCCCTCTGGCTCCAGCGCAGACTAGAGGCCATGGGATCCCGTTCCATCAACAATGTGGTGGATATCACCAATCTGGTGCTACTGGAATGGGGCCAACCCCTGCACGCCTTTGACTGGGCCAAACTTCAGACGGCGATGAAGGGGAGAGACGCCTTCATTGGGGTGCGACTGGCTCAAATGGGCGAAACCCTCAAGACCTTGGATGGCAACGACCGCAAACTAGCCCCCAAACCTGCTGATTACAGCCGGGGATCATCCGGTGGCTTTGGCTGGGGTGATGGGGGGTGAAGCCACAGAAGTCCAGCCTGAATCTGTCGATATCTTTTTGGAAGCTGCTCTCTTTGATCCCGTTGCCATTCGGCGGTCGGCTCGGGCGCAAGGCTTACGCACTGAAGCCTCCTCCCGCTATGAGCGTGGGGTGAATGTGTCAGCCCTGTTGATGGCCCGCGATCGGGCGGTAGCTCTGATCTTAGAGCTGGCTGGGGGATCCATCATCGGTCAGACGGTGGCTGATCATCGGCCTTCCCCCGAGCGGTCGGTGCAGTTGCGGCTGTCGCGGCTGATCGATGTGATGGGAGATGACATCAAACCGGCGGAGGTGGAGGAGATCTTGCCTGCTCTGGGGTTTGAGATGTCCCCTTGTGAAACCCTGCCCCCCCAAGGATCCTCTGATACGCTTGCCATGTCAAATATCGGGGTGGCCCGCTGTGTCTGGCAGGTGAAAGTGCCCCCCTATCGGCTGCGGGATATTGAGCGGGAGATCGACTTGATCGAAGAGTTTGCCCGTCTCTATGGCTATGACCGCTTTAGCGAGACGCTGCCCCCTGAGACTGCGGTGGGATCCCTGTCGGGACGGGAAGCTGCCCTGCGCCGCATCCGGGAAGCCTGTCGAGGGGTGGGGCTGACGGAGTTGATTCACCCTTCCCTCTGTGCTGCCGAAAGTGGGGTGGAGGTGGTGATTAGCAATCCCATGTCGCCCGAGTTTTCTGCCCTGCGGGGTGCCCTATTGCCGGGACTGTTGCAGGCTTTTCAGTACAACTGGGATCGCAAGACGGGAGCCCTGTGTGGGTTTGAAGTGGGCCGTATCTTTGGTCGGGATGGTGATGGCTACCGCGAGGCAGATTACCTGGGAGGAATCTTGGGGGGCAACCCCACCCTACACACCTGGCAGCACAAGCACGACGGGCTGGATTGGTACGAAGCCAAAGGGATCCTGATGGCGATCTTTGAGCGGCTGGGACTGCCGGTGGTGGCCAAAGTGCCCGAGACCATGCTGCCAAACAACACCCGACCCGAACTACATCCTGGGCGTACCGCCAGTTTGTGGCTGGGAGCTCAAGAGTTGGGCTACTTTGCTCAAGTTCATCCCCAAACCCGACAAGCCTTTGATCTGCCGGATCAAGTCTATGTGTTTGAGCTGGATGCCGAGCCTCTCATTGCTGCATTGGAACAGGGATCCCTGGTGCGTTACCAGCCGTTCTCCGCTTTTCCAGCCTCAGACCGGGATTTGGCTCTATTCTCCCCCTTGACCCTCTCAGTGGCGGAGTTAGAGACAGCCATCCGGGCGGCAGCGGGATCCCTGTTGGAGTCTGTGGACTTGTTTGACGAGTATCGCGGTCAGGGGGTGCCTGAGGGGCAGCGCAGCCTCGCTTTTCGGATGATCTATCGCGCCTTTGATCGGACTCTGACCGATGCGGAAGTGGAAGCAGCTCAACAGCAGGTGCGGGCCCGTCTGGAGCAGACTTTCCAGGTGCAGTTGAGAAGCTAGGCAGTGTTTGAGAACCTGAGAAAGAGGAGGATAACCGCCACATTCAGCATGGCCAGATAGTTATCCCCTCGTTTCTCATCACCGGTGGCTATCCGACGAACCTGCTTCAGTCGCTTAATCAGTTACGAAAGTGACCGTTGAGGATGGAAACCTACTCGACCAAGATGTGGAGGTCATTGTCAACCTTTAGAGAGAATCGAAACATCATCCCGTGGTGGTTACTCATCCCTCAGGGTGTTTCGGGAGCGATCAAGAAACGCAGTGGGCTTCAACCGTTTCAGGCGCTTAGCCAAATGGGGCAATTCCTCTGAAGGGCTGACCAATAGAGCATCGAATACTGAGCCGCAGGGCTGAGCGGTTTGATGATCGGGAATGATTGCGGCGACCCCATAAACGCCAGCATTAATGAGCTGGGGGATGAGGAGCGGTTGTGCAGTTAGAGTGAAAAGAGATTTTCTCATGATGCTAATCGTTAATCCCTGTGAAAGCCCTGTTCGCTTCTGCCCTAAAGCTGCCTCAAACCTATGTTCTCTTGGCGGGGATCAGTGTGGGCTATGGGATCCTGATTGTGATGGCGGGATCCCGTGGGCTGGTTTTGCTCGGGGGGCGGGCTGGTCAGTGCTGGCATGATGGCCAGTTGGCTGCGGCAGATTGAGCCAGAAGGGCCATCCGCTAATTTGTTGGTTGC
>JAAUUM010000123.1 GCA_012031565.1 Synechococcaceae cyanobacterium SM2_3_2
TTTCAATGCCACAGCGAGATATCGCCCCCATTCGTCGCCAAACCATCCTGACAGAGCCGGGAGTATTTACATGGTCAGGACAAGATCTATCCCAAGCAGGCACCTGGGAGATAGAGCTATCGGTGCTAGTGTCTGACTTTGAGGAGGAACGAGGCTGGATCCCATTGTTTCTATAGATTGTTTTTCGTCTGAGTCTGCTAATTCCCATAGATTCACTCAAGGCACGAATTGTGGGTTCATGCAAAACCAGCATTCGTCCAGCTTGATCACCCGCTAATGCACAGGTGGAGGCTATGCCTGACTCTTGAACAGAACTAGAATGATTATTATTCTCATTCTAGTTCTCTGGTGTTTAGTTCGGATTCCGTCGATATTGCTGTGATAGGGGCTGGCCCTCAGGCGTTGACTCTAGTCACCCATCTCCTGCAAAAACGCAAAGACTGGCATACTCGAATCCGGGTATTGGATCCATCGGGGGGCTGGCTGAATCAGTGGCAGCGGCAGTTTCGCGCTCAAGAGATTCCTCATTTGCGTTCACCAGCGGTGCATCACCCGGATCCCAATCCCTATGAGCTACGCCGATTTGCCGAACGGGATCCCCAAGGGTTAATTCCCCCCTATGACCGTCCCACATCGGCGGTGTTTGAAGGCTTTTGCCAAGATGTGGTGCTGCGGTGGAAGGTGGGATCCCTTGTTATGCCTGCACAAGTCAGCCGGATACGGTCGTTGTGTCCAGGTTTTGAGCTGTTTCTGTCCGATGGGCATATCCTCAAAGCACGACGGGTGGTGCTGGCAAGGGGGGCAGGGATTCCGGCTTTGCCCAGCTGGAGCCTGGGTTTGGAGCATCCTCCGGGGCGGCTGTGTCACTCCTCTCTAGTGAATCTTCCCTCCTTGTCTTTAGAGGGGGAAACCCTGGTGATTGTGGGGGGTGGCCTCACCAGTGGACATCTTGCCTTGGGTGCGGTGAAGCGAGGGGCGCAGGTGATCTTAATGACTCGGCGGACTGCGAGAGAAAGGCTTTTTGACACGGATCCCGGTTGGTTGGGGCCAAAGTATCTCAAAGGATTTGAGGAGGAGGAATGCTGGCAAGCCCGCTGGCAGCAGATCCAATCGGCGCGGGATGGGGGATCCTTAACGCCAGAGGTGTTGACCCAGATCCGGTCGCTGGCTCACCAGGGATCCCTAGTTTTGCAAGAATCCTGTCAGATTGTGGGAGCTGTGTGGCAGATGAATAGATGGCAGATTCGATGTCTGGATGGGGGATCCCTGCGGGCGGATCGGATTTGGCTGGCAACGGGAAGTCGGGTGGATCTGGCAGATGAGCGGATATTGGATCCCGTGCTGAAAGCCCATCCCATTGACACAGTACAGGGGCTACCCATTTTGGATCAGCATTTGCGCTGGCAGGGGTGTGAGTTATTTGTGATGGGAGGATTGGCAGGTTTGCAAGTGGGGCCAGTCGCTCGCAATTTGTCAGGGGCACGGATGGCAGCTCAGAAAATTGTCCCGGCTTTGGCAAAATCCAGCTTGATAAAATGGGGGTAGGGGGCATTGTCAGTCGAAATGTATTGTCTTAACGTTAGATTCAAATCATGAGTTTGAGTCTTTCAAATGAAGTACCTTTTGGCCACTGCTACCCTGATCATGACGGGCGGAATACTAATCCCGTCCATGCAAGCTTCTGAGCCTCAGGTTATATCTCCTAATGCTTATAAAGTATGCTTATAAAGTTCCGTACCCAGGGGTTGATGGTGAATTTATTTTAGGCGGGAATGAGACTAGTCTAGAAGATCCTAGAAATCCTGGTCGGGTAGTCTTTGACAAGATGTAGTTCTTCTCGTTCTATGCTGACACAGAGGGGGAAGAGCCATTGGCAGAAAATTGCCACTATGTCTACCGTGGAGCAGCTGGAGATCCTTTCTTCTATCCAGATCGGTCTCTTGGATCCATCTGGGATATGTTTGAACTCAGAACTGACGATCAGGCTTGTCAGGCGTTCCAATTTGTGGCTTTGCGTTCCCCTCATGGGGATCCCGTGCATATGCATATGCGTTATGGAGATACTGACAGCAGTTTTGCCGAGTTGCTGGAAATTAGCACCTTAGATGAAGATCCTGAATCGTTTAATCCCTGGTGGAGCTTGTATTGTGATGCCAGCACCCCAATAGAAGACTGTTACGAATAGATAGTTCATTTCATAATATATATAGAGTGCTGGGATTCTGAATAATAGGGGATCCCATCACTTTTCTTGGCAGAGGTTACATAAACCGAACAGTTCTAACTCGTGATAAAGCACTAGAAAGGATTCCGGCCACTTGCTCACACCATTATGACGCAGCATTTCTTCCCATTTCCGAAGGGGGCAAATGGATAGAGGAATCGACCGCTGACAACGGATACAGGTGAGATAGTGCTGATGTTGATCAACAAGACTGTAACAGGTCTCGCCATGAGGACGGCTATGCCTGTGCAGGATCCCTTCTTGGCGCAATCTGGCCAAAATTCGGTAGACGGTGGCAAGACCAGTGGTGTGCCCCTGTTGGCGAAGCTGGGTGAAAAGAGCTTGAGCAGAGATGGGCTTCTCTTGATCTCGTAAGACCTCTAGGACAAGGTGGCGACCGTTGCGTGGCGGCATCACAGGATCCACTTGGTGAAAAGAGCAAGAACGATTATCATTATCATATTGACTAGCGCACCGAATCGAGAGGCGTAGTGATTCAACTCCACGATTTAGCCCCAGCCCACCGCCAAAGGTGAGCAGGCACAAATAGCCCAGGAAAAGCTGCTCAGGATCCAACACACCTGCTCGCGTTGTCTTGAAGTAAGTCAATTTTGATCAAGGATCCCAGTCATGAACAACACTTTTAGTTTTCCTGCACAAGGTCTACCCGTCACCATCATTACGGGATTTTTAGGCAGTGGCAAAACCACGCTTCTAAATCACATTCTCAGCAATCGCCAGGACTTAAAAGTGGGTGTATTAGTCAATGAGTTTGGTGATATCGACATTGATAGCCAGTTATTGGTCTCAGTTGACTCTGACATAGTCGAACTGAGTAATGGCTGCATTTGCTGTACCATTAATGATGATTTGGTGGATGCTGTGCATCGAATCATGTCACGGGATCAAAAGGTTGATTGTCTGGTGGTAGAGACTACAGGTGTGGCGGATCCACTGCCAATAATCCTCACATTTTTGAGTTCAGATCTTAAAGATTTGACCTATATTGATTCAGTCATCACCTTGGTCGATTCTGAGACTTTCTCGCCAGATCACTTTCATAGTCAGGCCGCTTTTAGTCAAATTCACAACACAGACCTGATCTTGCTCAATAAAACGGACTTGGTTACGCCTGAAAAACTAAAAGCTTTGGAAGGCTATTGTTTTGGGGTGAACCCTGATGCCCATATTTTGTTGTGTCGGGAGGCGCAGGTTCCACTACCTTTGATCTTTGACATGGGTAAATCGTTCGCTCACTCTTATTCCCAGAAAGAGGGATCCAACCCTAACCATACTCATGAGCATACTCATGACCATGAGCATGAACATCATCACTCAGATCATCTGGCCAATGATGGCTTCATTTCTGTGGGATTTCAAAGTCAACACCCCTTTAGACTCGAAGCCTTTCAGCAATTCCTCAATGAGTTGCCTCATCAAGTTTTTCGGGCCAAAGGACTGCTTTGGTTTGCTGATAATGACCAACGTTATATCTTTCAGCTATCGGGTAGGCGGTTTAACCTGGATGTGGATCCAAAGGTGCGACCCGACTCTATCCAGATGGTGTTGATTGGACGAGAATTGGATCCCGCTCAGATCCAGGCTATGCTTTCGGCATGTCTAGCAGCTTAGTCAATTCAACCTTTACCCTTTTTATTAAGCTTGGAGACTACAATGTCTTTTGATGATGAATACTTGCAATCTGATGCTGAAATTGAGAATCAACCAATCTTGGTTGTGCCTGAAAATCTCAAGATGCAAACCAGCCATCAACCCCTAGTATCGAATGAGGCGATGCAGGAGGCAGTCAGAACCTTACTGATAGGGTTGGGTGAAGATCCTGATCGAGAGGGTCTCAAAGATACCCCTAAACGAGTGGTCAAAGCCCTTAAATTCTTAACACAAGGCTATCATCAGTCGTTAGATGATTTGCTCAACAACGCTATTTTTCACGAAAACACTGATGAAATGGTCTTGGTGCGCGACATTGATATCTTTAGTTCTTGTGAGCACCATATTTTGCCCATTTTAGGACGTGCCCATGTGGCCTATATCCCTAATGGACGAGTGATTGGCTTATCAAAACTAGCCCGAATATGTGAGATGTATACTCGCAGACTGCAAGTGCAAGAGCGAATTACAGCTCAGATTGCTGATGCCATTCAAGGCCTGCTCCAGCCTCAAGGGGTAGCGGTGGTGATTGAGGCAACGCATATGTGTATGGTCATGCGCGGGGTGCAAAAATCGGGATCCTGGACGGCGACCAGTGCTATGCGGGGAGTTTTTGCCGAGGATTCCCGCACTCGCCAGGAGTTTATGAGCCTAATTCGCCACCCCTTCAAGGGCTAATTGGAAATCTTGTCACTCTCTCTTCAAAATGAGGTTTAACGTCATGAAAACTGTTTTTTCGACTCGTCAAGTTACCCAACTGACACTAGGACTCTTCACGACTTCTCTACTCGGATTCTTCAGTTATTCCGAGTCTGGTTCTGTGCAAGCCCAAGCTGGGGATCCCTTGCAAGTGGTGACGACGATTTTACCCATCACGCAATTTACTCGTGCTGTGGCTGGAGATCGAGCAGAGGTAACCCCTTTGATGCCGACCAATGTTGGGCCGCATGATTTTCAGGCTCGCCCAGAGGAGGTGCGAATCCTATCTCAGGCAGATGTGTTGGTGATCAATGGCTTAGAAATAGAGACTTTTTTGGAGGGGTTGATTGCCAATGCTGGAAACCCTGGCTTATTGACCATCGATAGTAGTGATGGCATTGCCACCATGGAGGGTGATCATGAACATTCTAACGATCATGATCACGAACATAGCGAAGAACATTCACATGATCATGAACATAGTGATGACCATTCTCATGATCACGGACATGTTCATGGAGAGTTTAACCCCCATATTTGGTTGGATCCCAAACGAGCGATTCAACAGGTGGAAAACATTCGCGATGGATTAATTTCTCTAGATCCTGAGGGGCAAGCTATTTACCAGGCTAATGCTGCTGCCTACATTGAAGAACTTCAGGCTTTAGATCAGGAGATTTCAGCTCAACTGAATCCTTTTCAAGGCAAAACATTTGTAGTATTTCATGATTTTGCTCCTTATTTTGCTGAGAGCTATGGGTTGAAGGCTGAGTTTTTAATCGAGATCCCAGAAGAAAACCCTGCACCAGAAGATGTGCGGCGGGTGATAGAGGCTGTGCGGGAGTCGGGGCTACAGACAATTTTGACAGAGCCTCAGGCAGGAGATAGCAACCCGTTTGAGGTTTTGGCCACTGATTTAGAGGTGGAAGTGCGAGTTTTTGACCCCATCGAGACCAGCGGGCCGGAGGGGATCGAGCCAGACTATTACCTGACCATCATGCGGCAAAATGTTGAGAATTTGGTATCGGCCTTTGAGTCAGAAATGGCCTTTTTCCCTACACCCCTGCCACCAGTGGCTTTGGGATCCATTGAGCGCCCGCTGGTGTTAAGTCGATGAGTTTTGATCCTGCGGTTCTATCAGTCGAGGGGCTGACGGTCTATCGCGGCTCCCAGTTGGCGGTGCAGGATGTATCGTTTGGGCTGACGGCGGGATCCCATATGGCCATTGTTGGCCCCAATGGGGCGGGCAAAAGTACCCTGATTCAGGCGATCTTAGGGATCCTTCCCCGTCAGTGCGGCTCCATTTCTGTGCTGGGTGAGCCGGTGCGTTTGTCTGGCTACTTGCCAGAGTCGGTGCGGCAGCATATCGCCTATGTGCCCCAGAGCTTTCAGTTTGATGCCGGGATCCCCATGACCGTGGCCGAATTTGTAGCTTTGGGATGGGGGGTGTTGCGGCCCCGTTTGCCGTGGGGGGATCAACCCACTCGTCGGATTGCCGTAAAAGAGGCTCTGGAACGGGTGGATGCCTTGCATTTATTATCCAAACCCCTCAACCAACTGAGTGGGGGAGAAACTAAGCGTGTCCTGCTGGCCTATTGTTTAGTGTGGCCGCGCCGGTTGTTGATTTTGGATGAGGCCCCAGCGGGGTTAGATACACGCAGCGAAGGGGAGTTCTACCGGCTATTAGAGGAGGTACGGCAATCTCTGGGTTGGGCAATTTTGCAGATTTCTCACGATTTGGAGATGGTGTCTCGCCATTGCGACCGAGTGCTGTGTCTCAATCGCTCACTGATTTGCCAGGGATCCCCGCAAGTGGCTTTGGCTCCTGAGGTTTTGATCAATGCCTATGGATCCGAGTTTGCTCGCTATGTGCATCGCCATTGATTGAAGGAGCCTGGAATGCTGGAGGAATGGGGGCGGGTGTGGGAATTGTTGCAGTTGCCCTTTATGCAGCGGGCGATGCTGGGCGGGATCTTGACGGGGGTGACGGGTGGACTTTTGGGCAGCTTCGCTATTTTGCGGCAGCTCTCGTTTTTTAGCGATGCCCTGGGGCATTCGGCGCTTCTGGGGATCGTCTTGGGGGTAGTGCTGGGATGGGATCCCACCTGGGTGCTGATGCCGTTTGGGGTGGTGTTTGCCCTGGGGGTAACCTTTGTGCTGGAGCGCACCCAATTATCGGTGGATGCGGTGCTGAATATCATCTACTCGTCGTCGCTGGCGGTGGCGGTGATCGCCCTCAGCTTGATCAAATCCTATCGAGGCAATCTCAATCAGTTGTTATTTGGGGATATTTTGGGCGTCAGCCCGACAGCTCTATGGCTGAGCGGGATCCTGTTGCTGATCAGCTTGGTCTATGTGGGATTGACGTTACCCGCACAGATGTTGCTGACCTTGCATGAGCCATTGGCCCAGGCGCGGGGGATCCGGGTGGGTTGGCAGCGGGTAGCGTTTGTGGTGTTGCTGGCGCTGGTGGTGGCCTTGGCAATTCGCTCGGTAGGAGTGTTGCTGGTGAGTTCTTTTATCGTGATTCCAGCGGCGACGGCACGGATGTTGGGATCTCGGTTCGTCACTTACGTGCTTTTAGCAATGGGCATTGGGGGGCTGAGCGCGGTGTTGGGGATGATTGGATCTGCTGCGTTTAATCTGCCATCAGGGCCAAGTATCGTCACCACACAGTTGATATTGTTTTTGCTGGGGATGGGGGTGAGTGGAGTAAGAGGGATCCCGAGAGGATAAAAAATCATTATTTCCGGTAGGGAAGAATCACACTCTCCAGCATTGGATAATGTTCTCTATTGAGGGTAACTAGTGTTGCTTGTGACAGATCTGCTGTGGCGGCAATGACCGCATCTGCAAGCCCAATTTTGTGGCTTTTGGCATAGTGTCGACGATAAAGACCGCCTATCTGGGTAATCTCTTTGCTTACCATCACAACGTCAAAAGCGTTAATAAATTCATCCAAAGTTTTTCTTTCGTTCCCTTCACGTACTCCGGCATACAATTCTGCAACTGTGATGCTGGAGATAAGTAAGTGTTCCGTTAGGATCTCTAAATAGGCAACTGCTTGTTCTTGCCCTCGCAAGTAATCAATTAAGACATCGGTATCAAGCAGCAATTTCTTAGTCATGAGATGGGCTACAAGATTGATTCATAGCGATCCCAGTCTTGACGGAGAACATTGGCCTCTGATAAACCTTGGCGATCTTTCCACAGTCCTTTTGCTGTTTGTAGTCGAGTGAGTCGGTCTTGCCTCAGGTTTGATGTGATTAAATGATCGACTGCCTCACGAATCAAATCACCCGTGCTTCGCCCCGTCCGTTCGGAGATGTCTTGGAGGGCACTGTGTTCTGCTGGGGTTAAATCTACGACTGTTGCAATCATCTTGAGCACCTTGTCGTTTGCACGTCACTTAGTTTAGCCTTTGTGCGTTTTCATCAGTTTCCTCAGTGGATCCCTATCTCCCAAACCCTTTGCCCCCTCCCCGAGAACCCGGTTTCTTCACCGCCAAAACTCGAATGCCGCCCTGCTCTCCCCCCACAGCTAACCACTGCCCCTTCGGATCCCAGCTCAAACACGGGATCCCCTGCTCAAAGTCCTCAATCCATTGCCCCAGCTGGTGTTGCTGATCCCAGATGCAGAGGCTGCCATCCGCGCTGCCCGAGGCCAGTACGCGGGATCCCGGTTGAAAGGCTGCCGCTTGCACCGTATCGGTATGGGCTTCCAGGGGGGTGGGCGACCAGTTGATCTGCAATGGATTCGTGGGCTGAGGATCCTTTTCCCAGACCACCAGCGCCTCACCCGTCACTGCCACCAAAAGGGGATCCTGGTGCATTGGATCCGACCAAGCCAGATGCCGAACTTTGCCCGGAAACCCCCGCATCCCCCAGGGGTGAGGATTGGCCCATTCCATCAGCGTGACGGTGCGATCCAAATTGCCCGATGCTAGGTATCGCCCATCCGGTGACCAGGCAATTGCCAAACTTGCCGACGGGATCCCGATGCTGATCGGATCCTCATCCCAGTCCTTAACATCCCAAACTTTGATGCCCTGATAGCCACTTGCTGTCAGTTGCTGGCCGTCGGGATGCCAGGTCAAACCCAACACACTGGAATTATCAAAGGGCAAACTGGCCACTATGTCTCGGTGAGCTGCGTCCCACACCTGCACCACCTTGCCCACCGTGAAGGCCAACCAGGGCCGAGTCGGGTGCCATGCCAAGTGCTCCACCCAAGATTTCAGGGGTAGGTGTTCCAGCAATTGGGGATCCTTGCCCATTCGCCACAGGCGTACTTCCCCCTCTCCACCTGTGGCCAGATATCTGCCATCTGATGAGAACCCCAGCCCACTCACCGCCTTGTCGCTACTGCCTGGTAAAACCTGTAGGGATCCCGCCCCTTTCCACAGGGCCACCTCCCCCGCTGCCGAGGCCACCGCCAACCCATTGCCCCACCAACCTAGAGCCGTCACATACTCTGACAGGGATCCCTGCCAGCGCAAGGTTGCTAAGTCAGATCCAAAGCCTCTCACAGCAAACACGCCTGAAAGGCTTGCTGCAACTGCTCTCTGTCCAAATTGCGACCGATAAACACCAGCTCATTTTTACGAGTCTCTCCGGCCTTCCAGGGGCGATCCGGCATCCCGTCAAAAATCATGTGTACCCCCTGAAACACATACCGAAAATCCTCTCCGGCGATATTGAGGATCCCTTTCATGCGAAAAATATCTGGCCCCTGCGTCTGCAACAGCTCCCCCAGCCATTCATTTAACTTAACCCCATCGACCGATCCCGATTCCACCAAGGCGATGGATCCCACGGTTTCATCATGCTCGTGGGCATCTTCGGTCAAAAAGTCTGGGTCAATGGTCAGGGCATTACGCAGATCAAAGGCACTCAAGCCCAAAATCGTGCTCATCTCCACAGCAGCATTTTGGGTGCGATAAATCTTTGCCAGCGCGTTCATGCCCCGGATCCGTTGCTCTAGGGTCTCTAGCTCTTCTGGTGTGACCAAGTCTGTTTTGTTGAGCAAAATCACATCTGCAAAAGCGATCTGCTCCTGGGCTTCTTCCGCTTCCCAATGTTGATGAATATGGCGGGCGTCCACCACCGTCACCACGGCATCCAGGGCGGTTTTGGCCTGCACATCCTCGTCCATAAAGAAGGTTTGGATCACGGGTGCGGGATCCGCCAGTCCTGTGGTTTCAATCACCAGATGGTCGAATTTGTCCCGGCGTTTCATCAAATTGCCGATGATGCGGATCAGATCCCCCCGCACGGTGCAGCAGATACAGCCATTGTTCATCTCGAAGATCTCTTCATCGGCATCCACCACCAGTTGGTTATCGATGCCCACCTCTCCAAACTCATTAACAATCACCGCCACCTTTTTGCCATGCTCATGGGTAAGGATGCGGTTGAGGAGGGTGGTTTTGCCCGCCCCCAGATAGCCCGTTAGGACAGTAACGGGGATGGGAGCAGTTGCAGAGGCAATGACCATGATCGGCTCCAGTTGAATAGTCAGCATTGATAATCATTCTAATAGCAGCTTGAAAAAATCCACGCCTTATTAAGAATGCTTTATGCCAGTTCACGAAGCATCCTCAAGTAAGCCTGCCCCTAGCGAAAGATCTAAAGCACGAATAGGATGATAGTGCAAAACCAGGACTCGCCCATCTTGCCGATGAAGGATTCTTTCGCGTTCCATCATTTGTAATATTCGAGTCACAGTCACTCGTGTTGTTCCGATCAACTCACCTAATTCATGATGAGTAAAAGGAATACTTACAACAAAATTTTCACCTAATCGTTGACCAAAACGATTCGCCAGCCATATCAAGAGATGTACCAGTCGAGGATAAATTCTCCGATGTTGTAAAATATGAATATACTGCTGGATTTTTTGAATGCAAGAGATTAAGTCAGGCCCCAAATAAAGCCAGTCTTCTCGTGATATTTCCACTGCTTCAACTGGGGTGATGCACTCAAGTATTACTCTCTTAAAATTAAATAGTTTACTGCTTACAATATCACCGTTTCCACACACTCCAACAACAACCTTGTCCCCTTCAGGATCCCAGACGGATATCTGTAGAATTCCTATAACGATTTTCCAATATAAACAAGAGTCTAAGGGCAAAGATTGTCCTCGCTTCAAAAAACAGAAGCTTGTCCGACAATAAAAATCAGATTCTTGATACAGCCCTTCCCTCAGTCACTCGCTACAGTCAATACACTTTCTAAACCAGTTTCTTAATTCGCTTGCACTGACTAACCTAATGGCCATCTCGATTAACCTATCTAGTGCTTCTGCTGTCTTCGTTCTGAACTTACGGACTAGACTCTTGAGCTTCGCCCATACCATCTCTATCGGATTAAACTCTGGTGAGTATACCGGTAGGTACTC
>JAAUUM010000124.1 GCA_012031565.1 Synechococcaceae cyanobacterium SM2_3_2
GTGGGGCCAGGCTTAAGAGGGGTTAGGTCTTGAGTGTCTCGGTCCTGATTGAGGTACTTCTGGACAGTAACAGGGCTCATCATAAATTGTTGAGCCAGTTTACGAATTGAGATATTACCGAGATGGTGGGCAGTGACGACTTTCTGGCGGATATCTAGGGAGTAACGACTCATGTCAACAGGAGGTTCAGTTTTTTAAAGCTTACCACAGAACGTCTCATGTATATCATGAGCAGGCTGTACTCACAAAATCTGGGCTTAGTTTCCCTCCTTATACCCATAGGGACGGGCATCAATAGCCTCATCAATTTCAGGAAAGCTAGCAGCTAGCACTTCTATTTGTTCGTAGGGGGGGCGAGATAAAATATAGGCGGCCTGGGCGTTGACCAAATCACCCGATTCAATAGCAGAGAGGAGATCTTCCACCAAAGGCAGTTGAAGTTCAGCTTGTTCTTGAAAGTATGCGAGTCCCTGGCTGACTTGCTCCGCGTAGGGATCCATTTACAGTTGATTGATCATCACTTCAAAAGCAGTTTGGAGGATGGTGACATTGGGGAACTCGATTGGCAGATAAAGCAAAGGCGGGAATAGTGCTAGGGATTTCATTTTCCGAAGACTTATGAGGATAAATGTTTACCACGACCCCAACTGCCACAAAGCAGA
The DNA here is from genome assembly GCA_012031565.1 of Synechococcaceae cyanobacterium SM2_3_2. Taxonomy (GTDB): domain Bacteria; phylum Cyanobacteriota; class Cyanobacteriia; order Thermostichales; family Thermostichaceae; genus JAAUUM01. The sequence goes on from JAAUUM010000124.1 coordinate 663, forward strand.
CTAATAGGCTGAGTCGGAAGATCGTTGGCATCTTGGTATAGGTATAAGAGGTCTCAGACATAAAAATTCTCCAGAGAAAAAATACGGTAGTTCCATTCATGATTTCCTAGAGGTTAAGGTCAAGAAAAAGCTTCTAGTTTGAGAAAATTTGGCACCCAATTGTTTTCTAAAAATGGAATAAAAAAACTATGAGCTGATTAGGCTAGTCAACCTTGCACAGGTAGCAGAAATTTTATCAAGGGATCCAGGATTAACCATTCCATAATAGTCAAAAATATACACCTGACCATTTTTGACTGCCTGTAATTGCTCCCAAAAAGGGCGAGATTGAAACCCTGAAAGAGGGTCTTCAGACTCAGGACTAACCACCAAAATAATTTCGGGATCCACCTCTAAGATGCTTTCTGGAGAAAGAGTGACATAGCCGCGAAACTGTCCTTGACTTTGAAGCTGAGCAGTCACATTGTCGGCCCCAAAGCGGTCGAGTAGATCCCCTGCCCAACTTTGTCGTTTGGGGGACAAGATCGGCTGTGTTCCTGCTAGCAGGAGGGTCTTTGGCCTGAGGCGAGGTGGCTCGCTTGGCAGCAGTCTGGCGTACTGGTCGATCAGTTGATCTGGAGATTTACTGATTCCATTGGCCAATCTTTGAATTGTTTCTTCTAGGCCAGTCCAACTGCCAACATTAGTCAGATAAGTCTCAATCCCAAATCCCTTTAGTCTTTCAGCTATATCTGTATGAAAACCCCTTGCCCCGATCACCCAATCAGGTTGCAAGGCAATCAGCTGCTCAAGATTTGGGGCATTCCCTAAACCTAGTCTCACTATGCCTGTAAATCTGGGATCTTCGTCCAATAATTGACCTGTTGGGATCCCAATCAATGTTGAGCGATCTAACCGTTCGACAATATCAGCAGTTAGGGAGGTTAATGTTATGACTCTTTCGATACTTTGAGAATTCGCTTTGTATTGAGATTGAGCAGTAAGAAATCCTAGACTTAGAAGACTGATTTTGAGCAATTGACGACGATGGATTGCATTAGGTAAGATGTTTGACATGATTAAATTCTCCAAAAAAGTACTTGAGAGATTTTGAGATCTAGTTAAGACTAAAGGAAATAGGAAAAATCACCCATGAATCAATGGGTTGATTATTGAGTTTGGCGGGAGAAAAACGCCAGCCTTGAACAGTTTGTTGAGCCGCTTGATCCAAAGCTGGAAAACCACTCGAATCTTGAATCTCCACTTCTTCAACCTGACCCTGTTGATTCACTTTTGCCCTCAGCCACACGTTTCCCTGTTGATTGAGTTGGCGGGCTTGGCGGGGATAGATAGGAGCAGGATTTTGCCCTAAGAGGGGTTGGGCCAAAACGTCGGGCTGTACCGGGGTCGCCATAGGAGTAGCGGATGGACTAGGCCGAGGCGAGGGAGAAGAAGTCTGAGCAGGAATTGGAAGTGTACTTGGCTCAGATCTAGGGATCCCGGCGATCAGTGGGGTGAATTGCGGGGCAGGTGCCGCTGGAGATGGAGAGATTGGTGCTGGTGTGGGTATTGCAGTGGGGGCTGGACTTGGGATCTCCGGTGTAGATACTGGGGTGGGGGTAGGTGTTGGTTCTGGATCCGCCTGTAGATTTTCTATTGGCGGGGGACTATCTTCAGCTTTGAGGTTGGGGGCAACTCCTTGATTCTCGGTAACAGCCGGATCCACTGGAGGCTGAGGATCGTCCACAACAGGATCGTCCATAACAGAATCGTCTGCAACAGGATCGGCTGCAATCAGGGGAGAGTCGGTATTTTGAGGTGAGGGTAAACTGTCATCTGGTTCTGCTGGTTCTGCCTCAGAGGCATCTGGATCGATCTCCATCGATTCTGAAGGTGTCTCTAGAAAAGTGAACTCTACCCAGGCAGGTTCCTCTTCTGTCAACGGCAAGGGAGGGGATCCCCGCCAAAGTAGTATGACCAGCAAAATAAGATGAAGGCCAATAGATCCCAGTCCTGTGAAACCGAGATGGGTATATTTGTCGTGGTCAGGATCTAAGGAGATTGGAATTATTTGAAGCTCATAGCTGCGGGCTACTGATAGACGGGTACAGCAACAACTGGCCACAAGTGCTTGAGACAAGATCAACTGGCTCAATAAGGCCCAGCGGGGATCCCTAGTCCATAGACAGAGTTCCAAAAAAGAGATTCCAATCGCTCCCAGGACTTGTTCTTGTTGCCAAAAATAAACTTCCAGAGCGATATAGATCGACAGCCTCTGAGTTGGAGATCCTCGTGGAATCTGGCAGGATTTAGCAGATGGTGCAACCAACATAAAATTGCTCAGGAAAAGAAACTATCAAAAACGGGTGGAGAAATTGATGGCGACATTGCGCCCCGGTTGTAGGAAACGGTCGTTGTCAGGCTGTTGAAATAGACTGCGGGTTTCGTTGTAGAGGTAATATCTCTCGTCAAACAGATTGAACACCCCAAAAGTGATCTGCCATTCCTCATCCAGGTTGTAGTAACCCAACAGATCGACGGTGGTATGGCCACTGGCCAAGAAAGGAATTTGAGGGGCAGCATTGGGGGTTGGCGGCTCTTCAATTTCCCGTTCGGGATCCCGAGGATCCGCAACCAATGTTGCAATTAATCGTGCCCCCCATACCGCGCTGGGGTCGTCATAGTGCAAGCCCACCACCGCTGTCATGGGTTCAATCGAAATCAGGGGCTTATCTTCGGTTAAGTTATCCCCCACCGACCAAGAAAAGGCTCCATTGAGGCTAAATCCGCTTAGATCGGGTCGAAAGAAATACTGGCCGGTTGCTTCGATGCCATAAATGCGGGCCCGACTGACATTCTGACTTTGGAACAGGTTGACAGGTGGCGGCGGTGGCCCCCCAGGGATCCCAGAGTCGGGGGGGGAGGGCTCAGTGCCCGCTGGTCGAAAGGTTTCGATAAAGTCGTTATAGCTGTTGTAGTAACCCGTCAAACTAAAGCCTGCTTGGGGATAAACTCCTCGCAGTCCCACCTCAAAACTTTGACTGGTTTCTGGCCTGAGATCAGGATTGGAAAGGGTGCGATAACGAAAGAACGGGCTGGTCAAGTTTGTAAATCCGTTGTTGATCTCGATGTATTGGGGCGCTCGAAACCCTGACGCATACTGAGCCGTAAAGGTGAGATTTGGGGTGGCATTCCACACCAGCCCTAGCTTGGGAGAGATCGAGTCTGCTGATAAATCTGCGGCTTCAGCCCCTGTCTTGAGAAAGTCCTCATTCGGATCTGTGGTCAGACTATAGACGTCATAGCGGATCCCAGGAATCAAGGTTAGGGATCCCTGGCTAAACTCGATCTCATCCTGAAGATAAAGGCCCAATCGCAGGGTGTCTGAGTCTGGAACATCCCGCACCGGAAAATTATTGGGGGGAATGTCGCGGGTTTCTTCACCTGTCGCAACATTGGTACGAACCCGATCCCGAATCCGTTCGTTGCGAGTGGTGGACACGTCGGCCCCATAGACCAGCCGATGGGAGATATCTCCCGTCTGAAAGCGGCTTTGGAGACGAATATCAACCCCCAAAATATCGCTGATCAATTCATTAACGGTATTGTCCTGAACCGCAGTTGCCTCACCTCTTACCGTTACCGTTCGGTTGTCCACACTGGGTTCTAGGGTGCGGGCGGGCTGAAAGTAGATCTGAGCCGATGCCAGCTCAAAGGCAGGGTTATCAGGATTTTCGTAACGATATTCCAAACTGACTCGATATCGCTCGGTATCCACAGTTTCTTGGAAGAAGCTGACAGCGCTAGCCAGATTGCCAGGGGCAATGGTGGTGTCAACTCGGCGGTTAAAGTATTCTCCAGTCAGTCGCAGACTATTGAAATCATTGAAGCGATAGATCACCTTGGCCAAGATGTTGTCTCCGATGCCCTGTTGAGTATCCCGAAAGCGGTCGTCGCCCAAACCATTGCTTTCCCGGAACGCTCGGTGGGTATAGAGCAGCATTGCTTCCACATCTCCCTCTTGTCCTGCCAACCCCAGGGTGTTGGTGTACCCCTGATTGACGCTGTTGAACTGACTGGAAAGAGTGACTCGAAAATCCTCACCGTTCAAAAGATCTTCAGGATCGAGGGTGGTAAAGGTGACCACTCCCCCCAGCGCATCGCTGCCATACAGGCTGGATCCTGGCCCTCGGATGATCTCCAGTGTTCGCAGGGTTTCAGTTTCAAAGTAGTCTCGCCCCAAGGTGAACTGTCCAAACACAAACCGCTCGGGCTGCCGGATTCCGTCCACCTGAATTAAGACTCGATTGCCATCCAACCCCCGGATGTTGAAATCTTGAAAGCCAAAGCGGGGATCCTCCCGCACCGATACCCCTGGTTCATAACGCACCAGATCTTGAATGTTTTGGTTCAGATTTTGCCGGAGTTGTTCTTGATCGATGATGGTGATGGTAGCCGGGGAGTCTGCCACTGAGCGGGGGGTACGGGTGCCGGTCACCGTCACTTGTTGCAGGTTAAAGGTCGGGATGCCGCTGTCTCTCAAGACCCGCAATTCTGCCTGGATTCGGTCAATCTCCGGCTGATCTCCCCGTTGTTGAGCAGCCTCCAACTCAGTTTCCAGTTCCCGAATTTGATCCTCTTGGGTCATGACTGCGGTGCTACCTTGAGCCACCTGCAACCCGGCTGCGCTTATTTCAGATCCTGGGATCTCTTCGAGAGTGGGGATGGACTCGGCTCTCACACCAGGGGATCCCACAACAGCGGATCCCAGAACAAGCCCTGCCATCAGTTGGAGTGCAAAGTTCGCTTTGATCATGATTTGCTCAAGGAATAAGGGTAATGGTGATTGAGAAGAGTGGGGGATGACCCTTGAAGGGGATCGGTAGTGCTATGGAGAGGACACATCTGCAAGCCCACCGATGTCTGGATGAGTTCCACCGCCAGCCCGAACACCTGCTGCAACTGTGAGGGGGTCAAAACATCAGCAGGGGATCCCAAGGCCACAAGGGATCCAGCGGACAATAGGGCGATGCGATGGCTATGGCGGGCTGCTAGGTTGAGGTCATGCAAGACCGTGATCACCGTCAATCCCTGCTCCCGATTCAAAGTCTTCAATAATTCCAGCAATTCCAGCTGATAGCGCAAATCCAAGAATGTGGTCGGCTCATCCAACAGCAATACTTGGGGATTTTGGGCCAAGGCCAGAGCTAAAAAGGCTCTTTGCCGCTCCCCTCCTGACAGGGCTTCCACCGGTTGGGCCGCCAAGGGCAACAGTCGAGTTTGGGCCAACGCCCGCTCAACATACTGCCGACCCGCCAGATCGAGATCCCATTGCCACCAGTTTTGATAGGGAGAACGTCCCAGGCTCACCAACTGCCGTACCGATATCCCGGCTGGGATCCGGTGGTATTGGGGCAGCATTGCCAACCGTCGGGCCAGGGTTGAGGATTTTTGGGTTTGGAGATCCACCCCATTGAGCAGCACCTGCCCCGCATGAGGTTTGAGAAGTCGGCTCAGGAGGCGTAAAAGAGTTGATTTTCCCGACCCATTGGGGCCAACACAACTCAACCATTCACCCCGTTGTACCGAAAGATCAACTTCGCTAATTACCGACCTAGATCCATATCCGCCCGCTAGGTCAATCGCTTCTAAAACAAAATCCTGATTTGTCATGGCTGCCCCCGTTGATACAGCAACCAACCGAAGAAAGGTGCCCCCATCAGAGCTGTCACCACCCCCACCGGCAACTCCACCGATCCCAACCGGGCCAAGATATCTGCGGATCCCAGCAAAACGCCTCCCGCCATAGCGGACAGTGGCAATAGCCACCGGTGATCGGATCCCACCACCTGACGCACGATATGGGGCACCACCAGGCCCACAAATCCGATTAACCCACTCACACTCACCGCTGCTGCCGCCAACAAAGCCGCAATCAGCCCAATCAGCATCCGTGTCCGCACCAACGGGATCCCTAAGCTGACCGCCATCTCTTCCCCAAGCCCCAAAAGATTTAGCGACCGGGCCTGAGACCATCCCAACCCCAGCCCAATGGCGATGTAGAAGCCAACCCTGTTGACCTCGGGCCACCCTCGCCCATTCAAACTACCGATCAGCCAAGTCAACGCCACCTGCACCCGGTCATCCGCCATCAGCAATAACGTCGAACTCATCGCGCCAAAAAGAGCACTGACTGCCACCCCGGCCAGAATCAGACGCTCTACCACCAATCCCGATTGGGAGCGCGCCAAGCCATACACCAATAGAGTGGTGAAAAGCCCTCCTGCCCAAGCCGCCACAGGCACCAATCCTGTCCAGGCTCCCAGTGTCAGCATCCCTACCGCCGCCAAGCCCGCCCCGGCTGAGATACCTAATAAATAGGGATCTGCCAAGCCATTGCCCAACATCCCCTGCAATAAAGCTCCTGCCATTCCCAAGGCTGCTCCCACCAGCAGCGACAACAAAGCTCGGGGCATACGCAAATCCCACACAATCGTCTGGTGAACGGGATCCCCGTATTGCCAAAATGCCCTCCACAGTTGGCCGGGATCCAGGCGCACCGCCCCCAGTGAAACCGAGAGAATCAGGATGATAATCAGCACCACCCCCAGTAGGACAAATAGCCTCCAGCCTTGTTGGGAAGATTTATCTGGGTCTCTTGGATTGGCATTAGGGGAAAGAGTTAGGAGCTTCATAAGGGCCCAGAGAAAGCAAGAGAAGAGAAAGCAAGAGAAGAGAAAGCAAGAAATAAGCAAATCAGGAACCCAATAGTTCGATGGGAACTCAAGTCCTCTGGAGAGATGGAGCCTGAACTGACCTCATGGGATCAGACCTCCTCAAGGCTGGACAATCCCTCATTGAAATAAACTACTACTGAAAGTTATAGTCATCTAGGTTTGCCTGTAAGCCTAGCAGCATCATCGGAGATTTGCAAGAAATAATTCTCAATAGGGAAAGGCGTTGGCCATGAAAATAAACCGACTGGGATCCCTCCGCATCATTGGGCTAGGATTCCTCTTCTTGGCTCTGACAGGGGGGATCTACTGGTTAGGAGTGGAACGGATTCGCAGCCAAGTGGAGCAGTTAGGCGTATGGGCACCGTTGGCACTGATGGGACTGCGGTTCACCAGTATTCTGTTTCCCGCCATTCCCAGTACTGTCTATTCCATCCTGGCTGGGGGATTATTGGGGTTTTGGCCCGGTTTGATGGTGATCGTGACGGCAGATATGGTCGCCTGTCCCATCAACTTTTGGATCGCTCGCCGTTGGGGGCGAAAAGCTGTGGTTCGGCTGGTGGGTCAGGGGTTCATGAGCCAGGTGGATACTTTGAGTCAACGGCATCTGGAGAACAACCCCTTTTTGATCACCGCTTTCTTGATGACGGGACTGTTTGATTTTGTCTGCTATGCCGTCGGCTTGACCAAGACCCCCTGGCGGCAGTTTTTACCCGTACTTTTCCTAAGTATTCTGCTCTCGGATCCCCCTGTGGTGGCGGTGGGGGCAGGAGTTATGTCTGGGGGCCGAATCCTGTTAGGGCTGGCTTTATTAGGGGTCTTTTTTCTGGCGCTAGTCAGGGGATGGGTCAATCGACACCGATCTCTCCAGCCATCTCTGCCCAGCTCAATCAATCCTGAAAGCAAATCCTGAAAGCAAGAGTGGGCAGGGATCCGATCCGATCTCTTCTCCAACCTCATCCCCGCCTCCATGCGTTGATCCCACTCAGGGATCCCAAAGCAAGGACTAGTTGGCCTCAATACTATTGCAATTTGATTTCATTAACGATATCGTATTGGACAACTGGCTTATTGCTAGTGAGTCTTGATAAGGCTTTTGCAATTCTTTGGCGTAGTGGGGCTGGTGGAACTGGATCCCAGAGTCATTAGCCCTTTTTTTGAATAAGGGTCGTTAGCGGCCTATTTCTGGTTTCAACCCGGCAATCGGTCAATTTTGATTGGGGTGCCAAAACCAGATTTTTATCGCCCGAAGACACACACGGTTTTCACTTCGTCAGGAGTATGAAAACAATGGCAAGAATTGGATTATTCTACTTTTTCCAAAGACATTTGTGACAAGCACTCAGAGCCATAGGCTTTGACTTTAAGCAGGTGGAGCGAGCCTTGAGTTCTGTTGGCCCTACCTCGACAGCATCCTAATTGACGGCTTCAATATCAGCCAATTTTTAGTCAGCCCGATGCTGACAATCTAGTCAAAGCCTGTGGTGATAATAAGAGTTACAGGCTTTTTACTCTGGTCTCAACACAGTTGTTTTGTAATTCTTTAGTGAATTTGAGTAAATGATGATGAATAAAGCGTCTATACCTAACACTTTGTTTGTTGGAGCATCTCAGAGTCTTCAGTATTTGAATTTACCCTTGTCAAGAGCCTTATCTCGCTATAGCTCGCTTGCCTGCTGGAATTACCAACAAGAACTGGATGAGCCCTGCTGTCTTGATACAGCGATTATTTTGCTCCACGACTATCTCAAATCACGCCAGGATCCAGTTCATCTGATTGGACATGGACTGGGCGGGATCCTGAGTCAGATGTATGCCCAACAATACCCAGAACGAGTCAAATCCCTAGTGCTTTTATCGGTCTCGCCCCAACCTGGTTTGACTTGGCATACCCACTATTATGTACAGCGAAAACTTATCCCCTGTAGCCGTTCTCAGCTGCTTATCCATACAGCTAAACTACTGGCGGGTCGTCATCTATGCCGTTTTCAATTGCGATGTTTAGCAGAAAGATTAGAGAAAGACTTAGATTCATCTCCCAATCCTCATTCGTTACTCAATATCGCTATCCTGGCAGAGTCTAGATTAACGGTTCCCACATTGGTTTGTCTGGGGGGTGAAGATCCAGTAGTGGATCCCAGTATTCAGGCGATATGGCAGATTTATTTGAGGCCCGTGGATAAACTTTGGTCTGACCCCCAGGGATCCCATTTTTTCCATTACTTTGCTTATCAAGCTGTGGCTGAGCAAATTTTGGCTTTTTGGGAAATTGTCAATTTCGAGAAAGCTATTTTGCCTGTAATGGTTTAGTTAGACCGTCTCCCAAAACCCCAACAGCCTCAGTCTTGATTCTAGGGATCCCTTGAGTAGTCACGTGAGTAATCAAACAACTGGTAAGGGGCATGAGCGCCACCCAGTGCAACTCAACCCTGTTAGAGAACGCCCTAACCGACGGTATAACTGCTATACCTAGAAACATCGTCGTCTTCTCCCTATCCTGTGAAAACCATTGAACGCAAAACACCTCTGGCTCTACAGCGCATGCGTCGGGCCGGAGCCATTGTGGGACAGATTTTGAGTGAGCTGGCGGAACAACTGAGACCGGGCTGGACAACAGCAGATATCGACATCTACGCGGCACAGCGCCTAGAGCAATCTGGAGCCACCGCCAGCTTCAAAGGCTACCAGGGCTTTCCCGCCACCGTTTGCGTCAGTCTCAACAACGAAATGGCCCACGGGATCCCATCTCCCTTTCGGCGGATCAAACCGGGAGATCTAGTCTCTGTCGATTTGGGAGCTTGTGTGGAAGGCTGGCATGGGGACGCCTGTATTACCGTCGGCATGGATCCCCTCGCTTCTGAGCATCACATCTTGATGGAGATGGCACAGGGAGCACTTTGGGCGGGGATCCACGTGATTCGGGCCGGGATCCCCTTGCAAACAGTGTCAGGGGTGATTGAGGACTATGTGCAGGTGCGAGGGGGGTGGATCGTGCCCCATTACGTCGGTCATGGCATTGGCCGCAACGTCCATGAAGACCCTGTGGTGCCCCATGTCAGGTTGCCTCAAGCCCCGGATCCCGTGCTGAAAGCAGGCATGACCTTGACCCTAGAGCCGATTGTCTGTACCCAAAAAACTCGGTCTGAGGTGCTATCAGATGGATGGACAGTGGTCAGCACAAAAGGAATCCGCTCAGCTCAGTTTGAACATACCCTTTTGATCACCGAAACAGGCTGCGAGATCCTGACCCCTTGGCAGCTCTAATCCTATTGGCAACCCTTTCTCCTCGGCTTTGAAGGCGTTGTTTTGAATGACTTGCTCTGAGGTCTGAACCTGATTGACTGACAAAAGCTGCTTACAGATAGCTGGGTACCTTGCTATGCGGTAGTTTTGGAGATTGAAGAGATAAAGGGGGAGCCAGCGTTCTAAGCTTACAGCCTATTCACCTATTAGCTGTCACAGTAGCAGCACTTAGCAAACCAGTTACTGAAGGATGAAGTCTCAATCAAATACAAGCCTATTTCTACCAGCTTCTCCAATGCTGCCATCCCTCGTGTGCAATAGAGGCGAACAAAAGCTTTGATGACTGACCACATCATCTCAATAGGATTAA
>JAAUUM010000125.1 GCA_012031565.1 Synechococcaceae cyanobacterium SM2_3_2
GGGCAGGGGCAGGGGAGAGCGGGGTGGGCTGGGATGCAAAAGGGATAGGTGGAATAGGTGGCGGCGGAGCAGATCCCAAGCTGAGGGTAGGGAAGCGCTGTTGGGCCTCATCCCGCTGATCGTTGTAAAACAATTCCACCCGTACTTCGGTGCCCTGTACTGGTTGATTGAGTTCCGTCACTGTGTAGGAACCTTCGTAGAGGCCTGGGGAGGTCTCTTGTAACTGGATCACCCCAATGCCGCCAATCTCCACCCGCGCCAGTCCGCCAGGGATCCCTTGCACCCCCAATTGCAGCTGTTGTCCAGCGGCCACAGATCCAGCGGAGGGAAAGACCCGGAAGGCAGAGATCAAAGAAGATGGCGGCGTCGTGCCGTTGGGGATCGGTAGACTGGGCACGGGCGGCGGTGCCGATTGGGTGGGATCCATAGTCACCGCAGGCTGCTCTGCCGGAGCCAATTGCGCCACAGGCGGCTCAATCGCTGGGATCCGCCGTTGGGCCACAAGCGTTTGGTGCAACAGCGCCGCCCCATCCCCTCGCCGCAAAATCAAGTTGGGGGCAATCAGAGTGGGATCCGGCACATTGAGCAGCAGTCCTGCCGATCCAGCCATCGCGATAAAGGGGTGTCCCACCTCCGGCACCTGATCTGCATCAGCATAGAGAGCCATCCACCGGGTTACTTGGTCAGGAGCAGGAGCAGGTATTTGCAGCGCCCGCACCAAAATTGCCAAAGCCTCCAGCTTGGTAATGTCCCCTTCAGGGCGAAATTCACCCCCGTCGTAGAGACGCATCACGCCAGCCTGCACCACCGCCTGTGCATTCTGAAAATCGGGAGAGTTGGGTTCCACATCATTCAGCATCACCAACTGCGTCGAGTCGGGAATATAACCAAAAAACTCCACTAACCATTGGGCAAACTCGATACGGGTTAGGGGCACATCCAAGGATTGCTGACGGAGGGATAACTCAGTTTGAGCCTCAATCGCCGTCACGTAAGTCTCTGTCCAGCCTAAGCTGTCTGCCTCCTGAGCCAGAGCCCCAGGGGTCAAAACCACGATGTCTACTACCACAGGGCAGGCCAACGCCAACAGCAGCAGCAGAGTGGAAGGAGAGCGTTGGAGCATGGCGACAACTCTGGGATTAGGGATGGGAAGGGCGGTCTACTGGGATCCCAATATGAGGATCAAGCCATCAGAATATGTCTTCCCACGTTCCAGCTTAGCCACCCCCAGCCCCCCAGCTCAAGGCCAGATCACAGGATCTCGGTTGCCATCAGCCGCAGTTCTCCACCCCTAGCCCAGTAATAGCAGTAGAGAATTGAGCAGTAGAGGATCAAGACACCGACAGTGGCCGAGGCACCGAACGTCCCCCCACTTCCGCGTCTGATTCCGCTCCCGATTCCAGGTAGATAGCATCCTGATTCACCTGCCAGAGGTCATAGCGGGATCCCTCCAGAATGTTGCGAGCCGCCAACAGCCCCGTCATCATGGCGTGATCTTGATTGTTATAGCGGTGCATGCCATTGCGACCCACCACTTGCAGGTTAGGAATGTTCTGGGTCAGAAACTCACGAATCACCGCCAAATGGTCTCGATAGGTATGGTCATAGACGGGGTAGGCTTTGGGCACGCGCACCACCGTACCATCGAGGATGCGAGCCGAGCCGGCCAGTCCCAACTGGGCTAATTCTTGCTGGCCCAGGGCAACCAGCTCCTGATCGCTAAGCTGCCACAAGGGATCCCCGATGGTACAAAAATACTCCAACCCCAGACAGGTGGTGGAGACATCAGGCACCATTGGGGCACTCCAGTTTTTGTAATTCTGGATCCGGCCCACCTGGACGCTGGGATCGTGGATATAGATCCAGTTATCAGGAAACAGCTGAGGTTGATCCAAAATCAAAGCCACTGTCAAAAAGTCGCGGTACTTTAAGCTCTGGGCGGCGGCCAGCACCGATGGCGAGGGCGGGGGATTGAGCGCCTGAATCAGGGATCCCAGTGGCATGGACGAGATCACCTGATCGCAGCGGAACGCCACCCTGGCCCCACGGGCATCTGTTGCCCAAACCCTCTGGATCCCAGTCTCATTCCAGTCCAGTTGCACGACTTTTTGATCCATCAGGACCTCATGGCCCTCTTTTTCAATCCGGTCTCGCACCCGCTCCCACATTTGGCCGGGGCCAAAGCGAGGATAGCGAAACTGATGGATCAGAGTTTTGATCACGGCAGTGCGCTGCTGGGGCCGAGGCAAGATCAAAGAGCGAATCAGGGAAGCCATCGACAGTCCCTTGATCCGTTGAGCAGCCCAATCAGAGCTAATTTGATCGCAAGGGATCCCCCAGACTTTTTCGGTATAGGTCTTGAAAAAAGTGCGATAGAGCCGCTGCCCAAATTGATTGATCACCCAATCTTCAAAAGAGATGGTCTGGGGACGAGGCTGAAGACGGGCCTGCACATAGCTGACCAAACACAGCACGGTCTCCATCACCCCCAATTTGAGAAACACATCGAAGGGACGAATGGGATAGTCAAAAAACTGTTGGCCGTAATAGATCCGCGATAAGCGTTCACAGACCTGCATCTCTTGGCCCAGCCAGTAGGTCCACAGCGCCTCAATCTGGGTGGATTTGGAGAAAAAGCGATGGCCCCCGATATCAAAGCGATAGCCCTTGTATTCCGCTGTGCGCGAGATACCTCCCACCATGTTGGGATCCCGTTCTAGGACGGTGACCCGAATATTTGAGGCCCGAGCAGAGTCTCGCCCCGCTTGAGCTGTGGGATCCCCGGCCTCCAACCATGTGTCCGCCAGTAATGTCTGGAAGCAAAAATTGTCGATTAACGCATCAGCCGCTGTGAGACCTGCTGGCCCCGCTCCCACGACGATCACCTCTGTCATACACACCTCACCCAGTTCGGGGTCTTGCACTTGAGACCGCTGTTTCATCATGACCTGTTTGGTCGGGATCCCTTCCCCATACCTAAGATTCGGGAGGACTCACCTCATCCCCAAGGCAGAGTTATAGCCCGCCATCCCTACTCCCATTTGCTGACCCCCCATACTCTCATACTCACAACCCAGGATGCTCTCCTCAGGCGGCAAAGTGCTCTGTGGGATCCCTGACTTACTTAACTTAGTTAAAGGAACACACTCTTCTCTACCCAGTTGCGCTGTTGTCTGTTTTGTCTCTTGGAAAGACTGTGCGTTAGCAATACCGCTGTGGAGCCGTCGCTGGGATCCCTTCGCGTTAATATATCTCTTCTATCAAATTGGGAGAAAGCCGCATTCTCTCGTGAGCTGAAATGACATCATTTCGTCAAAACTCCCGGAAATGGCAAAAGAGATATTTAGTCAATTTACTAAGCAATTTACTTAGCAGCGAGAGATCATGAGGAGCGATACTACTACATAATCTTATCAATGATTGTAGCTTTTTTTCATACATTATTCGCCTCATCAATGCACTAAAATAAATTGACTGAAATGACACTCAATACTATTTAGATCAGGGGAACAGAGGGATATAAATACAGCTTTATAATAATTTAGCGACCTATTGTTTCTACTGGTTTATTAATGATTCATTTATTCAATCATGAAATGAAAAATCCAGAGATCTTCATAAAAAAGGCTCTACCTTCTAGCCATACAGCTTTTGTGGATAGGAGTTGGACGTGACTTGTGAGATCAACGTCTAGAAATGGAATGTGTTTGAGGCTGCTCTGCCTTCACAAATGGGAACTAATTATCATGTCTCTCTTCTCTCTCATTGATACAAGAGGTCTAGTCATGAGTCATTGACTGCTTAGGCTCTGACAGCATGGAGAAGAAAACGGGTAAGATAAGTTTCAAATCGCACCAAGCAGGCACATGAGATCTACTTACATTCGGCCTGGATCCTGGAAACGGTGGTTGAAACAACTGCCTCTAGAAAGCAAGCTGACGTTGATGTTGCTCCTGGTTCAGACGTTGGCCTTAGCAGTGGGCGGAACCGCTGTGTACTTGATTCGCGCTAGTTTGGTGCAACAGTTGCGGCAACAATCCATTACTGAGCTGTCCATTTTTGAGCTGGTTTACCAACAACAGCTGCAACAAACAGCCTTGGGTTTTCGGGCCCAAGCAGAGAATCCAGCCATCATTGCGGCGGCAGAGAATCGCACTGTGGATGCGATGGTGCGAATGTCATTTCTCAATGAGTTGTGGCAACGAAATCTTGAAATTGTTAGTTTGCTGGATGTAGAAGGAAATATTCTAATTAGTCCTTATTATGACAGGGAGGGATCCCGGCTGGGGATTGATAGATTGATCCAAGAGGTGAGAAATACCGGCGAACAAGTTATTGCCACGGAGTTATTGTCCCACGAACAGCTAGCTGCCGAGAGTCCTCGGATGGCCAGACTTCGCTCTTTAGAACTTCAGCAATCGGACAGTCCACAATCTCAATTTCTGGTTCAATATACCGTTACCCCTGTTCGTAGCGACAACTCAGTCATTGCTGGTTTCTTGGTTTCGGGCGATATTATTCAGCCTAGCTTAATTCAAGACTCTCTTGCTGAATTCAATAACAGTGTCTCTGCTATCTACTGGGGGCAAAATGCTTGGATGACTAATCTCGATCCCACCCCCGCTCTCAATGTTTCCACCCAACGCTTAATTGACGATGCCATTGCCAGCGGTGAGCTAACGCTGCGGGTGATCACGATAGAGGGATCCACCTACACCGTTGCGGTACAACCCCTGTTTAACTTGGTAAAAGAACCTGTCGGGATCCTTCTGCAAGCCACATCCCATGACCAGATCAATCGGCTGTTATTTTCCGCCGGGATCCTTCCCATTGCCAGCATTGGCCTCATCATTTTGGTTATCACGTTGGTGCTGGGGCGACTGTTTAGTCAGTGGATGATCAAGCCATTACAATCCTTGGGATCCACTGCCCAGGCTTTTGCCGAGGGGGATCTCTCGATCCGGACGTCGATTACGGCTGAGGATGAATTAGGGATCCTGGCCAAGGTATTTAATCAGATGGCAGATCGGGTGCAAGCTCGGACAGAATCTCTTCAGGCTGAACTGAATGTGGCCCGCAAATTGCAACAGATGATCCTGCCCCGTGATGAAGAACTTAAGCTGGCTAGCCCGTTTGATGTGGCGGTCTTTATGCAGGCTGCAACTGAAGTGGGGGGCGATTATTACGATGTTTTGTCTTACAAAGATACCTTACTTTTCGGCATTGGCGATGTCACTGGACACGGACTCGAAAGTGGGGTTTTGATGATCATGGTGCAAATGGCAATTCGGACTCTTCTCACCTCCGAAGAAGCGGATACCCACCGGATCCTACAGATCCTCAATCAAGTAGTTTATGCCAACCTACAACGAATGGGATCCGATCGAAATCTCACCCTCTGCTTACTTAAATATGATCAGGGTGAGCTGACTATTATTGGGCAACATGAAGAGGTTTTATTGGTCAAAAATGGTGGGGATATTCAACGGATCGACACCCTCAATTTGGGGATGTTTGTGGGTCTTGAACCTACAATTGATCTGTTTTTGAGTGAGCGAAAATTGCAGCTGGGATCCCAAGATGTGGTGGTTCTCTATACAGATGGCCTGACTGAAGCTGAAGCTGAGGACGGTTCCCTGTATGGATTAGACAGACTGTCAGGGTTGGTTAAAACCCATGCCGATCTCTCTGCTCATGAGATTCGAGATCTGATTGTGGCCGATACGAAGGGTTTTATCGGATCCCAAACCATTCACGATGACATCACCTTGATGGTTCTGAAACACCGATAGAAGGCATTGATTTAGAAGGCATCGTTTGGGGCTGAGAGCGCAGGGATCCCTGGAGGCGAGGATGGTAGGGGGCGATACCCATGGCCTGTCGCATGAGGGGACGTTTGAGCCACAGGGCATGTTCGAGGGTGAGGATCCCAAGTCGGCGCGCTTCTCGCAAAAGGATCCAGTTGTTGGAAAAAGCCCGGTTGGCGATGTCAGTCCCCAGCAGGACGGCACGGTTGTCCCAGCTTCGGGATCCCTCATATCGCTTCAGCACCAGATCAGAACCAGGATCCTGTTGCTCTGCTGCCGCTGTCAGCACCAACTGAGCCAGTTGAGTCACATCCCGCAGCCCCATATTGACCCCTTGTCCGCCGACCGGATGGGTGGAGTGGGCCGCATCTCCCACCAAGGCCAAGCGAGGGGCTGTATAACGTTGGGCGTGAAGGCGGCGGGGTTGATAGCAAGCGCGCGGTGAGGCGGAGAGCAGTGCCCCCAATTGGGATCCAAATGACGGGGCCATCGCTGCCAAAAACTCAGCCTCCGATAAAGCCATCAACCGTTCCCGCTCTATATCAGAAATCGTCCAAACCACACAGCTGCGGTGAGAATACTCTGAGCTTTCACCTAGGCTTTGGGCTGATGGGGTCATGGGCAAGATGGCAAATGGCCCCCACGGGCGAAATCGCTCGTAAGCCACCTGATGATGAGGTCGCTCGGTAGTCACCGTTGAGACAAGGCAAGACTGACCATACCCCCAAGCCCGCACCGGGATCCCGGCCTGTTGGCGTACCTGAGAATGAACCCCATCGCAGGCAACCAGCAGCTTAGTCTTGATCGTAATCAGGGTTGGCTTTTGATCGGGGTGCAAGGATCCCGGTTCGAGATCAGTTTCGAGATGGATGATTTGCCAAGCCTGTTGGGCATCTGTAGCAAAGCCCTGAATCCGGGCCGGAGAGATCAGATGGATGTTGTCGGCGGAGCGCAGCACCTGCTGGAGGCCGATCTGGGTGACGCGATTTTCGACAATGTAGCCCAGAGCTGGCTGGTCGATGTCGCTGTGGCGGAGATGAGCCACCCCTCGAAAATCCCCGTCTGAGATCTCAATCCGCTCAATGGGAGACACCCCCAACTGCCGCATCAAATCCCAGGCCCCAATCGCCTCAAACAGCTGGATACTGCCCAATCCCAGGGCACTGGCTCGGCCATCTGGCCCCATTCCCAGCGATAGATCCCGGGCTTCCACCAATGCGACTTTTAATGAGGATCCCGCTAAAGCTGCCGCCAATGCGGATCCCACCATGCCAGCCCCCACGATCACCACATCAAAGGTGCGGGCTGCTGCCGAGGGATCCCTTTTTGATTCGAGTTTTGATTCGAGCGGGGTCAGGGCAGGTAGGGGAGCAAAAGCAACCATGAGACTTGCAAAGGGAAGAACCACTATTCACTCTAACGCGCCGTCACTGGCAGCATCCAGGCCGAAACCCAGGGACTGTTTCAAAAGGGCTGATCGATTGGGGATGGCGAACTCAACCCAGACCAACTCAACACTTCGCTGGAAAGACCGATGTGGCTTGTGGATGTACTCGCCCATTCCTGCATTTTCTGCATTTTATAAGGTCGCAGAGCGCCGAGTAATTGACTGACTAGGGATTAAATAGAACAGTCGCTAAATAGACACTCAATAGATCAGTGAATCAATTTGGATTGCTGTAGATATTAGCAATTTTCTTTTTGCTATGAGTTACTGCAGAAGTCACTGGCATCACTGAAATCAGATCTTCTACACCGTAAATCTGAATGGGATCCACTTTGCCTTTGAGAAGGTGGGATCCCAATACTTGTACCTGAACCTGATCCCGCACCAACTCATAGACCGTCTCAGAGATGAGGATATCCCACCCCACCTCTTTGGTTAAGCTCTCGATCCGCGCCGCCACATTGACCGCATCTCCAATCACCGTGTATTCCAACCGTTGAGGGGATCCCAAATTGCCTGCCACCACCGAGCCAAAATGGATGCCCACACCATGCTCAAATAGGGGCTTTCCTTCTAGCTTCAACTGCTCTTGCAACTGCCGCAAAGCAGCCCGCATTCCCACAGCGGCCCGAATCGCTGCCAGAGCCTCTGTGGCCGGATCACGAAATAAGGGGGTGCCAAATTCTGCCATGATGGCATCTCCGATAAACTTATCAATCGTCCCCTGCTCCGCCAAAATGGGTTCCACCATAGCGGCAAAATAACGGTTTAATAGGGTGACCAAATCCTGGGGATCCATGTCTGCGGCCAAAGGGGTAAACCCGCGAATATCGGAGAACAAAATCGCCACGGGGCGCAATTGTCCCCCTAACGTTTCGGCAAAAGAATTGGGTTGTTGCAAGATCTCATCCAACACAGCCGGAGCCACCCGCCGTTCCAGGATCCGCCGCAATCGCAGCCGATCCCGCCGTTCCGCCATCCCCTGCCAGGTGGTATCCGCCAGTCCCGCCAGGGATCCCGCCAAAATCATGGCGGTGGTGGGCAGCCGCCAGCCCAGATCAAAAGCCAGATAGGATCCCGCCAGAGCGATCCCCACCCCCGCCACCGTCAGCCCCAGCTTGGGTAAGACCCCCCGCGCCAGCATCAGCCCCAGGCCGATCCCCAGCCCAGCCCCAAGGATCAACAGGGATCCCCAGGCCCAAGACACAGTACGGATGCCGTCCCCCGCCAGCAGCGTCCCAATCGCATTGGCATGGATCTCCACCCCCGGCAACAAGGGATCCAGCGGCGTATTCCACAGATCCTGGCCCAGTTGGGTGGTATCCCCAATCAGGACGATTTTGTCCCGAAAAACCTCTCCCCCGCCCAGATTGAGCTGCCAAAAGGTCGGTTCAAATAGATGCCAGAAAGGATAGGTGGGATAGGTTCCCCGCGGCCCACGATACTGAATCCCCCATGACAAATCTCCAGCCTCGTCCACAGCATTGGGAAGCAACCTGCTACTGGCGACCACCGATAGAGGTCTGATGGCTAGACCCGTTCTGCCATCAACCTCGCCACCAACAGCGGGCAACATCATCACCTGGCGATTGGGGCTAATGGGCAAATTCACCAACCCCAACTGAGGCTCCGCATCGGCATAATCTTGCCACAGCGGGGTGAAGGCGACTCGTACACTTCGGGATCCCCCAGGCAACACCTGCACATCTTCAGAGCGACTGACCCCAAACAGGGTGCGCTGGCGATGGGTGGCAATCGCTGCGGCAAACCGCTGATCGTCCTCGGGGCCATAGACGCTGGGCTGGTCAAAAATCAGATCAAACGCCACCACCCGTGCCCCCGCCGCTCCCAGTTGGTCAAGGGCGGCTGCAAACACCTCACGCGGCCAAGGCCAGCGGGTCATCTGGGCCAGCCGAGGGTTGTCAGCGATCTCCGCCGCCGTGAACAGATCTTCCAGGTTTTGAGAGCTATCGTCGATGGCCAAGATCACCACATCAGGATGCGGTGGTTGCGGCCCCCGCCAACTGAAAAACTGGCTTTGCAGCCCATGATCAGACCAGACCAAGGGATCCCAGTGCTGTAATCCCAGCAGCAGCAACCCGCTCCCCGCCCCCAACAGCAGGCTCAATCCCGACCGTGGATCCTTGCCGACCTTCAAGGCAGTAACAGCTCCTGAATCGTCTCTAATGTGGACATTTCTGCCCCAAAGCCATTCAGCAACTCACTCTCCTCAAAGCGGGCCTGCACCACTGCCCGTTCAATCGGTTCCGGGCTGGGCAACTGGGTCATGCCTATCTCCACCAGAATTTCCTCCCCTGTTTGCAAGAGGACAGAATCGCTGCCATCCTGCAAGCTGATCTCCACTTCCCCTTCCCAACTAAAGATTCGGCAACCCTGCTCATCCAAATCGATAAAGACGGTGGTGCCACGGATGGCCGCTGTCGCCATTGGGGTCTGGATCCGCAGCAGGGATCCCTCGCTGTCGGGATTGACCCAGGCAATAATCTGCCCCTGAGTCAGGCGCAACTCCTCATCCGTAATTTCGAGAACCGCATCTCCCCCCAGCCGAAAGGCCATGCCATCACTGAGCAAAACCTGAGCTTTGCCGGGGCTAGCAGTGCGAAGATAGCCTCCTGTTTGCACCTGGGTACCCACCTCTGCTGGGGCCTCTGTTTGGGGCGGCTGTGCCCAAAATACCGGTTCTTCCGGGATATCCACCACCTCTGCTGTCGGGGAGGCCCATGCCGGCAGTCCCATCATGCCCATCAGACCCACGATCCCCACAACCCAAAAACCCCAAAAAAACCGATATCGATGCATGGCAGATTGGCTCCTGAACAATGGGTTATGTGAGTTGCTATGGCCCTGTCTGGTAGGATACCCACCCGAGCTATCCAGGTGTGAACCTCTCTACGCTCCACAAGGTCTGAAAGAGCAAATTCCTACTCATTCATAAAGGTAACTGGGCAGCAGCATGGACACCATTCGACAAAAAGCGCATTTTTTTCGTCGAGCCAGCTGGGGGGCCACCAGGGCTGAGCTAGAAAACGGATCCCAACCCCTAGAGCTTGTCCAATCTTGGCTCCAGGATCCTCAGCCTCAGCCGCTGCCTCCACCTCAGTTGGATCCCCCCTCCCTGAGACCTCGGCAAATGCAACAGGCCAGTCCCGGCGAACGACGGCAGGCCCGAAATCAAATCCGCTCCCAAGCGTTGGAAATCGGTGGCTGGTTGATCGAACAGATGGTGACTGCCCCCAATCCACTTCACGAGACCGTGACTCAAATCTGGCGGGATCACCTGATTGTCTCCTTTCGCAAGTTCAATCTGCCCCCCTTTTTGTTGGATTATGAGCTGCGGCTGCGACAGTACGCTCTGGGGGATTATCGGGATCTGTTGTGGAGCGTCACCACCAGTCCGGCGATGCTGCTCTATCTGGATAATCAGCGGAATCGGGCCGATCATCTCAACGAAAATTACAGCCGGGAGTTGATGGAGCTGTTTACGATCGGGCGCGGCCACTATACGGAGGCGGATGTGCAGGCGGGGGCCAGAGCCTTGACAGGCTGGCGGATCGATCCTCTGGCGTTGCGGCGCAATGGGGAGGCGGGAGTCCCGATTTGTGCGGCGGCGGCATGGATGACGGCGAAAAGACTTTTTTGGGCCATACCGGGCCACTCCAGGCTG
>JAAUUM010000126.1 GCA_012031565.1 Synechococcaceae cyanobacterium SM2_3_2
GCCCAAGTTTGGCAACAAGGGATCCCTCAACTCAGCTTCGACACCCCTCATGACCCAAGTGCCCCAGATTCAAGATCAGCCCGCCCCGCACCGGATCCAAGTTTTTGGGCATTGCTGTTGATGGCCTCTCGATCCCAAGTGGATCTGATTCAAGAGGAGTTCTATGGCGAGTTGACCATTGTTCCCAGCCTTGCCACCCCCCACCCGCCCGACTAAAAGCTAGAACCGGGTTGCTGGAGAAATTCGACTTCCTCTGCCGTAGAAACTCGACCCAGGATTTGGTTCCGGTGGGGATAACGGCCAAATCGTTCGATGATGGCTTTGTGGGCCAGCTCATAATCATAGTTGCTGGCAATGCCATTTTTCTCGAATAGACCCACCGCTAGCTCGTGGATGAGCAGGGACTCGCTGTGCATAAAAGGCATCAAGAGAAAGCTTCGCTCTGTCGGAGTCAGGCCATCGTCGGCTCCCACTCGTAGGGCTTCCTGAGCCAGCCCCAAGGCTAGAGCATCCTGGGCGAAGGCCAACGGAGAGTCACGATAGATATTGCGGGAGAACTGGTCTAAAACGATCACCTCCGCCAAGCGACCTCTGGGATCCGAACGCCATTCGTACAGTTCGCACTGGGCCGCCTGTCGCAGCAGGTCACCGAAGCGATCGGCAATCAACTGGTCAAAGGAGGGATCCTTCTTCCACCATTGGGCGGGGGCAATCTCGTCAAACCAAAACGTGAGAATGGCATCAAACATCAGGGATCCTGGGGTGAGTCAAGCCAACAGGCTCAAGAGGACAACTACCGCATGACTTGATAGGTAGTTTGGACAAATCCAGTTGCAAAGGAGCGGGTCTTGAGATGCCGCAACCGACAGTCTTGGGGCAACGGGCCGAATAAAGGAATGCCAGTACCGATCAAAATCGGGATTTGAGTCAGGGTGATCTGATCGATCAATCCAGCCTGCAAAAAAGACTGAATCACCTGTCCGCCATCCACATAGAGATGACGGCAACCTGTGTTGGCCAAGCTTTGCCCCAATTCCCCCACAGGCTCTGACCGCAGTTCTACCTTATCCCTCAAGATCTCCGGGATCCCCTCTGCTGTCAGGGTGGTGCTGAGAACGATAACCCGCTGATCGGGATAGGGCCAGTCTGGAAAGGTGAGTACCTTCAGAAAAGTATTTTTGCCCATGACGATGGCATCAACAGTAGCGATGAACTCGCCATAGCCATAGTCTTCTGCATCTGCTTTTGAGCTTGCCTCTGCTGGAGAAGCTCCAGCCGCAGCGTTTTCTGTCGGTAGGGGATCGGTCAGCCAATCCAAGCTGCCATCTAGACGGGCGATGAACCCATCCAGACTGATGGCGATAAACACAGAGGCGCGGATGGTCATGGCTGTCTCCGGTGTCTCCCAACCTAAGCACCCACCTGCACAGACAGCATGGAGATCGATCCACCCTCCATCCCTTCTACTGGGAAACTCACGGGATCCCCAGCCTGTCGTTGCGCCATCACATAGAGCAAGGGCAGATAGTGCTCCGGGGTGGGCACAGATAGAGCGGCATCCTGCCCCAATCTTTCAAACTCAATTAAGGGATCCATATCAGCACTCAGCACCGCCTCTCGCACCTGCTGTTCAAACCGGGTCGCCCAATCCAAAGGCGGGACAGTTGGCTGCCCCCAAGCATAGGCGCGCAGATTATGCACAACATTACCGCTGCCCATGATCAGGATCCCTTCGGCCCTCAATGAAACAAGCCGCTGGGCCAATTGGTAGTGAAAAACAGGGGGCTGCGTCCGATCGATACTCAGCTGTACCACGGGGATATTTGCCTGAGGGAAAATATGGCACAAAACCGACCAAGTGCCGTGATCGAGCCCCCAACTGTCATCGAGCTTGACCACAACGGGATCCAACAGATGTTTCACCCGATGGGCCAGCTCCAGACTGCCCGGAGCGGGATACTCCACCTGAAATAATTCGGGGGGAAAGCCCCCAAAATCATGAATCGTCGGTGGGGCGGTGGTGTTGGTGACCGCCGTGGCCGGGATATACCAATGGGCAGAAATCGCCAGAATGGCACGAGGACGAGGGATTGATTGCCCTATCTGTGCCCACGCTTTTGAGTAGGCATTATCTGCCAGTGCATTCATTGGGTTGCCATGCCCAAAGAAAATGGCAGGCATCAAATCCGTCGCCATAAGTCCACACCAATCTTTTAGCTTTTATCTTTTAGCTTTTATCTTTTAGCTTTTACTGTAGCCTCAACACCCTTGCACCTCTGCCAGCCCCAAGCAGGTGATGCCAGTGGGATCCACCCGAAAGCGATAGGGCAAAATCTCTAATCCCTGCTGCACCGCCTGTCGCAGTAACTGACCATAGAGGGGATCCCGTTCGTCACCAGGGCCAAACCGATCACAGTCCCCCCGATTGATCACATAAAACATGACCGCTCGGGATCCCGATTGGGCCATCCGCTCCAACTCTTGGATGTGCTTTTGACCGCGCGGAGTGGCTGTATCGGGAAACAAAGCCAGGGATCCCTGACACCAAGTAGTATTTTTTACCTCTACATAGGTATCTGGGCGGGCATCGGGGTAGGTGAGCAGGATATCAACCTTGCTGCGGGTGCCGTAGGCCACTTCTCGCCGCAGGGCTGAAAACCCGGCCAATTCAGGAAACCAATTCTGTTCGAGGCCAAATTGCACCAACCGATTGGGCAAGGCGGTGTTGATGCCCACCCAAGTTTGATCGACCTCAATCATCTCCCAGGTGTAGGCCAGCTTCCGCTTCGGGTCAGCATGATAGGACAGCTGCACCAGGGATCCCTCCTGACAGACGCCGCTCATGGGGCCAGTGTTGGGGCAGTGGGCGGTGATCATCTCCCCCGACTCCAGCTCAATATCCGCCAAGAACCGTTTGTACCGCTTCAACAATCGACCGGGGATCAAAGGGGTAGGAAAAGCAAAAGCAGCAGCCACGGGATCCGGCATCACCATCCCTCAGCTATGCTCAAAAACTTTTTCGTATCCCAACAGGTCTAAATCGATCAATGTAGGCAGATGGTTAAAACAGCGAACTGCTAAGTCCCAACGTCCCTCCCGTTCCAACATGGTCCGTAAGACCGCTTGGGCGGATAGCAGATACCGAACGTCGTTGGCAGCATAGGCCAATTGTTGCGTCGATAGGGTCAGAACTGCGCCCCAGTCGGAGGTTTGGGCCTTTTTATCCAACTCCACACCACACAGCTCTTGGATCAAATCCTTGAGCCCATGCCGAGGTGTGTAGGTGCGAGCCAGCTTACTGGCAATCTTGGTGCAAAACACAGGCCAGGTGCGGATGCTGAGGTGATGTTGCAACATAGCCAAATCAAATCGGGCAAAGTGAAAGACCTTGTCTACCGTGGGTGCCTCCATCAGGGCTTTGAGATGGGGTGAATCACGATGCCCCGCTGGGATCCGAATCAAAGTCACCCGACCAGCCCCGTCACACAGCTGAATCAAGCAGAGACGATCCCGATGAGGCAGCAACCCCATCGCCTCGGTATCCACAGCAATAGATGGAGAGGATAAATACCCCTCTAGCTGCGCCAATGTCAAGTCACCATCCACAACCTCGAAGGTTTCTGAAGAGATGGATCCTGAGGGTATGGACTCCGATGGCATGGATTGAGCTGCCATCTACCAACTGGACTTAACGACACCGGGCAACAAACCTTGGTGGGCCATTTCTCTCATGGTGTTGCGAGACAGGCCGAAGTCGCTAAACACACCATGAGGTCGGCCCGTCACCCAGCATCGGTTCCGCAAGCGGGTGCGAGAGCTGGCTCGGGGCAACTTCTGGAGCTTGGCGTGCAGTTCCATTCGCTCATCGGGTTCCAAGTCCAGATTGGCCAAGGCCACCTTCAGCTCTGAACGCTGTTCCCGATATTTGTCTACCAGTTTCTGACGCTTTTTCTCGCGTTCGATCATGCTTTTTTTGGCCACAGGTACTCCGCCGCTCACAAAAATTCAGCTTATATAGCCTAACGGATCGCGGGGATGATGGACAAGATTGAGCCAAAACTTTAGCCACAGTTACTGACAAGCTCAGGGATCCTGGCCTTGCCACCCCTCCAGACCCGAGGGATCCCGAAGCGAAGCATTAAGAACAGCCCAAACTCTCTCGGGTGTCACGCCCGGTGATGGGATTGGTGCCAGAGGCCACCGCACACAGAGCTTTGAGGGTGTCGCTCCGCATCATCACATTCGTAAAGTCAGCCCCTTCGATATCGGCTCCATTCACCTGAGTCAGCCACATCAAGCCATCCTCCAGCACGGCCCCCCGCAGGTTAGCCCCCGCCAGATTGGCCATATCCAGGGTCACCCCTCGCAGGTTAGCAGCCTCAAGATTGGCCCCCACCAAACTGGATCCAAACAAGTCCAGCCCCAACGCCGTCACATGGCTGAGATCGGCATCCCGCAAATTAGCCTTGACAAAGGTGGATCCGGTCAAATCTTCTCCAGCAAAACTCCGCCCCTGCAAGTCCCGCTTGGTATAGTCAGCCGCGCTAGCAGATCCCGTGCCCAGCAGAGTGATCAGAATGCCAGCCAGCAGACAGGACAACCCCCGTTTGCCGAACAGGATCCAGGGTTGCCAGACTGAGTGGGGTGGACGCAATAAGACAAGCAGGGGAGAAAAGGCGTTCATGGCTGACTCAGGAAGGGCAACAGGGTTTGCGAAGGTGAATGGCCGATCAACTTAACGATGGCTCAGAGCACTCATCAACAAATTATAAAATTATAGAGGTGAAAGTTAAGGCAATGATCTAGCGAATGGGATCCAATGCTAAGAGTTTTAGGATCCTGACCTGTCGTCTCAGATCAAAACGGGATCCATTCTTGGGTAGTGCCACCATTGTAATGTTATATTAGGATCAATTTTAACTTTATTTAGATTTTTACTTGATAAAGTTATAGTAACCTGTCTTGAATGCAATTCTTTTAATATCGTGAAATCTGATATTGTGAAATAGAGAAAGATTCATAGTGGGAAGCAGCAGTGTAGATGTCATAACTGCCATCGACCTGCCATCGATAATTTATACAAACCGCAACTAAAAAGTATTTCTCAGAAGAATAGCTCAGAAGAATAGCTCAGATGAATAGAAATCATTAGATTAGCAAGTTACTTCTCGAAAGAGATTCTTATTTGTTTGACGCAATATATAGGATTGCTGGCATTTCTGAGATATGAATTCAAGGATATTTCAATAACAAGTTAATAAATCGATTTACACTTCTGAATCTATAGGGATAGAGACCTCAAAAACGACGGATGATATTGCAGGAGACTGCTGTTCTAGATGCTGTCTCACTTTTATTCTAATTGACCTTAACTCATAGATCTGACTGTTTTTTTTGCTGATCTGGTTTGAGAAATGGGATCCCATGTCTTGCTCAACAGTGGGACTTAATCGCAGAGCTTGGTAGAGTAAAAATCCTGAGTCAGGGATCCTCGACGATGCTATCCAAACGAATTGTGCCCTGTCTGGATGTGAGAGCCGGACGGGTGGTGAAAGGGATCAATTTCGTCAATCTCCAGGATGCTGGGGATCCCGTCGAGATGGCACAAGTCTATGACCAGGCCGGAGCCGATGAGCTGGTGTTTTTGGATATCACCGCCACCCACGAAGACCGGGGCATCCTGTTGGATGTGGTACGGCGCACCGCCGAGCAGGTGTTTATCCCCTTGACGGTGGGGGGCGGCATCCGGGATCTGGAGACCATTCGGACGCTGTTACGGGCTGGAGCCGACAAAGTGAGCATCAACTCCGCAGCGGTGCAGGATCCCGACTTGATCAGCCGCGCCAGCCAACGGTTTGGATCCCAGTGCATTGTGGTGGCCATCGATGCCCGCCGCCAAGAGGACGGATCTTGGGCTGTCTATGTGCGGGGGGGACGGGAAAATACGGGCTTGGACGCTCTGATGTGGGCCAAGGAGATGGCCGAGCGTGGAGCCGGAGAGATCCTGCTGACCAGCATGGATGCGGATGGTACCCAAGCAGGCTATGACTTGGAGCTGACCTCACGGGTGGCAGAGTGCATCTCCATTCCGGTGGTGGCTTCAGGGGGGGCGGGCACCTGTGAACACATTCGCCAAGCGGTGACTGATGGGGCGGCAGAGGCGGCACTCTTGGCCTCATTACTACACTATGGCCAACTCTCCATCGCTGAGATCAAGGCGGATATGCAAGCCCACGGCATCCCAGTCCGGCTGTAATGCTTGGCATACAAATCTCGGCATACAAATAGTGGCCCCTCCCTTAGACCACAAACCCGCTCTCATCCGCTTGTGAGGCTTGCAAGCTACGGGTGTCAAAATAGAGATCTTCTAGAGTCGTCTCCTGCAACACCTGTTGCACCTGCCGAGTCACCCGTTGCCACATCGACTTCATCACCCAATCTTCAGCCGGGGGTTGGGATCCCTTCCCTTCCAGCACAAAGTAGGGCAGATCTAACCTTTCCCCCACTGCGGTCAAAATCTCTGCAATGGGGATCTGGCGAGCAGTCCGGTTGAGACAATAGCCCCCCTGGATCCCGCGTTGTGAGCGCACCAAGCCCGCCTGCCGCAGCTCGATCAACAGCTTTTCCAGATAGGGAGCGGGGATCTGCTGCCGCTGGGCAATCACCCGCACCGAGGCCAATTGATCTCCTTCCAGTAGTGCCAGATCTAGCATGGCTTTGAGGCTGTAGTAGCCCCGTGTGGTCAGTTTCATTGCTACAGTTTCAGGGCTAAAAATCCAGCTCTGCTCCAACCCTACTGGGGATCCGGGGACTGCTCTCCTGCGGGCAAAGCCAGGGATCCCGTCGGCGTCATCTCCGGCTTGTGCTTACCCTCCAAAATGGCGAATAGCTGCTGTAACAGTGACTCTCGCTGACTGACCGGGATCCTTTGACCCAAAGAACTGGGGAAATAGGGCATGGCCAACGACACCTGATCGTCCCGGTCAGCTTTGGGATTGCGGCGCAACACATTCCACGACCGCTGCACAATGCTTTCCGCCACGTTGGCATCAATCTGAGCGGTCTGCCCCAGCCATAGGGTGGCTTGCTCAAAGTCAGGATCCCAGCGGAAGCGGTACATATAAACCAGCATTCCTAGCCCCAGCACAATACCCACCGCACTGGCCACATAGGCAGCTTTGATGCCGGTATCGCCAATGTAGGCCACCGCTGAGATCCGCAAGATCTCATAGGGGATCCGAATCAGGCTGTAGCCCACCAGATACGTCCAGACCCAGGTGCCCGCCTTGAGCTTGGGAAACTTGAAAAACATCCCCATCAAAATGGCGAATAGCACCACATTGAGGACACTCTCATACAAAAAGATCGGGTGATACAGCTCCAGATCTCGAAACTGCGGCAGACGGGACTCAGGGGGAATAAACTCTCTGATCGGCCAGCCACTCTCCGGCACAATCGGGGATCCATAAGCTTCATGATTAAAGAAATTGCCCCAGCGACCGATCGCTTGTCCCAAAATCAACGGAGCAGTCAAAATATCGGCATAGCGCCAGCCATTGATGCCGGTGAAGCGGCTGTAAAGGTAAAGGGCCAAGCCCCCCGCCAAAATGCCGCCATGAATGATGATGCCCCCTTCCCAGATGGCCAAAGCTGCCAGAGGTCGGGTGGCAAAGTCTGACCAATGGGTAGCGACATAGTAGAGCCGTGCCCCCAAAAAGCCCGAAATCACCAACCACAGAGCCAGCAATTCAATCCGTTCGCTGGCCTGACCCGGTTCCTTTTCCAGCCGTTGCCGCTCCCCCAGCCATTTCGCCAAAAACAGCCCCACCAGCACTGCCACCGCCATCAGCAGCCCATACCAGCGCAGGCCATTCCCTCCCACCAGCGGCCAATCATCAGGCATCCGCAGCATAAACGGCCCCGGTGAGCGTAGCACCAAACCCAGGATCCCGGTTAGCGAAAAAGTCAGCATCATCACACTTGCATCAGCGTTGGAAACATTAGCTATCCTCTCACCATTCTCTGTTGCTGGCCTGAGGGATAGTTGCGGGTGCCATCTACTAGTGGCAAGCCAGAGTTTCTCGTCTTAGAACTCTTAGCACCTATTGACAGAGATCTAGCTACCATAGGGCAGCTCAGGTGAGGGGCTTAAACCCTTTGTTCATAGGGGGTAGATTGATGCCACCGATTGCTAGAAAAACGGCATGAAGAGCGCCAGAGGTGCCAATTACCTTATGAGACCACTTACCCTATGGGATCGGAGTAGAGAAGGTATCCTCAGGAGCTGGTCTTATTCGTCATAGTCTATTCGTCATAGTCTTTGTAATCAGGGTAATCCCCATAGTCTTCTTCATCGACGGCTTCCACCTCCACTTCAACCGGAGAAACCTCGATCACACGGTCGCTAGGCCGACGCTCAAACCGTTCTTGCTGCTCCTCTTCTGGCAACTGCGGCGGGCGACGGCGACTGGAAGGGGGCGAAACATCTCTATCACCCTCTGGATCCACCACCGGCGGACGAGGGCGGCGGGCTTTGGGCTCTGTTTCAGGATAGTCATCATAACCATACTCATCCCCCCATTCTTGGGTTGGTGGCTGGCTGGGGCGAACGCGGCGATCAATGGGCGGTTCACGACGAGGAGGATTATCCCGTTCATTCCCATCCCGATTGCGGGGATCCCGGCGAGGATCGGGGCTAGAGGAATCTCCATATTGATCTCTGGATTGATCTCTGGGATCCTGGGCAGGGCTGGGGCGAGGGCGCTTGGGACGGGGAGAGGATCCCTCTGAGTCGCTAGATCCAGGGGCAAGGCGAGGGGGTTGACGGTTGGCCGGTCGGCGGCGGGTTTCTCGACTCTCGAAGGTGCGATCGGGATCCACCACACGGCGCATACGGGGACTATCTTCAGTAGATCGGCTCACCACCCGACCGCTGCCATACTCCCCTTGGGCGGGACGATAGGTGCGGTTGAATCCTTCCCGCCGAGGGGGCGCTCCTCCAGCTGCCTGCCGCGATTTTTCCACCAATTGCAACCGCAGCCGGAAGGACTCAAAGGCAAAAAATCCGCCAAAGGCGATGACCAACACTTGGGCAAAAAACATCAGGGGGATCAGCCGCCACCCTTCCAAAAAGAGGCAGAGGGCATAGATCAGACCCATCACCGAAAAGACAAGATCGTATTCCCGCGAGGCTTCAGGGCGAATGTAGCGGATTGCAAAAAGCGCGGCACTGGCCACTGCTACGATCCCAGCCATCGGAAACGACGGATTGGTGGTCAAAAACATGCGTCATCACCTGCCGAAAGTCATTTTCAAGGGGATCCCCGCAGAAGTCGCTAGCCAGAGGTCAGATCTGATCTCTCAAGTCTGCTGTCTCAATGCTAATGTCCCCAGACAAAAGGGAAAGGGCTGCGAGAAGTCTTGAACAGTCGAACTTATCCTAACATTCTGACTCTGAGCCCATATCACTGAGCTCATATCCCTGGGCCCATATCACTAAATCTGAATCAGTTAGTCGCCATTGCCGCCACTCCCCCAGCAAGGTCACCTTGGCAGGGTGAGCTCATCCAAGACAGATGGGGCATTCTTGAGAGAGACCAACAGCATCCTGGATCTGAGCGCCCCATTCCTTCTGCGTATGGTGTATTGTCTCAAAAGATGCCAAGGCTTCGGGAGATATGGTGACCTTAACTGATCAACCCAGATAAAATCAGCGTATTCTCAGCCTCGCTAGGGGATTTTACCCCGCGCATCAGCCTTGGTCTGTCACTCTCTATCGGTAAGGAATCTTGATCTCGTGCTCTACTTGGCTCGTGTCAGCAAAAAAGATGTTACCGGGCACGTTCCGGCAAAACCAACCCTGGAACAGATGTCTGAGCAGAGCGAGGTACAGCTTTTGGCCCAGCATATCGCCCCAATTGGGTGATTTTGGACTATCCTCTCAGGGTTCTGGCCCCAGATGCCAACAGCTTCAATAGTGGCGTCTTGGTGGTGGTCGAGATGGATGAACGGCAGCATATCGTCAGGATTGAGGATGCCGTGCCCCTGATCACTCAGCTATTGGCGGCGGGATCCACCCATCCCCAGGATCGTCAGACTTCCAGTCCTCAACAGCCAGAGCTAAGTCCTGAGACCTACATGGCTGAGTTGGCTGAGATCGAGCAGTGGAGACAGACTTTGACCCGCCAGAGCCAAGATCTGAGACAACGAGAGGCTGAGATCGAGGCCCGTCAAGAAGAACTGCAACAGTGGGAAATCGAACTTCGGCGGCTAAAATCCGACCGCTAGAGGGCCGTCCTCTGATCAAAGCTGAAGAGCAGGTAGAGAGTCAAAGTCACCCCCAGTTTGGATCCCACCACGTTTAGGAGCGGACAGGGATGCCAAACCGCAGCGAGGAGGGCACCCAGACCGCCAGACTGATGGCTCGACCCGCCATAAACCCCACCATCGCCAGCCACAGTAGATGACTATTGCCCAGGGATCCCGCCACCACCGCCAGCGGCATGAAGCCTAACCCTGTGGCGGCCAAACTACTCCACCGCAAAATCCGCCCTTGGGTAAGGCCCAGAAAGTAGCCATCCAGCGTATAGGCCAGGGAGGCAAAACCCAACAGGGGAACCAACCAGCCCACATGGGCGCGGATATGATCTAACAATGCTGTCTGCTGGGTGAGTAGGCCAAACCAAAAGTCGGGCTCCATCATCAGGAAGATGCCAAACAGGATCCCGGTGAGAAGGCTGGCCCAACCCGACATCTCCAACAAGGCCCGCAGTTGCAGAGCATCCCGTTGCCCATAAAACAGGCCCGCCAAGCTCTCGGTGGCAAAGCCAAACCCATCAATGAAGTATGCCGCCAGACTAACCGCCTGAATCATCAAAGTATGGGCAGCCAGTTCCACCGTCCCTAACCTGGCGCTCAACAGGTG
>JAAUUM010000127.1 GCA_012031565.1 Synechococcaceae cyanobacterium SM2_3_2
AGCTTTTGTTCGCCTCTATTGCACACGAGGGATGGCAGCATTGGAGAAGCTGGTAGAAATAGGCTTGTATTTGATTGAGACTTCATCCTTCAGTAACTGGTTTGCTAAGTGCTGCTACTGTGACAGCCAATAGGTGAATAGGCTGTAACTTATCAAGAGGAACCATCACTCACTGTGGAAATCAGTATCTCATTATACCATCGACACCATAAAGTCAGGAGAGCCATCTTCTTTTGTCTTGAGTCTTTAATCCCTTCTTCAGCACAGGTCTATAGTTGCCATTGACAACAATCGCTTGTTCAAAAATGACATCATCTCCAAGCCAATGCCTCCATTCCAGTGCAATTGCTTCTCCAGGTCGGCACCCTGTTGCAAATAAGAACTTGACCAGAGATGTATACCGCCTGTAGTGAGAAGAGTTAGAAAATGCAGTAATGATTAAACGTTGCTCATCCAGTGTGAATGGCTGTATCTGCATGTCATTATCTTCACTTCCTCTCTTACCTTTGACTTTAATCTCAGCAGCCATGCCCTGAAAAGGGTTTTGGGTAATGAGACGAGCCTTGACTGCCTATTTGCAGCAAGCAGATAGCTGAACTAGGATCCGTCGGGCACTGTAAGGACTTAGGCGGCCCTTCAAGTCAAGCTGGATCAATTCCGCATCCTCTAAACGTTGACTAGGAAGCTTTTCAATATGCCTCCTAACGTGGTTGTATACAGTTCTGACCGTTCCTGGAGAAACACTGGGCAAGCGATAATCAGTATATTTTTTCCA
Organism: Synechococcaceae cyanobacterium SM2_3_2; assembly: GCA_012031565.1. Taxonomy (GTDB): domain Bacteria; phylum Cyanobacteriota; class Cyanobacteriia; order Thermostichales; family Thermostichaceae; genus JAAUUM01. Next base: position 776 of record JAAUUM010000127.1, read on the forward strand.
AAGATCAGCAATTGAGATCTCCTGCCTGAGGTCTGTCTCTGGACGGGTCTCTTGACTGGGTCTGTAGCGAGCCAGACTAACATCAACTTCTCCGTAAGCGATGTCTCTCTCAATCTGCCTTGCCTTCAACTCAGCAGCCTTCAGGTTAGCGGCACTGTCAGGTAAACCAAGAGATAGGTAGAACCTGCGTCCACCATATCGAAAGACCAACTGTAATCGACCATTGCTGACCTTCACTGAGACTTCGCCAGCCTTGGCTTTTCTGTTGTGGGGGGTGGGAGGCATAAATAAGCGGGGCTTGACATTTACCCCAATCTTACCCCCAAAACTCGTTGAAACCTGTCAGAAGACGACATAACTAGTCAAGCCCTACCTGAGGGATCCCAGTCTAGAAGCCTTATCTGAAGCGGATTTTGTAGATGGGGCGTACAGGGATCGAACCTGTGTAGGGCAAATTATGAGTTTGCTGCCTAAACCACTCGGCCAACGCCCCTAAGTTTTGGCTTTGATGCTTTTGGCTTTGATCATAGTACCGAATTAGCGCTATTAAGTGGATCCCGAGATGAGGGATCCGTCGCTGGCAGCAGCTATTAGCAATCTTTTCTTGTTAGTGTAAAAATACTTTTATATCGGCAAACCCCCACGGATGAAGGATTTGAGCCAATCTAGCGATTGTTTTTCTCAATGTGACCATGTCTCTCCCCAAGTTGCTGACCCCCTTGATGCGCTAAAGCAGCTGAATGAAACAGTGACAGAAGCCCTATTGGCCTATCTCCGCGAGCAACCCGAGACGGCGAAAGATTTGCTCAAGCTGGCTTTGCCTCAACTGCTGCGAACCATGATCGCTGTCGGCGTGGATCCTGTGGATCCCGTTGATCAGCCGGAGCACGAAGACGAAGATCCGGGACAACGGCTGGTGCATATTGATGGCAATCGGGTGCAATTTCGGGTCAATGACGAACTGCGCGGCAGTTGGAGCATCTGGTCGGTCGGGGATCTGAAGGAGGTCTGTCGACTGGCGGAGGAATTTGATTGCGGCTTAGTCTATTCCTTCATCGGCAGTCTTTCCCCCAGTCGTATGGCTGAAAGTCGCTATTTTGATCAGGGAGAACTATTGGGATCCCGAGAACCTGACTCTGATGGGGCCGCACCTCCTGGTCAGGATCCCTGGGCTAGTTGAGACCGGGCGCAGGTGCCAGTCTGAGGGTAAGCCGCCAGCCCAGCCGCTTCAACTTTTTTCACCGTTTTCATCCTCAATCCGTCGTATCTTCATCCACCACTGCTCTGACTTGCAGGGATCCCGTGTCGGCTTGCAATTGCTTAGAGCCGGGGGGCAGAGAGGCGGGGGCGTCTGGCATCAATCGGCGCATTTGCCGCATTAGGGTGGCCATTTCTAGAGCAGCACTGGCATATTCCCAGCCCAGGTTATTTTTGATGCCCGCTCGCTCTAGGGCCTGTTGCAACGTATCGGTGGTCAAGACGCCAAAGATCACCGGGATCCCAGTCAGGGCACTGGCGGCGGCGATTCCTTTGGAAACCTCAGCCGCCACATAATCAAAGTGAGGGGTTTGGCCTCGAATCACGGCCCCCAGACAGATGACGGCATCGTAGCGGTGGGTTTGGGCCAGTTGACGGGCCACCATGGCAATCTCAAAACTACCAGGCACCCAGACATAATCCACCTGGGATCCCTGGGGATCGATGTCGATGCCATGCCGTTTGAGCCCATCTTGGCAGCCCTCCAGTAGTTTGCCGCTGATCAGGTCATTAAATCGCCCAATCACCAGCGCAAAACGCAGATCAGGCGAACCGATCAAAGTACCTTCGTAAACGGTCATAGTGGGATCAGTCCTGTAGCAAAAGTGCTGATTGAGGGTGTCTTTGACAGTTGCCTAAGCCGCCCTAGTTACCGGCAATAAATCGGATGAATTTGAAATAAGAAAACGCCACCATCCCAAGCACCAGCAGCGTTCCCTCTTGTTAAAAGGTTTATTATCGTTATGCCGCTTTTGAAAAGCTGCTGTTGGGGAGATGGTCTAACACAGCCATTACTTGAGGAAATTGAGTACCCCGACCCCTAGCAACATCAACACCCAGACCAGGGATCCCCCTAATAAGACACCCTTAGCCTTAGACCAGTTGCTGGCTGAGCTGTAGAGAACGGGCACCGCCACCACCAAGGCCAAAGAGTAGAGCACAAATCCCAGTAGAGTTAGTTGAAACACAATGCTCATGAGCTGGATCCCTCTTTTTTTTAACGGTTTCTCATCATCCTATCGCAAGGGATCCCGGCTGCTGACCTTGATCGCTGCTACAAATCCTTGAGAGCAGCTGGGCTTAACCAAATGTTACATCTAGCAGTAGCATCAGCACAAATCCAATCATAATTCCCAGAGTGCCCTCACGTTCTTGCCCTTGACGATGGGATTCAGGGATAATCTCATCCGAGATCACAAACAACATAGCGCCTGCAGCAAAGGCCATGCCCCAGGGTAACAAGGGTGCGGCCACAGAGACCACGCTGGCTCCGATCACCCCCCCAATCGGCTCCACCAGCCCGGTCAAGAGCGAGATCCCCAGCGCATAGGCGGCAGAATAACCCTGTCCCACCAACGCTGTAGCCACCACCAACCCCTCTGGCATATTTTGCAGCGCGATGCCGATGGTCACTCCCAAGCCCTCTGCGGATCCCTCCACCGAGCCATCCAGGGATCCATAGACCACCCCAACCGCCAAGCCTTCAGGAAAGTTATGCAGGGTAATGGCGATCACAAACAGCCAGGTGCGGGCCAAATGAGCCACATTGTTGCCCTCTACCCCCTTAAAAAAATGCTCGTGGGGAAAATAGCGGTGGGCGATTTCTAGAAAAGCTCCCCCCAGCAGCACCCCCGCCACCATGACGGATCCGGCGGCAACGTTAGACAAACCCTGATCGAGGGCAGCTGCAATTCCGGGCACCAGTAGCGAAAAAGCGGTGGCCGCCAGCATCACACCGCCACCAAATCCCAACAGGATCCCTTGGATCCGCTGGGGGATACTTTTGACAAAGAGAATGGGTAAAGCCCCGAGTGGGGTGGCCAAGCCAGCAGTGAGACTGGCTAGCAGTCCGGCCAAAATAGGGTGCATCGCAAATCCTCAGATTTGATCACAGACGACCCAGAAGTTCTTTCTTTTTGGCCTGAAACTCCTCTTCCGTCACGATCCCTTGATCCCGCAACTTGCCCAGCTTTTCTAAACTCTGATAGAGATCTGCTGCTGTTTCTTTATCGTCTTTGAGATCTGAAACATACGCCTTGCCCTTTTGAAAGGCATCCTCATAGGCTTGGCGGGCACTATCTAAATCCAAATTGGACAAAGAGCGGCCACCCGACAACTGTGTCATCACCACCTGTCCCACCGCATAGGTGGAAGCCCCCGACATCAACGACATCGACACCCCCCCCAACACGCTGCCCAGCCCGGGGATCACCTTAACCAAACTAGAGCCAATCGACGCAAATGTGGTGCCCGTCAGAGCCGATACAAACGACTTGCCCGACGAGCGAGAATAATCAACGCCATAACAGACCGCCAAGTCCTTGAGCATATCCAACTGAATCGCCGTCACCGCCGCAAAATCCACAAACGGGATCGGAATTAGACCAGCTCCCATTGCCCAGAGGACATGAGCGCGAATAATAGTGTCAGCTTCTTGATCTCGGCTCATCGGATCCCTCATCATCAGGCTTCTTTTATAGAATAGACTCTGGATCCCTGTGAAAACGATGGCAAAACGCAACTTGACAGAAGGCAACTTGTTCGGGATGCAAGCCCATTCTCTCTCCCGCCGTCGGATGTTGGGCCTCAGTTTGCTAACGATTGGCTGGCCCTTTGGCAAAACTGTCACCCCCACTCAGCCCACCCCAGACCTGGGATCCCGTCAGTCTGTCTCTTTTGTCACCAGTTGGTATGCTCAGGCCGAACATGGGGGCTTTTATCAGGCTCAGGCCACCGGGATTTATGCTCAGCAGGGTTTGGATGTGACGATCCAGATGGGGGGCACCGGGGTCAATATCCTGCAACTTTTGGCGGGACATGGGGTTGATTTTGCTATGGGATCCAGTCTGGATGCCCTCAACGCCCTCGCTGCCGGGATCCCGCTGGTCACCGTTGCAGCCTTCTTTCAGAAGGATCCCCAATGTCTGCTAGTCCATCCCGATGCTGGGATCCAGACGTTAGCGGATTTGCAGGGGCACCCCATCTATGTTTCCCCCGGTGCGAACCTCTCCTTTTGGCCTTTTTTGCAGAGCCGCTATGGCTTCTCGGATGACCAGAAGCGACCCTATGCTGGCAGTCTGGCCCCCTTTCTACTCGACCACAGCGCCGCCCAACAGGGCTACATCACCGCCGAAACCTTTCGCTTTCATCAACAGACGGGCTTTGATCCCGGCGTGATTTGGCTGGCGGACTATGGCTACAACCCCTATGTCACCACCATCGAAACTCACCGCGATCTGATCCAACAGGATCCCGACAAGGTGCGGCGATTTGTCCAGGCGTCGATTCAGGGATGGCAAAGCTATCTCCAGGATCCCGCCCCAGCCCATCGGTTGATCAAACAGGCCAATCCCCAGATGAACGATGAGCTGTTGGCCTACGGCTATGCTCAACTGGTGGAGCGGCAAATCACCGGAGCGGATCCCGGTCAAATGGGTCAGATGACCCATCAGCGGTGGCAAAACCTCTATGAAACGATGGTGGAAGTGGGGATGTTTTCCCCTGGGTTATCCTACCGAGAAGCCTACACACTAGACTTTCTACCGGCGACCTAAGTAATCCCCTATCCCTCCAGCACCCTCTCGTTTAACTCTGCCGAACCGTTGCTTTGCTGGCCAAGACCAGGGATCCCAGCAGTTATTCTGAGGATAGGGTCTGCTTTTGATAACAAATGCCTTGCCTGTGAACCATTGTGATTCCTGAGTTGCCGACCACCATGCCCTACCCTGCCCTTACCCTTCACCAGGTCAACAAAGCCTACAACAACGGCACCATTGCCCTACAAGATATGAGCCTCACGGTAGAGCAGTCACAATTTATCAGCTTGGTGGGGCCATCCGGCTGTGGCAAAAGCACCGTGCTCAAGCTGGTGTCGGGGCTCAGCACCATGACCTCAGGATCCCTAGTCTGGGGGGATCCCAGTCGAGCTAATGATCGGGGCAAACTGGCCTTCGTGTTTCAAGAGGCCGCCCTGATGCCCTGGGCGACAGTGCTAGACAATGTGCGACTGCCCCTGAAACTCAGCAATGTACCCAAGGCTACCTCTGAGCAAGAATCCCGTGCTGCCCTTGATCTGGTGGGACTGTCAGGATTTGAAAAAGCCTATCCCCGCGAGCTATCCGGGGGGATGAAAATGCGGGTGTCCATTGCCCGTGCCCTGGTGACGAAGCCCGATGTGCTCTTGATGGATGAGCCATTTGGAGCCTTAGATGAAATCACCCGCAGCAAGCTAAATAGCGATCTGCTCAATCTGTGGCAGGACAAACGCTGGACGGTACTTTTTGTCACCCACAACATCTATGAGGCGGTCTACCTCTCCAATCGAGTGGTTGTGATGGCAGCTCGTCCTGGCCGTGTCACAGCCGATGTAGCTATTGACGCCCCCTACCCACGCACCGAGAGCTTTCGCACCTCAGCCATCTACAACAACTATTGCCGCGAGGTGTCAGAACGTTTGAGCGAAGCCATGTATGGCGGTCGGCAGTCGGTGGTGATCAGTTAAGGTAAGGCAGCAAGATAGAATCGGCTGAACCAGAGGAAAACGAGATGGGACAAGGGTTTACAGCACTGGTTTGGCAAGGGATCCAGTGGATTTGGGGCTTATTCCTAGGGATCCTGGGAACGGCAGGTGGATTACAAGCTTCAGCGGGATCCTTCACAACAGAAACAGCCCAGACAGCTGACCCCGACAGATCAGAGTCCTGGATCACAGCACTGTTCAAAAAACTCTTCTCCTGGGATGTATTGGCCCCGCTGGGGGTAGGGATCCTTTTCTTGGTGATCTGGGATCTCTTCGTCCGTATCACCGATACCCCCCCCTATCTGTTGCCAGGGCCGTGGCTGGTGGCTCAAACCTTAGTCCAAGAGTGGTCAACCCTCTTTCCCTCGCTTTTGATCACCGTTCAGATCACTCTTTTGGCTTTCTTTTTGGCCACAGTTGGCGGGCTGCTGATCTCGATCCTATTCACCCAAAGCAAATGGATCGAAAGGAGCTTTTTTCCTTATGCCGTTGTGCTGCAAACCACCCCAATTGTGGCCATTGCGCCGTTGATCATCATCTGGCTACGCAACAACACCTTTGCTGCGATGGTTGTGGTGGCCTGGATTGTGGCCTTTTTTCCCATACTTTCCAACACCACCTTGGGCTTAAATAGCGCCGACCAAAACTTGGTTAACCTGTTCCATCTGTATCGGGCTAATCGCTGGCAAACCTTGGTCTATCTGCGGTTGCCCAGCGCCATGCCCTACTTCTTGGGGGGACTGCGTATCAGTGGCGGGCTCTCGCTGATTGGGGCGGTGGTGGCAGAGTTTGTGGCAGGAACTGGGGGTCGTCGAGCGGGGATCGCCTATCAAATCTTAATCTCTAGTTTCAATCTTCAGGTGCCTCGTATGTTTGCCGCTCTGGCTTTGACCAGTGTGCTTGGCGTCCTCATTTTTATCAGCATGAGCTTACTCTCAAACTTTATGCTGAGAAACTGGCATGAAAGTGCCATAAAACAAGAAAATTAAGACTGCTGCGTAACTGGTACTTAGCGGCCTAGATGGGGCCTAGATAGATAGAAAGAAAACGACAACATTGGATAATGGAAAAGAGTTTAGCGGGCATGAAGAACTAGCAAAGAGCTTGGGAGTATCGTGATATTTTGCCAATTCATAGGCGTGACATCCATAGGCGTGACATCCATAGGTTTGACATTGTTAAGCTACTGGGTTTGATACTGTCGGGGTGTGGCAGCAGCACCCTTGTTGGAACAGGGGAAAGAGTATTGAGCCAGAAGAAGCGAATCCTAGTGATTGGAGCTGGTCTCGCTGGTCTTTCTGCCGCCATTAAATGTCATTGCTGGCATCCACAACTATGAGCTAACCTTGCCGCCCTTATCCTCTTATTGATTCGTGCAAGAGGTCTATTGAGTTCCCTCTGCCGTTTCCGGGCTTAAAGCAACTGCAATCCAGTTTGACCACCCAGTTGGACGCCCAGGTGGTGGCGGAGGCGGGGTTTTGTCCGCTGTTTGAGCCACCCCAGATTGATTTTCAAGAGCAGGGCAATCTCTTCTCCGGGATCCGCCGCTTTGAGGTGGGGGCGGGGCTGACAGATATCTCGGCCCAGACCTACCTGGAGCTGAATGGACTGGCCACTTGGAGCTTAATTCAACGCTTCCCGAATCCGGCTCAAGAGCTGATCAACTCCCCAGTGACCTATGTGGGCAATCTGGGGCCAGTGTCGGTGTGGGTGGGGTTTGATGTGCTGGGCAGCATCCCGGTGGAGGCGGGGGCAGAGTTATCGGTCAATAATGGCCGGGTGGGGGTGGCCTACAGTGGTGGGCGCTTTGTGCAGCGGATCCGCTATGAGGATGGGTCGGGTTGGGACAACACCCCAGAGTTTGCCCAGGGACAATTCAGCCGGATCCTTGAGGGGCAGATTGACCTGGATGGCTTTCTCAAGGTGGGGGTGAATCCTGAGATAGAGCCGGAAATCTGGGGATCCGTTGGCCCTGCGCCCCGGCTGAAGTTATTCACGTTGCCCAAGATTGGGCTGAATGTCTATGCCAAAGCGGAGCTGGATTTGCTGCCAGAGGATGTGACGGTACAGATTAGCCAGCCTCAGGCAGGGGCAACCCTGGATGGCAGAGAGGGGATTACGCTCAATGCCAGGGTAGAGGGGGATCCAGAGTTACGGCTGCTGGCAGGGGTGGACTTCACTCTGCGTGATGGTCGGGTGGAAGGGGAGGTTTGTCCTGTTGATTTCTCCAGCCAAAGATTCGCAAGATCCAATCTTCCTGACGATTCGCCACCTTATAATCCATTTCCTTCTCCAAATTTAAATGGAGAATGGGATTGTAGGGATTTGATAAATTGGGCCGAGAGTAGAAGATGGACTGTGGATATTGACAATCTAAGACGATTAGTGTACCGAAGCCCTGGGTGTGGGTACTTATTAGTAATTAGAAAAATACCAAGTACTGGAAGTGGTTCTAGGACAGCAAGATGGGGAATTCAAAACCTAACGAGTAACGACTAGGTGCCCGCCAACGACTCAATTTCTGGAACAGATTTTCGACACTTACCTATGGCAGCTAATTCTTGCCCATTGTAAATTCTTGTTTTGAGGTGCAATAGACTGTGAATCCATATCAAGTATCAATAGCAGGAATTAACTTTGTTGAACCAATCCTGGTCGGACTAAGGATTGATTGCGGAATAGGGCATATACATTTAATTGTCGGAGAAAGCGCTCCTCCTTTTAGCTGGGAAACTCCCAAATATTTTAAGTTTGTATTTGAGGAAGTCATTGAGATTAGAGGTTATATGAGTCGCAAGTCTTGCTTCATTAATAATGATGAAAATCAATTTAGAGTGAATCAAAAAGAGGAGATCGACTGGACTCAAGATTTAGACGCTCAGGATGAGATAGACTTTCTCAGCGATGGAAGTGGGGTAATAAAAAATACTGCATTTAGAGATCCAGGTTCGTCAGGAAGAATTTGGCGAGTCTGGGATCCTAAATCTTTACGACTCTTCTGGCTGAGTAGCGATCTTACTTATATCGAGTTTTTATATTGTGGCAGGGTTAAAATCACAGAGTTGTCCAAAAAACAATTTCGAGAATAAAAACTATCTTAATATAGAAGACTTTTCTTGTCGGCCTAAATGGTTCTCAGAATAAAAACAAAAAGATGCAACCTATGGAAGAAATGAAGATCGGTGATAGGATTTTAAATCTCTTGGCAGGAATGTTTAATCAAGAAAATTATCTTCATATTCTGCCTGACGGACGAGGTCGATCAATGAAGCAGAGCACATCACTCCCACGCTCCTACAACTGGAATGACTTGAATGAAGATGCAATCAAGAGAGAATTAGGTATTGTAAATCTACCTGAAGATTTAGAATTCCTTTGGTTCTACTGCTCCTCACTTGTAATGCATTTTGAAAAAAGTGAAGGCTTGGATATACAAGGAATATATATTTATTCCATGGAGCAATCTTTATTACGACACAATTACTTTGTAAAAGAACATGAATTGTCTAAGACAACTGAAGATATACATAAAGGTGACCTTATTATTGGGGAGTATATCAGCGAGCAGCAATATGTCCTGATTCGCTGTGATGAAAGTTGTGATGACTTTGGCTCAATTCTAATGACTCAACCTATTGATCCAAGGGAAGAGTGGCCCATTGCAGCACCATCTCTAATCGATTTTCTAGAAACTTATTTTGCGGCTGGGGAAAAGTTTTGGGAAAGTGAAAAGTATTGGCGGAATCAAATGACTTGATCTGCCATTTCTTTCAGTTCAGATACAGCTTTATTCCGTTTCACAGGACTCCACCTATGCGCCCGACTACCCTCTGGATCCCGATTAGTTCTCTGCTGTTGCTTTCTAGCTGTGGCAGCGGCGGCAATCCTGTGGCTCTCTCCAGCGAAACCCTGGAACCCAGGGATCCAGCCACCAGCCTTTTGATTGAGGTGCCCCTGCCCGGATTTGTCCCTCGGCAGGTCAACCTCATTGAACAGGAGATCTTCTCTACCCAAATCCCCATTCTCAGCCCCAACTATGCCGTCGCCTGGACAGGCAGCTTCACCGATGGCCGCATCCTGGCTCAATCCCGCTCCAACCTGCCCATCACCCTGGATCCCTGTACCATTCCTTTTGGAGGGAACTGGATCCAGGGTCAGGCTACTGGATCCAAAGCGTCTTAGTATTGACAAACTCTAGGATCCCTTCTCTTCCCAACTCGCGCCCATAGCCCGACGCTTGATCCCACCAAAGGGCAAACGGGGGATCCGATTTGACGATGCTGTTGATAAACACCGACCCAGCCGCCAGATCTTCTAGC
>JAAUUM010000128.1 GCA_012031565.1 Synechococcaceae cyanobacterium SM2_3_2
TCGGGCTAGTCTGTGCTAGCCGTCGCCCCCAACTGCTTCAGTCGGAGCTGGAACTGGTCACCCGCAACCGCAAACTCAAAGTCTCGGGATCCCCTCAGTGGGGCACCCTTGATCGCCATATTGCTGAATGGATCCATCACAATGCCTGACCCAATGAAACCAACTTCCACAACCATTGCATTGGCCTGGTGCCTAGCCTGGGGAGAATCCAAAGAACCCCACCCTACTCACGCCAACCTACAACAGCTGCTGACTGCCCTGCGCTCTGGTGATGAAGCCGGGATCCCGCCTGAGCTGCAAGCAACCCTTCACCAGGTCAAACAGTTTCAACAAATCCCCAACAAGTTTCCCAAAACCCTACAGGAACTTCAGTCTCTCTATCCAGAGGTGTGGCAACTACAAAGCCGCATCGGTCTGGTCTATGGGGGGGCCACCAAGATTAAGGGCTATGTGTTCGAGTCCGCCAAGTTAGCCGAGATCCGAGGGGCCTCAGCCCTATTGGATCGGATCAATTTGGTGGATCTACCCGCCTTTTTCGGGGATCCCAAAGATACCTACCTCGGCTGGCAGAGTTTAGATCAAGATAGTCGCTCAGAGCTGAGCAGTTTTGTTAATAAAGAAAGAGATGGGATCCATGCATGGCTTCAAACTCATTATCCTGGTCTAGCCTCTGCCCTGATCCCAGAGCTGATTATCTACTCCACTGGCGGCAACATACTGGCCTTTTGTCCGGCGGCCTGGGTCGATGATCTCTCCGATGCCATCGAACGCCGCTATACCGAAGAAACCCTCACCGCCAATGCCTGTGCTGTCGGCTCCACCTTTCGCCTGTTGGAACTACGCTATGGACTATTGCGGGATCCCATCGAACAAACTCCCTGGCTAGATTGGCTAGAAAACCACAAAACTCATCCTTTGGTAAAAGCCTATTTCGGGCAGTGTACACCAGAGACTTTTGAAAGCCGCAAGAGCTTCAATGAATTGGTGGGCCAGCTTGCAGCTCAGTTCAATCATCGTCGCAACGGCAACCCAGATCCTCACCGCTCCAGCCGTGCCCATCCCGCCTTTTTTGAAACTCACCCCTACGTGCGCCGAGATAGCACCGACCGTCGCTCTGCCATCGCTAAAGCTGAGCTACCCGGTGAGCCTTGGCTCTCAGAAGCCACCGCCCGTAAAGCTCTCGTGGGTCGCCAAGCAAAGCGCATTGAAACAGGCAAACAATCCTGGTCTCGCAAATTTCCTGACTGGGATCCCGGATTTGTGGAAAGTTGGGTGAGTCGTTTTAGTCGATTCTTAGAGTCTGATGATGCCCAGCCCTATCGGGATCACTACCTCCAGCGTGACGAGATAGGTGAGGCCCAATCCTTACGAGAAGTCGCCAATGCCAGCTCTGGTAGTCAGGGTTTTGTCGCCTACATCTACGCCGATGGCAACAATATGGGGGGCTACATTCAAAAACAAATTAAAACCCCAGAAGATTATCAACAATTCAGCCGAGACATCTCCGAGGCCACCGAACAAGCCGTCTATCACGCCCTAGCTCAACACCTGCAAGCTCATCAAATTCAAGGACTACAGCAGGATCCCGATAGTCGCCAAAACCGCAATGGGCAATGGATCCATCCCTTTGAGATCTTAACGATTGGAGGAGATGATGTTTTCATTGTGGTGCCTGCTCACAAAGCCCTAGATATCGCGGCTACTATTTGTGAAACATTTGAGGAGCTATTACTCAGAAAGTCTGAAGACAAGTATAGTGCTAAATCTTCAGGCAGATTTCAGAAGCCCTATGAGCAGCGATATAAACCTGAGATGGCAAAGGATCCTGAAAGCCAACTCTCCACTTCAGCCGGAGTTTTGATTGCTTCTGAAGACATGCCAATCTACTACGCCCAAAAGCTGACGGAGCAACTTCTAAAGTCCTCCAAATCCTACTCCAAAAAACTTAAGCCCCAAGACAAAGACTTTTCGGTTGCAACCATTGACTTTCTCACTCTCAAATCAGTGACGATGATTGCCTCTAGTGTCAAAGAGTTTCGCAAAGATGCTCTGGAGTTTGCAAAAGAACACCACACTCTCAAGCTCTATGCCAGTCCGTATACAGTGCATGAAACCCGTGGGATCCTCAATACAGTTCAAGCTCTAAAAGATTCAGGATTCCCCCGGTCACAACTCTACCAAATGCGTAGTTTCCTGGAAAAGGGCAAAACGTACCGCCACCCTCAACTATCTTTATTTTCGTACTCGCCTGGGATCCAAAGGAAAACCACTGATGGAAGAGTTTGAGCAGACTTGGTGTAAAGCCAAAACCAATGATGGGCATCTCCCCCCTTGGATGCACATTGAAAAAGAAGCAAACTCTAACGACCCCAAAAATAATGAATATGAAACGATCTGGCGAGATTTAGTCGATCTATATGCCTTTGTCGGTGCAGATCAACAGCCTCAATCTAGTGTCCTAACTGCCAAGGAGGAAGAGTAATGGTTAGGCTGGCACAATTACCCCTTGATGGTCGCTCCACAGTATCTTTATCCCTAACAGCAAAACTTTCCTCCGCTCTCTCGGTAGGATCCGGTGGCTCCAGTGGATCCCTGGCTGATAAACCCATCCTCAAAGATGCCTTGGGCAGATTGCTGATTCCAGGATCCCAACTCAAGGGACGCTTACGTCATGAATGTGAGAAATTAGCCAGAGGATTAGGCTGGGCCATTTGCCAATCTCCCGATCCCAATCTCATGTGCCCGAAACGAGAAGGGATCCCTGGCCATTTTCAGCGAGAGGACTATGCAGTAGGTGGCACCCACCATTGTTTGATTTGTCAGATTTTTGGCAACCCCACCTTACCCTCTCGCATTTGGGTGGATGACCTCATTTGCCAACTGCCTTCAGAGGCGTTAGAGGAAACTCTTCGCCCTGGGGTGACCATCAACCGCCGCCGCCGGACTGCGGAAGATCAGCGGCTCTACTTCATCGAAACCTCTCCGGCTGCTGCATTGGAGTTTACGGGATCCCTACACTTCTTGCCCGATTGCCCATCCTGGGGCAAAACCTTGATCCTGGCTGCCCTGCACCACACCCACGCCCTCGGGGGCAGTAAATCGGCAGGCATGGGCTGGCTGCAATGGGATCCCCAATCCCTGATGGCATTACAACCCACCGAGCAAGATTGGGCCGAACTAGCAAAAGGAGGACAAGCCTGATGGACATCATTCAACTGACCCTCACCGCTGAATCTCCACTCGCCGTCGGTCGCCAAAAACCAGGTGGATCAGTCAGCGAAGCCCAAGACTACATCCCCGGCACCGTCATTCGTGGGGCAATAGCTGGTCTGATCCTCAGCCAAACACAGTCCAAGGCGAACACACCCCTAGATGGAGACTTTGCCGCCCTGTTTACCGATGCCCAGCCTGCCATTTTCACCAATGCTTACCCTGGGATCCAAAGCAAAGTACTCCCCGCGACCGCCCTCAGCTCCAAAAATGATCCTGGCTTTAGCAACTCAGACACCTCCAAAACCGGTATATTCGACACCCTGATCGACCGCTTCTGCTCCCACAAGTTAGGGATCCCTTTTGATCCGACAGAACCCGATGGCTCCGGAGGACGGGTGGAACCCTATGGGGGACTTTATCAGCAAGAAAAATCCCACTATGAAACTGCTTCAACTGCGAAGCGTCTACTTACCCGCGTGGGTATCAACCGCCGTCGCGCCACTGCTGCCGACCAAATCCTTTACAGCCTAGAGGTGATGAACGAAGGCGGATCCAAAAAAGATTCCAAAAAAGGTAAAGACATTCAGCCCGCAACTTTTACCGCAAATATCTACATCAGGGATCCCAAGTTAGCGGCAACCTTGACCACATACATCACAGCCAATGCCCACCTGCTACGGTTGGGTGGAAGTGTGTCCCGTGGTTTGGGTCGAGTCAAGATTGAGGCCAAACACCAGCCCTCCCCAAAGTCTTTGCTTGCTCAACGGGTAGAAGCCTTTAACCAAAAGCTCAGAGACCGTTGGAATCAATGGCATATCTTTGGGGATCCCAAGGATCCACTCCCCAATGAACGACAGTATTTCTCAGTCGGGCTTCAAGCTGGGGCTATCTTCAAAGACAACTGGCAACGCACCACGGTTCCTAGCTCAGGGATGCTGCAAGAGGAAGCTAACCTTCTGGATGATTCCCTTCATCTTGAGATTGCCTTCAGCAGCTACGGTTATACCTCTGGCTGGAATGCAGCATGGGGTCTATTCAAAGATGTCGAACTTATCACTAACCAAGGCAGCATTTTTCTCTTTAGCACCACCCAGATCAATACATGGATCCCCTTGTTAGCAGAACTAGAGCAGCGAGGAATTGGAGAACGCACCAGCGAAGGATTTGGTCAAGTTGAAGTGTGTAGTCAATTTCATCATCATTTTTGGGAGAAGCCGCTATGACAGTCACAACAGTAGAGCATCAAGAGCTGAAGGCTCAACAGGGAATCCGATTGGCGGAGGATCAGTTGGTCATCGCTATCCAAGACGCACTCGATAAACGACAATATGGAAACCTTGAAGAATCGCAATTCCGCAACTTAGTTCGGGTCTCCACCTCAACTGAAAGCACTGAAGTGATTAAAAATTTCATTCGCTATCAAGTGGGCCGAGAAGACAAATGGGGCAAAGGCAAGGGATCTCTAGCAGAACAAATTATCCTTGATATCGACAATCTGGTCAGCAAAGAAGCAGAAGCTATCGCTGAACAAGCTGGTTTCCCAAAGAAATCAGCCAAAAGTAATGAGATCAAGATTGATTTGATTCGTCGCTACCTGGGTTATGGTGCCCGCTATCTCAAATATAAACGAGAAGGGGGATCCTAAGTCATGGCTTACAGCGACTTTACACTCAGCTCAGCTTGTTCAGCCTTCGACATCACGCTAGAAGAAGGTCGTAGTCTATTTGATTCAATTCCTGAAACTGCGATTCCAGACAGTCTGAATGCCTTTTTGCAGCGTTATGTCCCCCTTGCAACAGCTATCAACAGTGAAAAAGGCCGTTCAGAATTCATTGTTGCCCCAGTTCTAGGTGAAGTTAGAGAACTAGCTGATACCCACTTATCTCTCTTCTCTGGCAGAGAATTTAATGTGGATCCCAGTATTGGTTTAGTTGGGTTTTGCGACTTTATCCTTTCTCTGTCCTCCGAGCAGTTATTTGTTAAATCACCAGTCATGATGATTGTTGAAGCCAAAAACGAAAACATCATTGGTGGACTAGGGCAATGTTTGGCCAGTATGGTGGCAGCCCAAATCTTCAATCAAAACCAGGGATCCCATGTTTCTATCATTTATGGTGCAGTAACCAGTGGAACAAACTGGAGGTTTCTTAAGTTGAAGCAAAAGATTGCTGCTATCGACTCTAAGGAATACTACATCAACGAAATCAATAAAATCCTAGGGATCCTACTTTCTTGCACCCAGCAGCCTGTCTTAGTTTAGGAAAAAGCAATGTTTGATATTTTCAAGAACCGACTCGAGATCACCGGAATCCTCACCACAGTGACGGCCCTGAGAATTGGTGCCGGACGTTCTACGGAACCCATTGGCTCCGACTTGCCCGTTCTCAAAGATGCCCTGGGTCGCCCCATCATTCCCGGATCCAGCTTTAAGGGAGCTATGCGTTCTCGCTTAGAAAGTTTCTTGCGAGGCATTGATCCAGAGTTTGCTAAGGATCCCACAGAGTTGACTAGTTCTGACCAATTTAGAATTATCAATCAGCTTAAGCAAACTCATCGAGGAGATGACGCAGCCCTTACTGAAGCACTCTTAGGGGTAACAGATCTGGTGTCTCAAGTATTTGGATCTCCTTGGTTGTCGGGCAAAGTGCAAATTCGAGACCTGCCTGTAGTGCCGGGATCATGGTTTGGACAATATCAAGAGCGGGATGGGGTGGCCATTGATCGAGATACTGAAACGGCATCTGATGGCAAACTCTATGATTTTCAGGTGGTGCCAGCCAACACACCCTTCGAGTTTCATGCGGTGGTTGAGAATGCCCAGGAATGGGAGTTGGGGCTGCTTGCCATTGGCCTACATCAATTTGAGACAGAACAAATCCCATTGGGTGGAGGCCGTTCTCGGGGATTAGGGGTTTGCCAGCTTGATATTGTGGAGACTTTCTGGTTTGACTTGGAAGGGGATCCCGTTCGTCTCCTGAGCTATTTGCAAGACTTGACCGCAGGATCCCGCCAACCTCTCAGCCCAGAAACAGCAGCAAGTCTACGCCAAGACTGGGTGGCGGCACTGATCACTAAACTCCGGGAGACTTCCCCCACTCAACCTGTGGCAGCTCAATAAAGATGTCCCTCAATATCCACACCACACTGGATCCCAACTCATGCACAAACGTTACGTCAATCACTGCACCATCAGCTTCACCCTCAAACCAGATGGGCCTGTCCTGATCAAATCGGGCAAACAAGGCGCAGATCCCTCCAAGCCTGATATGGAATTTGTAGAAACCTACCATCAAGGAGGCCGAACAGTCTATTTCCCAGGAAGCTCCCTGAAAGGGGCCATTCGTGCACACGCTGAGCGCATTGTCCGAACAGTTGGCAGTGATAAACGACCCGAAGGAGAAACCTTTAAGCTCTGGGCGAGCGACCCACTCGATCAGAAAGCCAATCAGTGGCTAGAAAAAATCAAAGAATCTCATAGAGTGTATGCCCTCTCCTCTTTCACCGATCAGATGTTTGGCAATACTGCCATCGCAAGCCGTATCCGGATCGAAGATGCCTACCCTAAACCAGGGGATCCCCTCAAATTAGAGGAACGCAATGGGGTCGCCATTGATCGTATTTTTGGATCCGTGGCGGTAGGGCCATTCAACTATCAGGTGTGTGTAGAGGGATCCTTTCAAACCAAGATTCACCTCAAAAACTTTACGTTGGCCCAACTGGGTTTGATTGGGCTGGTTTTGCGGGATTTAGATGATGGCTGGTTTGGCATTGGCTTTGCCAAGTCACGCGGCATGGGTACTGTTGCGGTTGAGCTGGATTCCGCTGTTGTTCACTATCCTGGTTGTACCGTCAATGAACAGATTGAACTGTTAGGATCCGGCTTATCTTTTCCTAAAAATCGTCTCTTAGGAGTCGGAGAATTCTTAGATGACGCTGAAGCTAAAAAGTATGGGTTCCCTAAACCGGACTCTCAAGAGATTCCCATTGCAGCAGAACCGATGGAACTAGGATTTGGAGCACAGATTACCTATGCTCAAGGGGCCAATGCTGATGTCAAAAACCTGTTCAGCTCCGCTGTAAAAAGTTGGAGCAAGTTATTACAACAGGGAGCCAAAGCATCATGAAACAAGCCTTTGTTGCCTCACTCAAGATAACAGACTCCTCTCAACTCGTAGAGATCCTGCAACAGCATTTCCCCAGCTCTGAGAAAACGTACTCTTTTTTGCGTTGGCCTCATCAAGTCAGCGGGATCCAGCCAGGGATCCCGGACAACCTTAATTGCCAAGAGGGGCATGTTTTCTCAAAACAGGGTGAGTTGAGGTGGAAGCAATCCCCACAAGGAGTCCATCTGCTTTATCTGGGGATCACCCCCGCCGCAGCGAGACTGAAGCCTCTACCAGGTAACTGGACTTTTGAGGACTATGAGGCTGACCTGTATGGCGATAAACAAAATCAGGAAACCCGCTTTCCCAATGCTCTCAACTATCCCAAGAACCTAAAGGTCGGTCAGCGGTACTTTGTTGATACAGTCACTGCTCGTGTTCACTTTGTTGCTCTCACACTGAGGTAGTTATGCCCCTCCAAGGCCCTAGACCTGTACAGAAAGGTTCTCATGATCACAGCCCATCTGGAGGCGGCGGTGGATCCAGTGGTAGAAATAACCAGCCAACTTTTCCCAAACCCTACGAACTGATCCCCTTTCCAAGGCAGTCTCCAAAACTTGAGAAACCTGCTGGACATGCCAAGTTTCATACCGATAGATTACATGGCACCCTTTTCCTCACCCTGATGGTACAAACTGCCGTTCATGTTTCGACTGGCACGATTGCCCTGGGTAGTGATGTAGGAGTTCGCGGGATTCCACTGGTCAAAACAATGACCATCACACCTGATCAAAAGCTCAAGATTCAGGGAAGTTCTCTAAAAGGCTGCATTCGGGCCATGTATGAGGCGATCACAAACAGCACCTTAGCTGTGATCACAGGCCGCTATAAGCAGCAGATCCCTCAAGACAGACATCCCTGCCGCAAGAAAGAACAACTCTGTCCCGCTAGCCAAGTCTTTGGTGCCCTTGACTGGCAAGGTCTAGTGGAATTTAGTGATGCTGTCGCCACCACTATCGGATCCAGTAGTGGATCCCTGCCTGCTCTTTTTCGTCCCCGTCCCGATCAACGCCGCGATTATTTCCAAAACGGCAAAGCCGCCGGACGCAAGTTTTACTATTCTCAAACCGAAGCCTTAGATGCTGGTAATAGAGGCACACCTACCCAGCAAGCTGCCAAGAAGTCAGCCTTCAAGACCCAAATCCATTTCAAGAATCTCACCCCTGCAGAATTGGGCACCCTGCTGACCGTTTTGGGCCAGGATCCCAAGTATCCCATGCTGCTAAAGCTGGGCGGTGGCAAGCCAGTGGGATTGGGATCCATTCAGGTCACCATCAACAAAATCGAGCAACCCGCCAACATCAGAGAACGTTACAGTGCCTACGAAGCCCCAGAATCCGACACCCTAGAAGGAGAAAAGCTGACCACCTTTATCCAAAAACAGCTCAAAGCCACTCAGGGCTACATCCTCCTGGAGCAGCTCAAACAACTTTCCTCCATCTTGAGCCCAACCTCATTGCGTGAACCCCCATCTGGAGTGTATTGATGACCAGCACCCTGCTGCTTGAATCGGTTGATCTCAGCCCCCAATACTGGGATATCGCCCACGGCATCGCCATGACCCTGGTGAAAGCTGATACTGATGTGAATGAGTTGAGCAAGAGCATTGCTTATCTGCGTTCAGTGGCTGATCATGCCGATGTGGGATCCCGTTTTTTCAAATTCACCAGCGAGTTGGTGAAAGAACGCCGTCTTCACCGAACCAAACAAACTGAAGGCTACTACCGCTCCATTGACGAAACCTGTAAAGACTACCTGGAACCTCTCAAAAACAAGCCCGCCGAGATGCTCCAGATCCTGGGTTGGGCGGCTCGGCTCATGCGCTACTACAGAGATGGGGGTATGCCTCTTGGCGAGATTCCCCCACCTCTGGGATCCCAGCTCAATAGCGACTCAGACCGTCCTATAGAAGAACAAGCCCAACGTCTAGCCGAAATTGCGGAAGTCCTCAGCAGCAGAGAGTTTGAAGTGGGCCAGCAGCTCGATGCCACCGTCGCCAGCATCAAGGGCAACAAAGTCACCTACGAGATTCTGGGATCCCTTAAGCTCACTCAAAAAGAACCCAAAAAAGCAGGATCCCTCTCGGAAGGGCAAGTGGTACAAATTGAGATCACAGATCTAAAGGAGGACGGTGGGATCCGGAAGGTAAGTTTACTGTAATTGTCAACACTCAAACAACTGACTCGGTACCCTTTTGGCAGATTTCTTACGAGGATTTTAAAGTTATGGGTTGGCAAGCAGGAATACCTAAGTGTTAACGTAAGAATTGGAAGTGCTTGTCTCTTCCACCTGCTTAAAAGTTTCAGTCCAAACTAATGATTTTTCTGAGGAACCGACTATGCCACTTGATGATATGCCGCCGCTAGGTGGCGAATACTCTCTTTTCGGGAACGTAAACTTTGACCAGCCTGCACCCAGCACGGAAAACACCCCCACTCAGTCGGAGAAATCGCTACACACACCGCTGTTTGATGCTGATTATGAACCCCAGTTTGAAGAAGATTTGGTTTACTGGGTGAAGAAGCACAAAAAAGTTGCACGCCGCATTCATGAGCTAGTTGAATCAGTACTCCAAGATCCATTTACTGGTATCGGCAAGCCAGAGCACCTCAAATATATGGAACCTGGCACCTGGTCTCGCCGTATCAACCAATGCCACAGACTGCTATACCGAGTTGATGATGGTGAGATTACATTCTTAGCAGCTCGTTACCACTATGACAAACACCCGAAATAACCCTTCGATTGGGATCCCTTAGATAGATTATCTTGGGGATCCCTTGCCGAATTATGCCTATGGGAGGGTTTGAAACACTGATGGAGAATCAATGTCAAATATGGTTAGAGTAGAAAAATTACCTGATGCGAAGCGCAATCTTGAAGCACTATGCCAAAGGGTTGTTAAGGAAGGTGATGAAGTCATTATTGAACTAGGTGATGATGGTCAGGATGTAGTTCTCTTGTCAGCTCATGAACTGAGTTCGTTGCGTGAATCGCTATATCAACTATCATCGAAAACTAACGCAGATCGCCTTCGGGCAGCTTTAGACCATGCAAAACGACCTAAGTCAGAATCAGGGAAAAAACGTTCAGTCCGGGAACTCTTTAATTCTCTCAATCTACCGTTAGATGAAGTTTAGATATACATCCCCTTCGGGGACGGACACTCTTTTCCGTGAGGTGCAGGCTGTTCGATTTTTACGAACTTGCCCACCTTCTTCCCCGCAAGGGGACAATAAGGATAGATACTTAGCTTGCAGTAGCCAGTGTTCACAATTAATTAGAACACTAAAATATAGGTGCCAAAACTCGTTGAGAGCCTACCCATGCAAACCATCATCATGACCGTGGGCACTTCTCTAC
Source organism: Synechococcaceae cyanobacterium SM2_3_2 (assembly GCA_012031565.1). Lineage (GTDB taxonomy): Bacteria > Cyanobacteriota > Cyanobacteriia > Thermostichales > Thermostichaceae > JAAUUM01. The sequence goes on from JAAUUM010000128.1 coordinate 10,740, forward strand.
TCACCAATCAAGACAAAGAGCTTGAAAATAAACGCCCTTGGCACGGTCAGGAAACCATCGGGGATCCCCATCGAGCCCTAGTGTGGATGAAAAACGCCGAGCTGGAACTGATCAGCGCCG
>JAAUUM010000129.1 GCA_012031565.1 Synechococcaceae cyanobacterium SM2_3_2
GTCGTTGGGTTGACCCCCATTGGTTTCGCGGCAATAGCTACTTTCGCATTGGCTGGGATTGGGTGAAGGCTGCCTTTGAGAACAGTTGGCAACTCATTGATCATCCCCGATTCACCTGTAACCGCGATCCTGAACCAACCATGTCGTCACGGAAACAGCATGAACAGCGCACCTGTCGAATCGAATTCAAAATGCACACATATTGCCATGTCGCCGATTAGTTTTGTCAGTCAACCAGCACTGGGACTGAGCTGTTCTGCTGTCATCGCCTCAACCAACAGTCCATCACCCGAGCTGATTGCTGATAGCTCTACCCAACAGATCCTCAGCCTCGGATCTGCTGATGATGAGTTCGATTTACGGTTTTTGGATGCCATCATCCTTCATCATCAATCGACGATCTCAACAGCAGCCATCGTGTTAGAGAAGTCGAATCGGAGTGAAGTTCGAGCAATAGCTGAGACCATGATCGACCAATGTCAACAAGACCTAGAGCAGCTCCAGATGTGGCGACAGGATTGGTATCCCTCAGCCCCCATTCGCCCTCAAGTCTGGGATCCTGCCACAGCATCAACCATATCCCTGGATCCCGGGGCAGAAGGGGTTCTCATCGCAGCGCTCCCGTTGAGTGGAGAAGGAGAAATGTTCAATATCCGCGTGGTCAATAGATTGATTCCCCACCACGAGAGCGCTCTGGTATTGGCCAGAGAAGCCTTGACTTATTCTCAGCGACCGGAGGTTCAAGCCTTTGCTGAAACCCTGATCTCTACTCAACAGGCTGACATCCAACAGTGGGAAGATTGCCTTGAGGTTTGGTGACGATCCCCACTGCATCCCTAACTGAATGGATGAAAATTCGGGCAAAGGGATCCCTGGGCTCATGCGGAGTTCTTTCTTAGCAATGTGCAGGGCGAGAGCAATGCTTTAGTTCCTCTAGAGATTGATAGATCCACCGGGATCCCAGCGTTAGGATTATTTTGCCAAGCTAGTGAGCGATTTCCAGGTTGGCACTTTAGTTTTTCGGGAGGAACCTCAGTCATGAGCCTACTTGATCAGTTGCGTCAAATGACCGTCGTGGTTGCGGATACCGGAGATATCCAAGCCATCGAAGCCTTTAAGCCTCAAGATGCCACTACCAATCCTTCGCTGATCACGGCGGCGGCTCAGATGGCCGAGTACCAAAGCATTGTCGATGATACTCTCCTCAAGGCCAAAGCTGATGCTGGCTTGGGTGCCACCGACGCACAAGTGGTCACCTTGGCCTTTCAGCGGCTGGCGGTGGCTTTTGGTCTCAAGATCTTGCAACTGATTCCTGGTCGGGTCTCCACAGAAGTGGATGCTCGATTGTCCTATGACACCCAAGCAACGGTGGATGTGGCCCGTGACCTGATCAGCCAATATCAGGCGGCAGGCGTCTCCCGCGAACGAGTGCTAATCAAAATCGCCTCAACATGGGAAGGGATCCAAGCGGCTGAGATTCTGGAAAGAGAAGGGATCCATTGCAACCTAACGTTGCTCTTTGGCCTGCACCAAGCTATTGCCTGCGCTGAAGCTGGGGTGACTCTGATCTCACCATTTGTGGGCCGCATTCTCGATTGGTACAAGAAAGAAACCGGCACAGAATCTTACCTGCCCCACGAAGATCCAGGGGTACAATCGGTCACTGTGATCTACAACTATTACAAAAAATTTGGTCATACCACCGAAGTGATGGGGGCCAGCTTCCGCAACCTCGACGAGATTACCGAACTGGCGGGCTGCGATCTCCTCACCATTGCCCCCAAACTCCTGGGTCAACTGCAAGAGAGCGAGGGTGAATTGCCTCGTAAACTGGATCCGGCTAAAGCGCAGTCAATGGCCATCGAGCGGATTGTGATTGACAAAGGCACTTTTGAGCAGATGCATGCTGCTGATCGGATGGCCAACGAGAAACTGGATGAGGGCATCAAGGGTTTCTCCAAAGCACTGGAAGCTCTGGAGGCGCTGCTGCAAAACCGCCTGACCCAACTGTCCGGGGGCACCAATCTTTGCTTAGCAGCCAAGGATCTGCTCAAAGCCTACGACCTGGATGGGGATGGCTTCATCACCCGCGAAGAATGGCTGGGATCCGATGCGGTCTTTGATGCCCTCGATGATAACCACGACGGTCGCATCACATCTGAAGAAATTGCGGTCGGCTTGGGAGCTGTGTTGACTTACTGCTAAGCGGTCGCGGCAGTTAAGCAGCCTACTGTTGCCGTAGGCATTGGTGCAGGACTGAGATTAGACATTAGATCTCTTGCATAAATGAGAGAGAAGAGAGACACCAGAGGTGAGCTAGTGGATAAGGCTATGACCGACGAGGAAGTCCAATCTCTGTCCCCAGTAGAGTTCAAGCGTCTAACAGGCGTGCGGTGAGAAACGTTTGAGCACATGGTTGCCTACTTGACCCCTCACTTGCACCGGCAAGGACACAGAGGGGGACAAAACAAGCTGAGTGTTGCTGAGAAGCTGCTGATCTGCCTGAGTTATTGGTGACAGTACCGTACCTACTTTCACATTTGCCAAGATGCAGGGGTTCATGAATCGGTAGTGCTAGTCAAGTAATGGTTTGTTATAGTGATGGAGGAAATCAAATATCATGCCAATATAATTTTCGAGTTTTTTGGAGAAAGATAGACTTTTCCTGACAAGCCTGCCAATTTGCTGCCTAAGAGTATTATTTAATCGCTCAACCAGTAATGTATTGCCTGTTTCTTTGCCAACTGGCTGATGCTGCTCTTTCGGGGTAGCTCTTTCATAAAAATCCCAGAAGTCTGTATAGAATATGCTGCCTTCTTTTCAAGTGTCTGGAATCCTATCCCAAAGCATTTGATCACTTCTTCTGTCTCGATTACCTACATAAGCAGCTATTACCAACCGTGTCTGTTTATCCATAGCTATCCACAGCCATTTCTTATTACTTTTAGATCCCCCAAACGACCATAAAACTCATCGCATTTATATATTTTTTAGTGGCAGTTGGCACAAATTGCCGATGCCAGTCATGACATCTATATCGCTGCTTCCCATTATGAATCTTTCCATATTCCATATTTGACAATATTGGAAGAATTGCATTCAGGACAGGTTACCATGGCTCTATCAAGTAAGATGTGAAACTTGATCTTAGTATAACATTACAATGGTGGCACTACCCTGGTTTGCAAAGTGCTGTTACTGTAATAGCTAATAAATGAGCAAGCTGTAAAACCAAGATGAGCTGATTTGTGTCGGACTTGATATCAAGTTAAGAACGATTGCATCGGCTTGCCTGACAGCTAAGGCCACAGTATGTTGAATACATCAGGGTTCAGGCAAGGAGGCGTTTATTCTCTCAGCCAATCAGCCGGATCTAACCCTCAGAAAGTACCACTCCAACCTGCCTACTATCTTCAGTTGTTGGACTCCCTCGGCTTCTGAGCAATGCACATTTTCTGTGCAATCAGGATCCCTTCAACGTCAAGCCATATCCCAGGCTCGTATCAAGTCATTCAACGTTTGATACATGAGAGCACGTCGGGAAAGCTTATCGCCTAGAGACTCTATTCGCCCCCCAAAACAGGATGGAGACTTGAGCTAGAGCCGGGATATGCCCCTCAATAGCTAGTGCTGGTCAGAGCAAAGAGGATCCCATGATGAAATCCATTCAACGTTTTCTCAACCAGATAGCTCGGTCAGTGGTTAATGTGTTTTCTCCGAGACAATCTGAAGTCGCGCCTATTGTGGGTTTTCAGCCCATTACTGACGATATTTATCGCTGTCGGGGATCCGCTTGCTATACTAGTGAGTTGGATATCGACCTATAACTTAATTAGCTTATAACTCAACTGTCAATTACAGTCTTAGTCACTCGATAAAGTTCTGATCTAGAACAGAATGATCCGCAACATTTTCTTTTAACCTGCTTATCTTTTTTTCAAAACTAAAGAGGGCGGATTCTCCGGGATCCGTCTTTTTCATGTGGCTCAATCTTCGATTCGGATAAGCCATCTGGTTTAGGGTTTAAGGGAGTACGGAAAAGATCTCGGTAGTGATCTGAGTCGATCAGTGATCAGGATCCCAATGGCCAGACTGGTTGTTTGAGGCCGAACAACCTTTCTCGACTTCAGGTCTGTCAGAATTGACTCGTTTAACAGTGCCCATTATTTACGGTTTCCCGATTGGCTTATCGTAGGATTACAGTAGGCTCTGGGTTTTTGCGCCTGTTCCATATCGTTCCATATCTAGATTGAGGTGAGTAGGGTGGCTAGAAGAAAAAGTACCGTGGGGACGGGATTACTGGTTGGGATGGCACTAGCAGCAGTTGGCCTGACGGGATGCCTCGGAACCTCTCAGCCCACGACGATCCTTTTAGCCACCTATGCCGTCACCCGAGATGCTTATGAGCAGATCATCCCTAGATTTGAAGAGTATTGGCAAACCCGGACTGGAGAGCGGGTCAGGGTTGAGAGCACCTATGGGGGATCTGCTCCTCAATCGCGGGCGGTGATGGACGGATTGGATGCTGATGTGGTGGCCCTGGCCTTGTCTCTAGATGTAGAGCGCATCGAGGCAGCAGGCTTAATCGAGCCGGGATGGGAAAATCGGAGCCCCAATCAAGGCATCGTCACCCAATCGATAGCGGTGATTGTGACACGGCCAGGAAATCCGCTGGGGATCCAAGATTGGGTCGATCTGACTGAGGCGGGTATTGAGGTGGTGACCGCCAATCCCAAAACTTCAGGCGGAGCCCGTTGGAACTTTCTGGCGATTTGGGCAGCGGCCCCCGACAGCCAAGCCCTGCAATTCACCACCCAACTCTATCGAAATGTCGGGATCCTGCCTCGGGATGCCCGGGAGGCCACCGATGTTTTCCTGCAAAAAGGCCAAGGAGATGCTCTGATCACCTATGAGCATGAGGTGATCTTGGCAGGACTACGGGGACAGTCCCTCAGCTATGTGGTGCCCTCTAGCAGCATCTCCATCGACAACCCGGTGGCGGTGGTGGATGCCATCGTTGAGGACAAGGGTACTCGTGCTGTGGCTGAAGGATTTGTGGAGTTTTTGTTCACCCCTGAGGCTCAGCAAATCTTTTCGGAGGTGGGCTTTCGGTCTGTGGATCCGATAGTAAGGGCAGACTTTGCTGAAGATTACCCGCAGCTAGAGCGACTGACAACGGTTGCAGAACTGGGGGGATGGCAGACCATCCAGGCTGAATTTTTTGCGGATGGAGCCATCTTTGATCAGATTCAGTCTGGTCTGTAGGGATCCCACTCAGGCAGGTAATAAGGCTCTCACTTTATCCACCATGCCCTGATGATCCACCACGGGTTTGGCGATGTAATCATTGGCTTGACTCTGGGCCAAAAAAGTCTCCCTGTCTCCCTGCATGGCATGGGCTGTGACCAAAATGATCGGCACCCGAGACGATATTGGATTCATTCTCAACAGCTGAGCAATCCGGATCCCGTCCACCGATTCCCCCTTGTAGGTACTTTGGGACAGGGACACATCCAAGAGCACCACATCAATAGATCCGGCGGCCACTAAATTGAGAATTTCCTCAACATCTTGGCTTTGATGTACCTCAAAGGATCCCCGCTTCGTCAACACTTTCTCAAAGACGCGGGCATTAATGGGGTCGTCTTCCACCAGCAAAATTGTGGGCGGCGAGTGGGTCATAGGAATTGCAGGTTGATAGTCAGACAGATCATCAGGGGGATTCAACAAGGGCTGGAATGGATCAAAATAGCCTCATAATGTATCAATTATATTCTTCTCAGTTAAAAAGCGTTGGGAAATCTCAGCAGATCCCCAACGCTTTTCAGAATTGTCTCAGGCTCAATTGCCTTAGGCTCAATCGACAAAGTTTGTTTCTGTCTGCAAGTCTTTGTCCACACTGCCAAGAATGTTCTGGCCTCCATCAAAGGCGACCTCAAAGTCTCAGCTCCCCAACGTTTTCTCCAATCCTTAACGATTGATGCGAGGGGTCTCGCGGAAAAAGATGCAAAAAAACAGCAGTCCGACGGTCAAGAACAAAATGAATGTGTAAAGAATCGCTTCCATGATCGACCTCCAGATCGCTCAGATCAATTAACAGTTCAAGGTGAATGGAAAGAAGAGCTGACCTCGGCTCAGACAAGCCTCAGCAATACCCGCAAATTACACGCTATCCCGGAATCACCACCCGCCCCATGAGTAAAAAAGCTCAATCTGAACGGGCGATGATGCCAGGGATCCCTATGATCAGACCTTCTGAGGTTCTTTGCGGGTGGTGCGGTCGCCCAGCTTCTGGAAGACGCCCCACTCGATCATTTCCTCTTCCATCTCGGGGTCGATACCGGCAAACACGTCCCGGAACAGGGTTCGAGCCCCATGCCAGATGTGACCAAAGAAGAAGAGCAGCGCAAACACCGCATGGCCAAAGGTAAACCAACCGCGTGGACTGGTGCGGAACACCCCGTCAGCATTGGTGGTTTCCCGATCAAACTCGAACAATTGGCCTAACTGAGCCTTACGGGCATAGCGCTTCACCGTCGCAGGATCGGTAAAGGTTTGACCATCCAGCTGACCGCCGTAAAACTCGACGCTAACGCCAGTTTGCTCGAAGCTGTAGCGAGATTCTGCCCGCCGGAAGGGGATATCTGCCCGGACGATGCCATCGGCATCCCGCAGCACAACCGGGAAGGTCTCAAAGAAGTTGGGCAGACGATCCACCGTCAACTCACGACCTTCACCATCCCGGAATACAGCCCCGCCCAACCATTCGGTGGCGATCCCATCCCCCTTGGTCATGGGGCCAGCCCGGAACAAACCACCTTTGGCAGGACTATTGCCGACATAATCGTAGAACAACAGCTTACCGGGCAAGTCTTCCCAGGCTTCTTGACGGGTCTGACCTTCATCAACGGCCACCGTCAGGCGACGATTGATCTCCTTGTTGAAATAGCTGGCATCCCACTGATAGCGGGTGGGGCCAAACAATTCGATGGGGGTCGTAGCAGATCCGTACCACATGGTGCCAGCCACCACAAAGGCCGCGAAGAACACCGCCGCGATAGAGCTAGACAACACGGTCTCGATGTTGCCCATCCGCAGGGCGCGATAGAGTCGCTGGGGCGGACGTACCGTCAGGTGAAACAGTCCAGCAATGATACCGACGATGCCAGCCGCGATGTGATGGGCCACCACACCTCCGGCATTGAAGGGATTAAACCCAGCTGGCCCCCATTCTGGAGCCACCGGCTGTACATGCCCCGTCAGCCCATAGCCATCGGTAACGAACATGCCAGGGCCCCACACGCCGGTTAGGTGGAAGGCACCAAAACCAAAGCAGAGAAGTCCAGCTAAGAACAAATGGATCCCAAACATTTTGGGCAGGTCAAGAGCAGGCTCACCCGTACGGGGATCCCGGAACAGCTCTAGATCCCAATACACCCAATGCCAGCAGGCGGCCAAAAAGAGTAGACCCGCCAAGACGATATGGGCGGTGGCTACCCCCTCAAAAGTCCAAATACCAGCTTCCGTAACGCTATCGCCATAGATATTCCAGCCGCCCCAAGAGTTTTCGACCCCTAGGCGGGTCATGAACGGCAACACAAACATCCCCTGCCGCCACATGGGGTTTAAGACGGGATCCGACGGGTCAAAAATTGCCGTCTCATACAAGGCCATCGATCCGGCCCAGCCTGCCACCAAAGCGGTGTGCATTAGGTGGACTGAGATCAGGCGACCTGGGTCATTCAGTACCACTGTATGCACCCGGTACCACGGTAGTCCCATAGAGTGCTCTCCTCCAGTTACTTCAACAGTTTTTTGTTCAACAGTCTTTCTTTTGAGCGATATACCAGATTGAGATATATCCGTTCGTGACATTGTGACAGGTCGGCTGACCTCTTCCCTGCCCAATTAGAGCCCAGTCACAGGATCCAGTCAGGCGAAGGACTTGATGGTTAGCGCTCAAACCCCTCCAGTCATGCCCCCTGAAGCACTCAACAGTATAACGAATCTCTCAGAAAGACTAAAGTTTGTATCGTTGCTGAGAGGGATCCCCGCAGCCTGAGCCAATCTTTCGCGCAAAGAGAATGTAAACTATTATTAATCCTTACCGCCCAGAGCCGTTGGAGTCCTGCATGAGTTTCTCCCTTCCCTTCCGTCGCAATCAGCCGGGTTCGGCCCTGAGCGCCTTTGAGATCACCACTCTGGGGTTGCATATCGCCGCCCTGTTGTTTGGGTTGGCGGGCTTGCTGTTGGTGGTACCCCATCCTGAGTTCATCGCCAGTTTGCCACTGCTGGGCCAGCAGGCTTTCTCATGGAGCATGGGGAATGGGGGGGTAGCCTACATGATTTTTGGCACGCTGGGGGCCATCGCCATGGGATCCCGGTTGTTGGGCTGGCGACGATTGCTCTGCTTTCTAATTCCATCGGTGGGCATTTCCCTCGGCGGGGAGTTGGCGGGCACCTCCACCGGCATCCCGTTTGGGGAGTATGGCTATTTGACGGGGCTGGGTTATAAGATTGCGGGCTTGGTGCCGTTTACCATTCCGCTCTCTTGGTTTTATATGGGCTTGGTCTCTTACCTGTTGGCCCGAGGGGTGCTGCAAGGGCGCAATAACAAGTGGCTGCATCTGGAAGCGATTGCCCTGGGATCCCTGCTCTTGACCGCCTGGGATTTTGTCTTGGATCCGGCCATGACTCGGGCTTTGATCCCGTTTTGGGTCTGGTTTCAACCTGGGCCATTTTTTGGTATGCCTCTGCAAAACTTTGGCGGCTGGATGTTGACGGGTGGATTGTTTATGTGGGTGGCCAACCTGCTCTGGGGCAAAGAGCAGCCTCACCTGAATCGCCAGGAGCTGATCCTGCCGCTGGTGTTGTATGTGGCTAATTTCACGTTTGCCCTCTCCATGAGTTTGGGATCCGGCATTGTGCCGCCGGTGGGTTTAGGGATCCTGCTGGGATTAGCTCCGGCCTTGGGGATGTGGTGGGTGGCTCCGGTCGCACCTGTGGCCGCATCGAGCGAGGCACAATCGGCACAATCACCATCAGCACAATCAAATGAGACTGAGATTCCTCTACCGGATTTGGGTCTGGCAGCCAAGTAAACCAAGCAGACCAAGAATAGGCTCGTGATTATGGCCTATGACAATATCTGTAAATATCTGGCAGAGCAATTTCCAGAACCTTTTGCCCTGTGGTTGCTAGGGCGGTCTGAGAGCCTGATTGTATTGGAACCATCGGAGCTGTCGGCAGATCCCATCCGGGCCGATTCGGTGACTTTCCTCCAATCTGATCACTTAATCCTTCATATTGAATTTCAAACGGATCCCGATGGGGATATGCCATTGCGGATGCTGGACTACTGGGTGCGTCTGCGCCGCCGATATCGCCACAAACCCCTTCATCAAGTGGTGATCTATCTGCGACCAACGCGATCTGAGCGGGTGTTTCAGACTGAGCTGAGAGAGGAAAAACCTCCCATGCTTTTGAAGTCATTCGTCTGTGGGAGCAGGATCCTGAGTTGCTGATGTCAACCCCGGCCCTATTGCCCTTTGTGGTACTGAGCCAGATTGTGGATCCTGAAGCTCAACTCAGGCGAGTGGCTCAAGTGATCGAACGGATCCCAGAGCTACCCATTCAGAAAAATGTCTCGGCAGCCACGGCTGTTTTAGCTGGACTGGCCTTGAGTGACACTGTAGTTGAGGCGATTTTGGAGGAATTAGGGATGCGAGAATCTACGATCTATCAAAAGTGGCGCTCGGAAGCTCTCAAAGAAGGCCGTGCTGAAGGGATCCAAAGAGAAACTGAATTTATTTTGCGATTGGCACAACGACGACTGGGATCCTTACCCCCACAGATGTCCACTCAGATCCGAGGGTTGCCGATTGAGCAGATTGAAACCCTGGGAGAATTTCTCTTAGACATTAGGTCTTTGAGCGAGTTAGAAGACTGGCTGCGGGATCAGAGCCAGGGATCCCGATGACGCTATGGCACTCTGAGCTGCTATCTGGGCTTTTGGCGGTGCAACTGCCCATGACTGCGGTGCTTCTGGCTCGGCTGCTCCCCGGCTTGCGGCGGCGGGATCCTTTGCCTCCTATGCCGTCAGATGATGCGGGATCCCAACTTTCTAGATCTGATCAAGGACTGGTCTCAGTCATCGTTCCCACCCTGAACGAAGCGGAGCGGATTGCAGCCTGTCTGACTGGATTGCAACAGCAGGGATCCGAGGTGGCAGAGATTGTGGTGGTGGATAGCCGTTCCACCGATCAGACTGTGGCCCAAGTGCAAGCGGTATCAGAGCGGGATCCCCGCTTTCGGGTGGAATATGACGATCCTCTGCCTCCAGGCTGGGTGGGTCGCCCTTGGGCACTGCACACAGGCTATCTCCGCTCTAGCCCTGAGACCGAGTGGATCCTAGAGATGGATGCCGACACCGCCGCCCAACCGGGACTGGTGGCAGCACTCTTGCAGGTGGCCCAACAAGAGCAGTGGGATCTGATCACATTGGCTCCACAATTTATCTTGAAACATCCCGGCGAAAGTTGGATCCAACCCGCTTTGCTGACTACCTTGATCTACCGATTTGGAGCAGTGGGCAGTGAGGCGGGATCCCCTGAACGCGTCATGGCCAATGGTCAATGTCTATGGGTGAAAAATCAGTTCTGGATGCAGTTGGTGGACATGAATCTTCTCGTTTGTCCTTTTGTGATGATGTGACTTTGGTGCGAACCATTGCGGCGGCGGGCTATCGTGTGGGGTTTTGGATGGAT
>JAAUUM010000130.1 GCA_012031565.1 Synechococcaceae cyanobacterium SM2_3_2
CCAGACCCACGCATTGTTCGGTGGCAGTGCCCGCCATCGCCAAGACAACGGTGGAGTGGCTGACAGTGGCCCCAAACTGCTCTTGAGACAACGTGATCTCCCCGCTCGAACGGATCTGGCTCTGCAATCGCTCACTATCCAACCCGCCCGCCACCGCAGCCTGAACTTTGAGCTGGGCCGGCAGCTGACGCACCACCTGCATCATCAAGGCCCAGTTGTGATAGGCCTCTGGGGGACGGATCCCGGTAGTAGCAACAGAGTTGGCCCTGGTCTATCAAGGGCACGAGTCAGCTGAGCTGGATCGGGAGAATCGAGGCCATCCATCATGGGATTGCCCAGATCCAGAGCCAAGATCCCCAGTTTTTGTAGACCATCAGCTGTCAACTGATCCCGCACAAACACCCCCCGACATCGAGGTTGCCGCATCAACCACTGCTCCCAAGGCAGATAGTCCGACTGTGGGTGCAAAAGAGGGATCCGAGAGGGCCGATAAGCCCCCTGTTCATCACGCCAGTAGTAGTCAGACTTGGCGGTGCCCACAAACCAAAACGGGATCCCGCTCCACCAGGCCATCAGTAGCACGACAATATCCCCCACCGCCAAAATGCCTCCAGCCTGTTGCCGTTGCTGCCGGAGGTGGCCCAGTTGCCGCAGGGTCAGCCCCCATAACCCCCCCCTCAGATCCCGCCAAAACTGTCGCCAATCTTGATAGATAAAGCCCCCTGAGGGCATCGTCTGAGGGGATCCTATCACCGGGATCCCGGCGGTTTGGTAGGCATAACCCTCTCCCACAATCGGTAGGGCTTGCACTGGGATCTGGTGCTGTTGTAAGGCTTGAGCAATCCGGCAGGCCACCTGATCTTCTCCATGACCATTGCTGAGGATCAACAGCGGACGTTGATGGAGCTGTGTGGTTTTCTGAGGGCTGAAGGCAAGCGGTGGGATCGAGCTGGACATGGAGGTTAGCGACTCTCCCAACAGGGCCGGTAATCGGGTGGGATCCCCTGGAAAACTAGAATACCCTGGGTGACAGGGATCCAGCTCCGCCCCAAGATCAACATCTCTGCCTTTTCGAGGAATTTGCCTATTTTCCCACACCCAAAAAAAAGGATCCCTCTCTAGGATCCTCTCAATCAAGGGGTTAATTAACCTCAATGCCCTGTCCAAAACTCCTGAGCTGGACTAGTCAAGAACATTGTCGATGACATCTTTTGCAGTATCTCTGACATCTTCTTTGGCATTCATGGCCCGGGCTTCGGCTTGCTTAGCCTGACCTTCAACCTTTTGGCGTTGATCGCCGGTCAATTCGCCCGTAGCAGCTTGGACTTTGCCTTCAATATTCTTGGCAGCGGCTTTGATACGCTCTTCCATGATGCGCTCCTAAAGCATCTGTTCTCTACAGTTCTAAGCTTAAAGGATCCTTGAAAAGGGTTGTAATTATCTGAATAGAATGAAATCATCCGCTTTCCCGTGACATCTCATACCCATGCCCGAAATATCACTTTAGGGATCCCTGATCAATGCGGCGATAAATGACAAAGCTAAAGCCCTGCCGTTCCTGTCGTTCCGCCTCATAAAACTGAGAGCCAATCAGATGTTCATACGCTGGAAAAAAGATGTCGCCCTTATAGTCAGCCTCGATCAGGGTCAGATCAAGGGTATCCGCCTGGGGGAGAGTTTGGGTGTAGATGGAGCCACCGCCAAGGATATACACCCGTGGCCAAGGCTGCTGGTGGATCCATTCCAGTGCTTTCTCTAGGGAGGTAAAGGCAATCGGCTCCGGTTTTGCCTCAGCCACCTGCACCGCTTGGGTTGAGACCACAATATGAATCCGACCAGGCAGGGGCACTTGGTTGAGATCCTCTCGCCATGTCCGTCCTCCCATCAGCACCGGATGCCCCAAGGTACGGGTCTTGAACCGCTCCATATCTTCAGGGATTGGTGGCCAGGGCAGTTTGCCATTGCAGCCAATCACGCGATCAGAACGGGTCATGGCGGCAATCAGAACTATTTCGGGAGCAGAGATGTCTGGCATTCAGACCTAGAAAAGATCAACAAACGGCAAGTCAGGCATCTGTCTCTCGTGGCACTGGCTCTCGTGGCACTGGCTCTCGTGGCACTGGCTCTCGTGGCACAGTCTCTGGAAGCACTGACTCTGGCAGCAGCGATTCTAAAGGTTTATCTTTGAGAAAACAGGCAGCTGACTCTAAATCGGGTGCCCATGCTCCGGTTTCCTCAGGATCCAAGCCCACATCGTAGAGATGGAGGTCAAACCAAAAGGTGGATCCCTGGCTCACCACGCTATCCAGGCGCACTTGAGTATGGTGTTTTTCCAAAATATTGCGGACGATAGCCAGCCCCAAGCCCGTCCCCTCCAGGGTGTGTACCCGATTTTCCACCCGTTCAAACCGGCCAAAGATGCGGTCGTGGTCTTCTGGGGCGATGCCGATACCTGTATCCGCCACTGCCATCCGTACCCCTTGCGGGGATCCATCGGCTTTTTTGAGGGTGTGGGCGTGGAGGCTGACATGACCTCCCTCGGGCGTAAATTTGAGGGCATTGCCGATCAGATTGGTTAAAACCTGCAACAGCAGATCATAGTTACCCCACACTAACGGCAACTCGTCATCCACAAATTTGCGTAGCTCGATCGTCTTGTCGCGGGCATGGAGTTGATAGTTTCGCATCGTGTGCTCCACCAAAGCAGGGATATCGATGCTCTCAAAGCGGTATTGCCGTCCCGATTCCAGCCGGGATAGGTCGAGCACATCATTGACCAAGCGGGTCAAGCGGTCGGTTTCTCGATTGGCGATGTCCAGATAGTCGCTACGTTCTGCTGGATCCAGCTGATCGCCATATTCATGCAGCACTTCGATAAACGATTTGATATTGCAGAGGGGAGTGCGGAGTTCGTGGCTGATATTGCTGATAAATTGCCCTTTGGCCTCGTTCAGCTCCACCTCGCGGGTGATGTCCTGAACGGTGATGACGATCCCCTTCAGATTGAGCCGTCGTTGATCTAGCACCGTGGATAGGTTGATCCGAATGACACGAGAAGTCGGCTCCGGCATCGTAAAGCGAAACTCAAAATTATCCAATTCACCCGACGCCATTTGGTGCAGCGGACGGGCGATTTGTTGACGCAGCTGATCGGGCAGATGAGAGAGGATCCCAGAGCCTAAGATGCTGGTAGCCGTCCAGCCAAACATCTTCACCGCCGCTGGGTTGGCCAGCAAAATGCGAAAATCGGCATCCAACAAAATCGCCGCATCCACAATGGTGGAAACCAAGTTCTCCAGACGAGCTTTGGCAGCGGTCATCTCCTCAATGTTTTGCTCCTCGTAGCTTTGCAGCCGCTCGGCCATATCGTTGAAGCTCTCAATCAACTGAGCAAATTCACCCCCAAATTGCAATGTGATTCGCTGCTTAAAATTGCCCTGGGCGATTCCTTTCACCCCAGAAACCAAATCTTTGATCGGACGGGTGATGGTGAAGGCATTGACCACACCTCCCAAAATAGCCAGCACCCAAACCGACATAAACACCCCAATCGATACCTCGCGGGCCAATTGAGAGGACTTGAGTTGGGCGGGGTTGGGATTGATCCCTAGCCCCAAGGTGCCCAAAAATTGCCCTTGGTCGTAAATCCCCACAAAGATATCCGTCACCCGTCCAGCCGGGTTTACATGGGTACGCACCAAAGCATCCCCTTCGGCAGGGGGGCGATTGTCGGGCAATTGAATCCGTCGGGTCAGATTGAGGGAGGTTTTCACCTCTTGATTGGAGAACGGGATCCCGTAGTAGATCTGTCCATTGGGATCCGCGTAGAGGATGTAACGAATGCTGGTGGTGCTGGCATAGTATTGGCGGGTGAGTTGAGCCACTTGGTTGACATTGTCCTCGGCCACCAGCGGAGCCACGTTAGCGGCTAATAACAACCCTAAGTCTCTGCCAAACCGGGTGTCATTGAATTGGGCGTCCTGCTGAACGGTGCTAATGGCCCAGAAGGTAAAGCTGCTGAGGATGACAGAAAAAGCCAGGGTGGCCACAAATAACAGCCGTGTCTCCAGGCCAATGTTGAGGATAAACTTGCGCCACGATTGCCACATAGCCTGCCAGCGGCCTGCCCCAACAGCGGGATTCCCAGGAGAATGGTCAACGTCAAGGGATCCCAGCCCTTCAACCGTATGAGACTGCGGCTGGCTATGATGCTGGACAACAGCTTGTTCAGCAGACAAAACTTGTTCAGCAGATGAGGTGTGTTCAGAAGTGTCGGATCTGGAGACCATAGACGTTGCAGCAGGGCACCCCAGTAAGCTGTACGCGGTAGAACAGTAGAATCGCCTCTATTGTGACACGTTGGTGAAGGTGGCTGATGGGGTCTAGCCAACGGGTAAAAACAGATCTACGCTCTTGGTCTTTACCAAAGGCAGATCATGACCCCCTGTTTTAGGGTACTCTTCTGAGCTGATCGTTCGGGCAATTGGATAGGCAGTTTGTTGATCGACAATTTGTTGATGGGCAGTTTGTTGATCGACAATTTGTTGATGGACAATTTGATCGGCTGGATCCCTCTGCTGCTAAAGAGGGGCGGTAGAAATCACGGTGGAACTGAGCACCAGTTGGCCGCAGTAGGGGCAATTTTGGCCGATATAGCTGATGGGCAACAGATGCGGATCTGAGTCTCTGCTGCATTTGACCTGAGAAAGGGGAGACAGGGGGACGGGAGGAGTTGGGGTTGGGATCCCGATTGTTGTGACCATCAGGATCAGTTTGCCCAGTTGGATCTGGCATCCTGGGGTGAGGGGGATCTCTTGACCAATGACCTTGACTCCATTGACCCAGATGGGATTGGGCTGTTGGGGCGATATCCGGTCGCGGGTGAGGTTGCGTAACCAGAAGCTCTGGGTCTCGGCCTTAAAGGAGATGCCCGCATGACGGCCAGAAATATGTCTGGCGGGATCCAGCAGTGTCACCGTACAGTCAGGAGAGCGGCCCAATGTCTGCAAGGTCTCAAGCTCAGCCGGATCCCAAGTCAACATCGCCTGCTGTAACTGGGATCCCGTCTGCCATTCCAAAGTGAGTTGGTACATCGTCTTAGAGGAATGTCTTTTTAGAGGAATGTCTTTGAAAAATAAGGATCCTGAGTGGAGGTTAAGGTGAGCTGTAGATTGATCCCTGAAGTTGAGACAATCGCTGCTATCACGGCCCTAACATGATCCTTAACATGATTGGGATCATGGGTGATTAGGCCATAGGTTATGACCATCATGCCAACTGTGAACTTGTTCTGAGGAATGGCTCAAGGGAATTGTGACACTCTAACCGCGTACTGTAGAAAATGCCATGTCTGTAATGTCCAATGTTCAGCCAACCACTGTCCAACTCAAACATCTCAAGTTGCTCGGTCGCACCTCAACCCGGCTGGTGATTGGGATCCGGCCCCTCTCAACCCGGATACTGGTGATTCGGTCTGCGGTGGGCATCGCGCTGGTATGGAGTGGCTTGGCCTGGTGGGGGAATTCTGGGTTGATGAGTCTACTATTGATTGGAGCAGGGATCGGAGTCGCCTTACCGGCTGACCTGGGTGAAACCCTGATCTTTGATCGTCAAAAAGATCAGTTTCGACGGATCCAGCATCGTTTCTTCTGGCCCGTAGAGCGGGTGAGACATCCTCTTTCTGATGTGGTGGAGGCCACGTTGGCTCGTGAGGCGGTTGAGCGTTATGCCGAGGGTGTTACCGTCTATCGCTGCCAGGTCATCCTCAAGCTGCATTCTCAGGCGACGTTATTGATCGGCGACTATGGGGTCAAAAGCGGTATGGCCAAGACCTCAGGGGATCCTCGACAGGTGGCAGAGACCATGATTCGATGGATCCGAGCCTTTTTGCAGGCGGGGACATGACCGTCACCTCAAAAGAGGCATCTTGACACGGATCATTTTCTCAATCGAGTTCTCAATCGAGAAGATCTGTGGGAAGACCTGCTTAGGGGATGAGAGTCAAGCGCCACAGTGCTGGAAAAGTGCTGCCAAGGGGCACCTCTAGGTCTGACAATAAGAGCTGAATAGATTATCATCTGAGAGTCTGTGGGCTAACCAACCTTGCCTGGGAACTCTAACTGAACTCTAACTTAAGAGTACTTTAGAGCTGAATAAATTCAATCAGAGTTGAAATCAGAACATCAAATCAGACCATGAACTAGAAGTTAAAAAAATGAAAAAGCAAACTTAACAGACAACTTTCTCAAAAGGGCATTATTGTTCAAATTAAATTTTGCTACTTGTAACTTAACCTACTTAACCTAAGAGACTGTTTTGGCCATCAACCTTAGTCGGAGGATCTGCACCCATGAATCCCAGTGGTAATCGAGGCAATCAAAATCCTGAAGACCTCCAAGGCTATATGTCCTCTTCCTTGACATCAGGGCAGCATCCCATGTCTGGCAAGTTTACACCGGGAAAAATGGTGCCTGGACAGGCGGAGACCGAGGATCCTGAAATCTATGAGGTGCCCTCTAGCATCAGTGAAGAAAATCGGCGGATCCGCGTGCATACCGTGGAAGGGACTGATATCCGGGGCTTCATCTATCTGGAAGGCACCAACTTTGAACGCCGAGTCTCAACCGTGATGAATGATGCTCGGGTTTTTATCTCTCTAACGGATGCCGAACTATATAGCAAGGGTCGCCGGGTGAGCCGGACGGACTTCATCTGTGTCAACAAGTCCTCGATTGCCTATGTGATGGAGGACGGCGACATTCCTCCCCATTACGGGGCTTGATTAAGGGGCTTAATTAAAGTGGTTGACTGGTCGCTAATCTAGGCCTGCACTCAGATCTGCCCCATCTGGATCCCCAAAGCCAGCAAGCCCAAATCGCAGATCCACATCAGTCCGCTGGCGATGGCTAACCAGCGATACATCCAAGGCTGAACATAGGGATCAACGGATTGTGTATCCAGTCCGGTATGAGCCTCGATTTGGTTGAACAGGTGACGCAGGTTGCTCATCCGCAGTGGCACAAGATAACGGGATCCTGTATCGGTAACAAGATAGTAGGCCAACCCCCCTTGGCTGGTGGAGACTGCGGCCAGTTCGGTGATCTCAGCCCAAGACACTTGCCAACGCCGCTGAAGCAAGGGGGGCACCCAACGGGGATAGATGATGGCAATCTCATGCTGATCCAGCCGAGTTTGTTGGCTCAAAGCTCCCGCCAGCGCCACAAAGCCCAGCACCACAGCACAACCCATCGCAGCCATCGGCATCCCTCTGTGTCCTTGCACCCCCAATAGCAGCAGCAGCGGCAACGTCAGGGATCCATAGAGACTGCATAGGCTATGGCGAATCAGGGGCGACAGGCTTAATAGCTGGGGGGATGAAGAGAGCATGGTGAAGTAGGTTGGGGGTGATTACAGTTTATCCAGCCGTTGTCTGCCTCTGGAAGCTGAATCAGGTGACAAAAACCAGAGTGGTAGACTGTGGCTGACCAATCCGAGGGGCGGGATCCGGCGTGGCATCGCAATTTTTGAAACGATTGGCCAAAACTCAACAACGCAGTTGGCTGCAACAGACCTACGAACGCTTGACCGCACTGGTGATTGCCACCAACTTTGCCTTGGTTTTGTTTGACCTCAGCTATGTGGCAGCACGAGATTTTTGGCTCCAGGGGCAAATTGAGATCCTGGGGGTGAGACAGCTGGTAATGGGATCCCAGCGTCCGATCACCATTGGTGTGCCCATTCTCTCAGCCAACACCGAAAGCTCTTTTGTCACACGCCTTTATGATCCGATCAAAGGCATTGAGCCCGAACCTGAAACTCAACACTATCTAGAACTGGTTGATCAATTACAAAATGTGGCTCTACAACAGGGGCTAGAGTCAACAGAAGCCGAGAATCTTTTGGCTCAATTGCGGGTTAACAGTATTCAAATTTTAGCTCGGGATCCCTTTCGGGTAGCAGATAAAAGTGGGCGATTAATCCAGATTCAAAATCGTATGTTGGATCAAGTCCCCAATCAGGCTAATTCTGCCAGTGAATCCTTTGAAATCTTTTGGACTAGTGACTATTTGACCCAATCTTCTCCCTCCGATGGTATCGCGTTTTTTCAGTCTGAAATTCGACCTTTGTTCGAGACAAACTACAGTCGTCCGATTGGGGAAAGTGGTGCGTTTGTTGATTTCTTTGCCGTCCTAGATGGCCCCTTCATATTATTTTTCTTTGGAGAGTTTTTGCTGCGAACTTGGTTTATCAGTCGCCGCTATACTGCTGTGTTATGGCGGGAGGCTCTTCTATGGCGTTGGTATGACATTTTTTTATTTTTGCCAGTGCTGCGGATCATGCGCTGTGTGCCCTTGCTTTTGCGATTAGATCAGTCTGATATTCTCAAGCTCAAGCGAGTCAAAGCCCAGATCAGCCAGGGATTTGCTGCCGTTGTGGGATCCGATATGTCGGAGATCGTAGTGTTACGGGTGCTGAATCAAGCTCAAAAGGTGGTGCAGCGGGGAGATCTGACCCGGCTTATCGCCCAGCCCGAAACCGCCAGAGCCTACATCGATCTGAATGGGGTCAATGAGCTTGAAGCCATTACCACCCTGTTGGCCAAAACCATCGTCTACAAAGTCTTGCCCCAGATCCAACCGGAGGTGGAAGCCATCATCCGCCACAATCTGGATGGCGCGCTCCAAACCATGCCGGGTTATCGACAATGGTCAGGGTTGCCAGGGATCTCTCACTTGCCAGTGCAGATGAGCGAGCGGTTGGCAGGGGATATCACCCAAGGACTTTATAGCGGATTGATGGCAGCTTTTGAAGATCCTGTTAGTCAACAGCTGTTCAATCGACTGGCCAGCCGTTTTTGGGGGGAATTACGCACAGAATTAGGCCAATCTCGGCCTCGACAGGAAATTGAAAGCCTGTTGGTGGATTTACTAGAGGAGATCAAGCTCAATTATGTGGAGCAGCTTTCGGAAGAAGATGTGGAGGAGATTTTAGAACAGACACGCGTTCTTCACCAACAGGTGGAAAACCGCAGCCACAGAGTTCTTCGTCGATCCAGTCGAGCCAAAGGAAAGGCACCCTCTCGCTCCGCTGATCCTCTCCTCACCCCAGGATCCCTGGACTGAGGCAAGGTAGCAAATCCTATTACAGCTTGTTCACAGATTAACTGTGATAAGACAGGGATCTAGCCTCCCTAATGCTCCTTAAAAAGGGGGAGTTGGAATCCGGTTCCCACCTTTTCAAGGGGGGCTAGTGGGGATCCAAAGGTGTGCCAGACAGTTCCTGAATAAGCTTTAAGTAGCTTTTAGTTTTAATTAGCTTGATTAGCTGTAGCCAAATCAATAATCTGCCCCTGCAAACCCAGTTCCATCAACGACTGCACCGCCTGCTCTGCACTGCTTCGCATCTGATAAGATCCCACCTGAATTACGGTTTGCTCCCCAGAGCGTCGGAGAAAGGCATCGGGCACCTGAGACTGCACCTGCTCTAATCTGCCCTCTTGGGCGGGCACCACCACCAAAAAGCCTGTTGCCACCACGCCTGCACCTGCTAAGTCTGCGTTCGCAGGGATATCAACATCAGAGGGCGGGATCCCTGAGGTTAACAAAGGCTCACTGCGGCTCAGATCTGCTGGAAATACCCCTGCCTCGAACCCCATCGCAGCCAATTGCTCCACCTGCTGTTGGGCCAGCTCTGCCTGATCAAACCCTCCTGTCTTCACCACCTGGATCCCATCAAATCGCAATGGGATGGCTCCCGGAAAGCGCTGTTGTAATGTCGGCAACTGCTCGCCGACGGGATCCGCCACTAGAACCCACAGCCCCTCTGCCTGCAAACCAGAGGCCGAGCTAATCCCCGGATCCCCTGAGGTCGGCTGACTCAGGGGCAGTGTGTCCAGATCAGGATTGGGGATGGCCACCGCCGTCAGCCCTTGATTGGTGAGCCAGCGAGATTGCTCCTGAGCTAGAGCCAACTGGCTAAAACTACCCGTTTGCAAACCGGCCTGTTGCTGATAGATCACATCCCGCGCGTCGGGAAAAAGCGCCTCACCTGCTCCGTCACCTGTCTATCCTGGCTGGGATTGGGCACCAGCACCCAGTAGGGACGACCACTGTCAAACTCAGCAGCATTGGCTGATCCAGATTCTGATGGCGGTGGGGTGGGATCCGGGGTGGGGGATCCAGGCACCAGAGCGGGGGCATCTCCGGCTTGAGCAGCGGGATCCCCTGGGGTGGGCTGCGGCGATACTGGCTCTGGCGATGAACCAGGAGATAGGCCAGGAGTTGAAGAGGAGGGAGAAACCGCAGCAGGTGTGGGATCCCCAGGTTGCCGTAACACCAATTGCACAGGCAGGCCCAATTGCTCTAACTCCGCCAGCCGTCGTTCAGCATTGCTGCGCTCGCCAAAGGATCCAGCCAAGATAAAAACGCCATCCTCCCCTTCCACCAAAATGGCATCCGGCACCTCGGCTTGCACTCGCTCCAGATCCTCAGAACGCACATAGATTTGATAAAACGGGATCCCTTGCGTCCATCCAGCGGCTCCTGGCACCATCAGACCCAGCGACAAGATGCCCCCCCACAGCTGCCCCCACTGTAGAGACAAAGGGGTGGCTCTGAGAGAAAACCGAACGGTCACGAACTGATGTGGATAGCTGTTCACCGCGATCACCT
>JAAUUM010000131.1 GCA_012031565.1 Synechococcaceae cyanobacterium SM2_3_2
CAAGATATCCTGGGGGTAGACCTAGACAAAGCGTTGCTGCCAGCTAACACCAGTGATCAGGCCAAGAGTGATCAGCCCAAGAGTGACCAGACAGGGGCATCCTAACAGTCCCTTAGGAGGGGACATGATTATCGCCGTGGCGGGCTTTAAAGGGGGCGTAGGCAAGACCACCACAGCGGTGCATCTGGCCTACTATCTGCTGCAAAAGGGATCCACACTGTTGGTGGATGGGGATCCCAATCAGTCGGCCTCTCGCTGGACTTCGCGGGGGCAGGCGGGATCCCTGCGTGTGTCCACGACCGAGCAGATTTCGTCCCAATCCTTTCAGCACACCCTGTTCGACACTCCGGCCCGTCCCACGCCAGAGCAGCTAGCGGGGCTGGTTCAACGCTGCGATTGGATCCTGCTGCCCTGTTCGCCCGATGCGTTGGCATTGGATGCGCTGATGCTGACGGTGCAGGCGTTGCGGGAGCTGAAGGCCACCCGATATAAGGTGTTGCTGACGCTGGTTCCCCCGTGGCCCAGTCGAGATGGGGCGGAGGCCCGCAGCTTTCTCAAAGAGGCCGGGGTTCCCTTGTTTAAGGCTCAGATCCGGCGACTGGTGGCCTACCAAAAAGCGGCGCTAGAAGGGATCCCGGTCTACGAGGTGGCAGATCCCCGCGCCAAAACCGCCTGGAGTGACTACGTTGCGGTCGGACGGGAGATGCTGCCGTGAGCAAGTTCAAAAAGTTACTGCCAGATCCCGGATCCCAACCGCCGGATCCTCCTGCCCCATTACCACCTCCTCCCACTCAGTCAGGAGAGGCAAAACCTGCCGCCAGCGCAGCCCCCAAAAAGCTCAGCCCTCAAGCCTATGTAGCAGTGCCCAAAGCCGGGATCCCTGCCCGTGCAGAGGCTGATGCCCGCAGCGATTCGGACTATCTCAAAGTCTCCATCTACCTGCAACGGCAGACCCATCGGGCCGCAAAACAAGCACTTTTGGATGAGGGGGAGTCAGGCTTCTCGGAGCTGTCAGACTTGATTGAAGCCCTGCTCACCGACTGGCTGGGATCCCGGTGATCGCTGGGTATAGTGAGGTTGGCTCCATCTGCACATCTTGACCATGACCTATCGCTGGGATCTGCGGCCTCTGCCGCCTTCATTGCATGCAGCTCTGGTCGGGCGAGTAGGGAAGTATGCAGCCAAGGTCTTAGCACTGCGGGATCTGGCAGCAGATCAGGTGGAAAGCTTTTTGGATCCCGAGGTCTATATCCCCACGTCACCTTGGCAGTTGCCGGATATGGAGCGGGCAGTGCAGCGGCTGATCCAAGCGCGAGATCACCAAGAGAACGTGGTGATCTGGGGAGATTTTGATTGTGATGGGGTGACTAGTACGGCCTTACTGCTGACGGCGTTGCAGTCGCTGGGCATAAATGTGGAGTTTACGATTCCTTTACGGTCCCAGGAGGGACATGGGCTGAATCAGCAGCGACTAGAACAGATCCTGAGGGGCGATGTCCGGCTGATCGTGACGGTGGATTGTGGCATCAGCAATCAAGCTGAGATCGACCAGGCCCAAGCTCAAGGGGTGGATGTGATCGTCTCCGACCATCATCTGTTGCCCGCTACCTTGCCTGCCGCCTATGCGGTGGTCAATCCCCTCCGGTTGCCTCCAGACCATCCCTTACGGCTGCTGCCAGGGGTGGGGGTGGCCTACAAAATGGCCGAGGCTCTTTTTGAACGACTGGAACAGCCAGGGATCCAGAGCTATTTGGACTTGGCCACGGTGGGCATCGTGGCGGATGTGGCGGTGTTGCAGCGGGAGTGTCGCTATCTGGTGCAGCGGGGGTTGCCCGTGCTGTCTCAGACCTCGCGCCAGGGATTACAACAGCTGATCGACACCGTGATGCCGGGATCCCGATCCAGAGATCTAACCGCCAGCGATGTGGGGTTCAAGTTGGCCCCCAAACTCAATGCCATTGGCCGACTGGATGACGCCAGCCTCGCGGTGGAGCTGCTGACAACGAGGGATCCCCAGCGAGCGACAGAGCTGGTGAAAGCCTTTATCGCCACCAATGAGGAGCGCAAAATCCTGACAGAAGCGGTGCTAGAGGACGCCCAAGCGCAGGTGGAACTGCAAAATCTGGCCGCTCAAGGGGGCATCGTCCTGGCCCAACTGGGCTGGCATGCCGGGGTGTTGGGGATTGCGGCGTCTCGGCTGGCGGAAACCTATGGCTGTCCGACCGTGTTGCTGACCATTCCCCCCAAGGGACGGGAAGCCTCAGGATCCGGTCGCTCGGTGCCCACCGTGGATCTGGCGGCAGCTCTGGATGCCATCGATCCGCTGTTGCTCAGTCATGGCGGTCATCCGATGGCGGCAGGGTTGCGGGTCTCGCTCGACCATCTGGCCTCAGCCCAAGCTGCGCTGATCCAAGAACTGGGATCCCGCCTCGCCAAAGGTGAGATCACCCGCACTTTGGTGATTGAGATCGCCTTGGATCTGAACTTAATGAAACAGCAGCGCCAGTCGCTAGAGGATGAACTGGGGATCCTATTTGAGCAACTTCAGCAGCTGGAACCCTTCGGCCACGGCAACCCCCGCCCAACCATTGCCCTGCTCAATCTGCCGATTGTCAAAACCCGTCAGAGGAACCAAGCTGACACGCTGGGGGTCTCCCGCAATGGCGACCATCTCTCCCTCCAGGTGGGATCCCGCAAGCTGTGGTGGTGGCGTGAAGGGGATCGATTGTCGGATCTCAACCGTTACAGCCATTTGGATGTGGCCTTGGTGCTGGAACCCACGGACTATCAAGATCAAATCTGGGGCGGGGTGATCAAAGCCATTCGCCCTGCTGAATCGGAAGGGATTGTGCCGTTGCCAGGGATCCCTCTGCAAGTCAGCGATCAGCGGCAACAGGGCAGTCTTTGGGATTCTGTCTCTGCGGGTGATGCTGTTTTTGATGGCTTTACGGGATCCCTCACTTCAGCCCGTCGGCTCTGGCTGCAATCTTGGCCCCTGACGCCCTCAGCTCTCCAAACACTGCTGCAACAGGTTCAACCCCAGCAGATCATCCTGACCAGCCCACTCACCCCTCACCCCATCCCAGCGTCCCTCTGGATCCCCAGACTGGTGCAACTGGGGCAGCAGCAAGCCCTCACCAAGCCAAACCTCAATGACCTGGGGATCCCTGCCGATCTGGCCGACACCTTGCTCAGCCATGCCCAAGCCTGCTCAACCGAGAGGGAGCGCACCCAAGGCTGGATCACCCTCTTGGAAGAAGCCCGAGCTTTTCAGCAGTGGCTAGGGGACGCCTCAGGCCCAGATATCGAGAAACTCTGCAAGCGACTGATGAGAAAACAGGTCACCGCCCGTGCAGCCGTCGCTTGACCAGCTCTTGCTCCAGGCTGTCCAGCAGTTTGACTGGGAATCGATCTACGACTACGATTACAGCCATTTTCTCACCCGACCGCCCCATCTCGATCTGGCGGTGATCCTATTTCCGTCAACCGGGGATCCTGTCTTTAGCAATGTCCTGCTCTCCCCCGCCTGCCCCCAAGGCCACCTGGTCACGATCGAGCCGGAAACACTGCAAACCCGTGGGATCCATTGGCGACAGGATGTAGGAAATTGGGACAACTCACAGACACCAGACACAGCTCCTACCCTCTGGGATCCCGGCCAGGCGACTATCGACTTCACCTGCCCCTATCCTGCTTCAGTGCTGAAGCTGATGGTGGGCATCGGCATTTTGCGGCTGGTGGATGCAGGCCAGATCACGTTGCATGAGGTCTGGGAATATGACGGGGATCCCACCGACATGGGCCGCAATTTTGAATCCCATCCGATCCAGATCTGGCTGGAGATGATGCTTTGCCTCAGCGATGATCGGGCCACTTGTGCCCTGATTTTGCTCCTGCACCAGCATGGGATCCTTACCCCCGAGGGGACGCCGCCGGATCACCCCCTCAATCACCTGTTCCAAACCTTGGGACTCAGCACCCTTCAGCTCAATGACACCCGCCGCAGCGACGGATCTTTTCTTAACCGAGCTGGATCGGGAGTTGGACATATCCACATGACCGCCTGGGATAGCATTCGGCTGCTCTGGTTGCTGGATCCCAACGCTCCACGGCCCCGCTGGATCGGAGCTGAGGGCCAGCTTGTGGATCCTGATCAGTTGCTCAGTCCGGGATCCCGGGCTTTTTTGGTCAACCGCTTGATGGCTCAGCAGGGATTTCATGAGATGTTGAGCACCACCCTCTTGTGTGGGTTTCCCGATATCAGCCCTGGGATCCCTAGCCTTGTGCCCGACCGCTGGATCGCCGCCGATGGATCCATCACCCTGCAAGACAACCAAGATCTCCAGCCCTACAGCCGCAATATCCGCCCCTGCAACGACAAAGCCGAGGTTACTTTTGCCCACAAGACCGGACTGACCGCCAACTATGGCAGCAATATCGGCATTGTGCGCGGGATCCCGGAGCGGGGCCACCACCGCCACTATCTAATCGCTCTATTCAGCAACTTGGGCTATCGCTACACCAGCACCCATCAACCTGGTGATCGGGCCTATGCCTCAGGCTTTGAGCGATTGGTCTGGTACCCCCAACAGATTCCGACCTTGGGATCCCGGCTTGACCAAGGCATCAAAAAGCTCCTGGGATCCTAAAGATCAGAGATTTATTAAGGTTTTGTTACATTCTTGGCCTCTGGGAAGCCGTATCTTGGTAAGTAAACCTGTACTACCTTTGAAAGGACACAATCTATGGCAAGCGAGATTTTTGGCACCGCCGGTATCGCCATCGTACTGACCCTAGTTGGCCTAGTCATAGGCTACGGAATCCTTAAAGTGACCAACGCCGGAGAATAGCCCCAGGCAAGAGGGCAGACCCTTTCTAGGCTTGCTCTCTATCTCCGAATCTCTCAAGCTCTGTCTGAATCTAAAGTGACAGAGTAACTATCAACACTTAAAACTATAAACATAAAAAAAGACCCTACCAAGAGTCTTCTAAAGCGAAAAGAAACTTTCGTCTCTTAAGCCAGCTATTGACAATAAATTATTTGCTAAAAAAATACTTGTTAACAGAGTTGTGCCGCTATGCAGAATTGCTAGGGTTGAAACTTTCTTAAATTAGGAAAAAAGACCTTCGGGCGTCTGTCCGTGTTTCGACTCCGAAGGTCTCTTCTCTTCACTCCTCACCAGAACTAAACATACACAAACCCCCAGGATATTGTCAAGCCTTGACCCACTCTTTTTCCCAAAAGCCGGGATCCGGTCGGTCTGAGTCAAAAGCTATATGGACTTAGAGACATTCTTAATAAATAATGAAGCTAACAGATATCATTTCCTCTCAGGAGGGATCCTCATGGCTACCACCCGATCAACTCGCAGCAAAGCCGAAGACGATGCCAACAACGGCACCCCTAACAATGGTGCATCTGATAATGGCGCATCTGAGCATGGCTCATCCGAAGCGCTCAGCTCCAACCCGGAAAGAACCGACACTGGAGCACTTTCCATCTTTCGTCCCGGCTCAGCCATGGCGATGCGGCCTACCGTGGCAGGATCCCTCAATATTGTTGAGATGATGGGCAATCGTCCTGTCACAGCGGGCAATCTCCATATCACCGAGATTTGGGGCAGCAACCGCCCCACTGTTGCCAGTTCTCTCAAGGTGGCTCACACCTACATGAATGGTCGGCCTGTGGGGGGCAATACCTTCCCCATCGCTTCCACTTACATGAATGGTCGGCCTGTTGAGGCCAGTACCCTCAAGGTGGCTCATACGTTTATGAATGGTCGCCCAGTGGAAGTCAGCAACCTCATCATCGTTGAATAGTTGAATAGGGTTCTCCCCTGAGAATTAGGGGGTTTGAGAATCGGATGGCTGGAGGTTCTCGCCCGTCATCTGCTCTAAGCCCCACACCATCGTCAGTAGACCAACGGCCACCACCAGTGGCGCAAACAACCCCAGCAGGGCACCCCCCAAAAAGTGCCACAAATGTTGGGGTTCTTTTGTAGTCAAGGAGGTTGTGGTCAAGGAGGTTGTGGTCAAGGAGGTTGTGGTCAAGGAGGTCTTGATCATGGCCGGATCTCCTCCGAGATAGCTTTGGTGAATTGCTTGAATTGCTGCCATTGCCCTTTCAATGTAGCCCCATTGCCCCACAGTCAACAGGCGGTCTTAACAAGACTGTGCATCGGTCTGTATCTGAATCAAAATCTGAACTAAACCAGCCTGGATCCACCAACGGGCTATAGTTTTGGATGGTCTCCCGATTGATACAGGATCCTGATTCATGTCCACCTCCTCTTTGCCTTGGCAGACTCGTACTCCGGCCCTGTTGGTCTTGGCAGATGGATCCCACTTTCGGGGCTGGTCGTTTGGGTCGGTGGGCACGGCCTTAGGGGAAGTGGTCTTTAACACCGGCATGACGGGCTATCAAGAGGTGATGACGGATCCCAGCTACAGCGGCCAAATGGTCTGCTTTACCTGTCCTGAATTGGGCAATACGGGGGTGAATGCCCTCGATGAAGAATCCCCTCAACCTCAAGTTCGCGGGGTGATCGCCCGCAATATCTCTCGTCTGACCAGCTCTTGGCGTTCCCAGCAGCCATTGCCGGACTATTTGCAGCAGCATCAGATTGTGGCTATCGCTGGCATTGACACCCGCCAGTTGGCCCGCAAGTTGAGATCCGAGGGATCCATGAACGGGGGCATCTCCACCGAGGTATTGGATCCGGCTGAGTTGCTGCAACAGGTCAACCAATCGCCATCCATGGCAGGTCTCAGTCTGGTCTCTGGAGTCACCACCCCAGACTCTTATGAATGGCTGGAGCCCACCCCAGAGGAATGGGAATACGGGATCCCGGCTCAGTCTCCAGACCAGCTATTTACCGTGGTGGCTCTGGATTTTGGCATCAAGCGCAATATCCTGCGGCGGCTGACCCGCTATGGCTGTCGCGTCCGGGTGCTGCCTGCCACAGCTACTCCCGCAGAGGTGCTGCGCTACAACCCCGATGGCATCTTTTTATCCAATGGGCCTGGGGATCCCGCGGCTGAGGTACAGGCTATCGAGACGGCTCGGGCCTTGTTAGCTCAATCCAAGCCCATGTTTGGCATCTGCCTGGGCCATCAGATTTTGACCCTGGCGATGGGCAGCAGCACCTACAAGCTCAAATTTGGCCATCGCGGTCTCAATCATCCCTGCGGATTGCAAGAACGGGTGGAGATCACCTCCCAAAATCATGGCTTTGCGGTGGATGCCAACTCGATCCAGGATCCCCAAGTCCAGATCAGCCATCTCAACCTCAACGACCAGACGGTGGCCGGGATCCGACACCAATCGCTGCCGATCTTTTCGGTGCAATATCACCCTGAAGCCAGCCCTGGCCCCCACGATGCAGACTACCTTTTCAAGCCTTTGTGGATTTGATGCGCCAACATCAGGCAGCTTGAAACTAGCTGGATGGAACTTCACCAGTCAGCAGAGGAGCAGAGACGGCAAGCAGAGATGGCAAGAGGCCAAAAGCTGTTGTGTCTTAATCTGCCGACAAAAAACTGTTGATAGAATGAAGCCCATGCCCCTAGGGGGGATGAACGGCTATCTCCTGCAATCAAGGTTTTGCTCATGAGTTCCAACGGCAACGGCTTTCACGCTCCTCACACCCACGATAGGGCAGAGTCTGACCATCAGTCGGGATCCTCAGGGTCAAAAGTGGCGGTATTGCTCTGTGGCTACGGCGAGGTGGAGCAGTACCAAGAATTTGCCGATTACAACGAGCGGGCCCTTAATCTGTTGGCCTCTAAGTTTATTCCCTTGCCCAAGAGCATCACGCCGCTGATGGGAAAAATCTTGGAATTTACTGACCGACGGGAATGGTCAAATCAGCAGCAGTATCATTCCCCCCACAACGAGATTTTTGAGGCTCAGCGGGCGGGCATCGAGCACGTTCTACAGCACCAGTTTGGCGACCGGGTGGCGGTCTTCAAAGCATTTAACTTTTGTGAGCCCCATCTGCCCCATCAGGTGTTGGAGCAGGTGAAAGCAGCGGGCTATGACCGGGTGGTGATCTTTCCGCTGTTGGTGGTGGACTCGATTTTCACCAGCGGCCTAGCCCTACAACAGATCAACGAAGCCCTGGGATCCGATGTGAGCTGGATCAAGGGGATGCGCTATTTGCCCAGCTTTGCCGATCGGGTGGATTATCACCGTCGCATGGCGGCCCATATCGAGGCGCGGCTGCAAGATCTGAGCGGCACCTATGCCCCTTCCCAGATCGGGATCCTGTTGCTCAATCATGGATCCCCCTATGAGGCCAAGGGTTACGAAACTGGCATCCGCGAGAGTGTCAGTCTTTATCTGGCAGTGCGGGAGCATCTGATCGAAAAGTATCCCCTCATCTCATTGGGTTGGATGAACCACGACACCCCTGGGCGGTGGACAACCCCCGATATGAATCAGGCCGCTCAAAATCTGTTGGGCTTGGGGGCACGGGCCTTGGTTTATGCTCCGATTGGGTTTGCCACCGAGAACCACGAAACCATGCTGGATGTGGGCTACTCGATCAAAAAATTTCAGGACAAAGCCGAATGCCTGCACTTGGATTGCCTCAATGAGGATCCCGTCTTTTTGGCGATGGCCGCCAAGTGGATCACTCCCATGATTTCTGAGCTATTGGGGGATTCGGAACCGACCCACTCCCATGACGATCATGCTCATGCAGAAGCAGCCCCACAGCATCATGATGCAGCCCATCATGACCATCACGACAGCCATCCCCATGCCGCCGTGGCCACCCTGCCCAACCGCAACCGGGATCTGCACCAGAAGCTAGAGGGATCCCAAGGTCACCACCATCACCACGGCCCCGGAGGACATCACCACCACTAGGGATCCAAGAAGTGGGCAGGATCCTCCAACGCTCTATAGAGTCATCTTGGGAAGAGAAACGGTATCTCATGAGCAATTGTGACGGACAGAAACATACTGAAAGCTAGATCATTAGACTCGCTAGTATCTTTACCTGCCTTCAGTTACCTTTGGTAAAGCTGATGCTTTCTCCTCAACTCATTGCCACTCTTGACAACCTTCCTCCTGATCTTCAAGTGGAGATCCTCCATTATGCTGAATACCTAGCGGCTCAGTATGCAAAGATATCGCCACCCAGAACGCCGGCTCAAACCTATCGTCAACCGGGAACTATGAAAGGGATGTTTGTGGTGGCTGAGGACTTTGATGCTCCCCTAGAGGAACTCAAAGACTACATGTAGTTATGACGCTGTTGCTTGATACCCATGCCTTGATTTGGTTTCTTCAGGACGATCCGCGACTCCCTGCCAGTACCTGCGTACGCATCAAAACCAGCCCTATCGTATTAGTGCATCGCCTCACTGTGGGAAATTGCCATCAAAACTAATATCGGCAAACTGAGCTTGTCCGCCCCCTTCAGTACTATCGAGCCTCATTTGTCTACCCTAGGCATCACCCAATTGCCTATCACCTGCAAAGACCTCGAAATCTATCTGTCTTTACCCCTGCACCATCGGGATCCCTTTGATAGACTTCTGGTTGCCCAAGCTATCAACCACTCTTTATCCCTAATCAGTCAAGATCAGTCAAGATTCTCATTTGGATGCCTACCCTATCCAACGACGTTGGAGTCTTCCTGAAGAGGACTGCTGACCATAGCAGAAAGCCTCACATCCTCAAGACCACCTTATTTGTGGGCAATTGAGCAAGCCTATATCCGTGCCCGTGGGGTCAAGAAAGCTGTCAGAATGAAAGAGTTGTTTCTCGCCTCTGCCCTGTGGATCCCTTCGCAACATCAGCCATCACCTGGATCTTGCACCCCCTGTTGGCCACCTACATCGTCTTGTTTGTGGTGCAGATCTTTCTAAGTTGGTATCCCCAATACGACACCAGCCGCCCCCCTTACAGTGCCGTGGTCTGGGCCACAGACTTTTTGCTCAAACCCACCCGCAGGCTGATTCCTCCCATCGGCGGCGTCGATATGAGTCCCGTGATCTGGGTCGGGATTGTGTCGCTATTGCGAGAGATGCTGCTGGGACAACAAGGGATCCTGACGATGGCCATGCAGTATCACTAAACCCTAATATCACTAAGCCCTAATCCTGCTCAAACACTTGCCCTAGAGCCGCCGGAGCTTTGACTCTGAGGATCCCTTGCAAGCGACGGCCCCAAGTGGGAGGTAAGCGAAGCAAAAGCCGTTCCAACCCTCGATTGGAGGTCAGCCCCAGCACCAAGATCATCAGGGCAAAGGGAGCTACGCTGAACACCTGTGTCGGCACCCCAACTATGGATCCCTGCGCCACAATCGCCCAGGATTGCAACACCCCAAAGAGATAGGCACCTAACGCAGCCCGCAAGGGATCCCAACCCCCAAAGATGACGATGGCCAAGGCGATCCAACCGTAGCCCGCCGTGTGGCGATGGCTCCATCCCGCCCGATAATCCAGGGAAAACGCAGCCCCAGCTAGTCCGATCAGGGATCCCCCCAATAGGGTGTAGACATAGCGGAGTTGCACCACATTGATGCCACGGGCAAAAGCCGCCTGTGGTTGTTCCCCAATCGAGCGCAGGATCAGCCCCGGTCGGGTGTGATAGAGAAACCACCAACTGCCCCCAATCGAGCCCGTAACCCAGATAAGCCAAC
>JAAUUM010000132.1 GCA_012031565.1 Synechococcaceae cyanobacterium SM2_3_2
CTTGCTTCAGGGCTGTAATGACAGGAGCAACGATGGCGGCTTGGCATTGCGGCCCAGGGCATAGGATGCACTCACCCGCACCAAGGGACAGGGATCCTGCAACAAATCCACCAGCAGCTCAACAGCGCGGGAATCCTCCACATCACAAAAATCCGCGCCGCCTGCATCCGGGCCCGTGGATCGGGATGGCGCAGCTGCCCCAGCATGATCTCGACATCTGCCGACTGATCTGGCTGAGGGGAGATTTGATCTAGAGGCTCTAGGGGGGTAAAAGCGTCTTCATACATAAGGCTCATTTTACGGGAGTGGTTGCCGCCTCTGGGGCAAGATTGCCAGAACTTCGGGATCCCGACCGCAATGGCGATCACAGGTTAGCGCTCCAAAATCTTCGTTGGGATGGATACCGATTTCTCCTGGTTGGGGCTATGCTGTCTCATATTGAGTTTAAGACACTACCCCTAGTGCTTAGCTTGATGGGCAAGAGTCTGGCGTATGTGGGGATGAGGCTTCAGATAAAGTCCTGCCCTGAATCGTCAGAGGGCCACCAACCCTGCCTGCATTTTATTTGACCCACCCTTGGGGATCCCACCCTATGCGCTATCCAACCCAGCCCACCGCCCTAGTGCCCACCCAATCGCCAGCCCAAAAATCGTCAACCCAAAAATCATCAATCCAAAAATCGTCAATCCAACATCAGGCACTGCCTGCTTTGCGATCGCTGCCAGCGGTTCAACATCGGGAGTCTGATGGTTCTCGCTCCGTAGGAGACAATATCCCAGGACGGCAAACAGGGATCCCGCCCTTGAGTAACTCCACCCAGCCTGCTAAAGCTGGACGAACCGTCAACACGGTGCCAGCAGTGCTGTATGAAAAAGTGGTGGCTGAGCTGGAACAAGCCCGCCGCAAGGTTCAACAGCTTGCCCAAACCAACCAGACGCTAGAAAACCACAATGAAACTCTGGCCCAAGAACTGCAACAGGTGGCCTCTGAACTCCAAGGGGATGTCTATCGAGCTTTGACTCGCCTCCAGATTTTGGCTGAAGCCAATCAGGGTTCGGTTCAAGCCCAGGCGTCAATCAATCCATCCCGCTTAGCCCCTGTCACCCCTACCCCGGCATCCTCCTATAGCTTTTTGGATAGGCTCAAGACCCGCCAACAGGATGGTGTAGCACTCGAAAGCCAGCCCAGTGGCCAAGACAACGCAGCCCTAGCCCCTGACATCGATCCCCTGGATCCCTTTGCAGAAGAGGAGGGAGAACAGGCTCTGGCCTCTCTAGAATCTCTAGGATCCGTCTCATCAGATGATGTACTGGGATCCACCTCCAGAGCTGCCCGTAGCCGCCCCTCCCGCCCTCGATCCACCCGCGCATCCAGCCGGACTCGGATACTGGCTGCTCAGGCCAATGACCCCATAGATGAACTGACCGAACCGGGCTGGGACAGCAAAAATTGGCGGGGATCCCAAGCTAGTCAGCCTTCTGCCCGTTCTGGCCCTCTTGCGGCTGCACGTCGCTCCCAGCGCCCCTCACTACGCGAGGAGATCAGCCCCGAAGAAGAACTGTTTGGCTCCGGCATCCCAACTCGGGATCAAGACCAAGACCTGACCGAAGATTTGACTGCCTCAGGGTACGGCACATCCGTCTACCATCGCGGGCGAAATCGCCAATCTGCCCAGCAGTCCCTTTGGATCTGGGGGATCCTATCGTTGCTGTTGGTCACAGGTTGCTTTACCGCTGGGTTCTTTGTGGTGCAGTCGGTGGTGCGCGGGGGCAATTCTGCTCAACCCGTTCCCAGTTCCAACCCGCTCTAATTCTTTAGTTCTTTAATTAAGGCGGGTTCAGGGCAAGAAAGACTGGACTATTATCAGCCAGCAGTCGGGATCCAACAGATGGATCCCGGCGGTCGAGTCATTTAAGTCTCCTAAATCTCCGGCTTCATCAAAGGGAAGGCCAGCACGTCCCGAATACTGGCAGCATCGGTCAGCAACATCACCAAACGGTCGATTCCTAGACCCATGCCACCTGTGGGGGGCAGACCATACTCCAGAGCTGTGATGAAGTCCTCGTCCAAATAGTGGGCTTCCTCATCGCCCGCCGCTTTGAGGGCAGCTTGAGCCTCCAGGCGTTGTCGCTGATCGACGGGATCCGTCAACTCAGAGTAGCTATTGGCCAGTTCTCGCCCAGCGATGTATAGCTCAAACCGTTCTACCAATCCCGGCTTGCTGCGGTGAGGTTTCGTCAAGGGGGAGTTTTCTACCGGGAAGTCCAGCACAAAGGTGGGCTGAATCAAAGTTTCCTCACAACAGTGTTCAAAGGCCAAGACTAGGAGCTTACCCGATGAGGTTGCCTTGTCCAGATCGGGGATTTTGATTGTGGGGAGAGCCCCTAGGGCGGCTTGAGCCTCCTCCACCGTCTCAAACCGATTGAAATCCAGCCCCGTTGCCTCCTGCACTAGCTCGTGCATGGTGGCCCGTCGCCAGGGGGGGGTGAGATCGATCGGGATCCCTTGGTAGAAGATTTGGGTGGTGCCGCAAGCCACCTGAGCTGCTTTGGCGATGAGCGTCTCCGTCAGTCCCATCATGTCCTGATAGTCTGCGAAGGCTTGGTAGACCTCCAATGAGGTAAATTCTGGATTGTGCCGGGTGGAGATGCCCTCATTGCGAAAGATACGGCCAATCTCATACACACGCTCGATGCCCCCCACCACCAACCGCTTCAGGTGCAACTCGGTGGCGATTCGTAGATAGAGCTGCATATCCAGGGCATTGTGATGGGTGACAAAGGGACGAGCCTCGGCCCCGCCTGGGATCGATTGCAGGACGGGGGTTTCCACTTCAATAAAATCTTGGGCATCCAAAGCCTGTCGGATGGAGGAGACAATGGCCGCTCGGGTTCGCAGGGTCTGCCGCACTTCAGGATTGACGATCAGATCCACATACCGCTGGCGATAGCGTTTTTCCACATCTTTGAGTCCGTGCCACTTGTCTGGCAAGGGCAACAGAGATTTGGTCAGCATCTCGTAGCGATCTACCACTACCGAGAGTTCTCCCTTGTCGGTGCGCTTCAGGGATCCCGTCACCCCCAGCCAGTCACCCGCATCGGTCAGCTTTTTCAGTTGGTCAAAAGCAGCCTCACCCATCCCCCCGTTGATGCGTTGCTTATCCAAATAGAGCTGAATCACTCCAGAGCGATCTTGCAGCGTAAAAAAGGCCAATTTGCCGAATACTCGTCGCGCCAGAATCCGACCCGCGACAGAAACCTGAGTGGGATCCTCCTCGCCGTCCCCCAGAGCGACAAACTGCTTCTGGAGGGATCCCGCCACATAGGTGATCTCAAACCGATAGGCATAGGGTTGGATCCCTTGGTTTCGCATCTCCTCAACTTTTTGTAGGCGAGCCACCTTTAGATCATTGAGCTCACGTAGAGCTTTGAGATCATCATCTGGGCTGGGTTGGGACGCTGCGGTGGAGGGCGAAGCAGGGGAAGAAGTCATGAGAATGTAGACACAAAAGATGAGAGCAATCAACGGCCCAACAGGCCAGCTCTGATCTTATCGCCTGGGTTGGCTATCATGCGGGGTGTTTTACGTGGCAGGGTTTGAACTAGTGCAGTCCTGGGATCCCCTGAAAAACTTCAAGAAAGGGGGGCCAGTCGGATCCCAAATTTTTTGTATGCTTCACTACAGCATTGAAGGGAGAAAAGTCAAATGATCATGTTCACTGGCACTTGTACCCCCCTAACCCTATGTCTCGGATCTCTCGTCGCCAACTTCTTCAATCCCTGATGGCTGCTACCCCATTGGCGGTGGCAGGATCCCAAGGATTATTTCCCTCAGCAGCGGCCAATCAGCGGCAGCCCTACATGGTGGCCCAAACGTTACCGACTCTGCGCTACACCCTGTCTTGGTTACCCTCATCGATGGATACCCCTTTAGCTCTGGGCAATCGCCTGGGCTATTTTTCAGATGAAGGGATTGAAGTCAATGTCGAGCGAGGCTTTGGTTCAGCCGACTCCATCACCAAGATTGCGGCAGGACAATACGATCTGGGAGAAGGGGATCCCTATTCCATGATCGAGTTTATGAGTCGCAACCCTGATTCTGACTTGGTGGCGGTTTACGTTCACTTCAATCGCTCTCCCTTTGGGATCTATACCCTCAAATCCAGCGGCATCACCGCCCCCGATCAGCTGGCGGGCAAGCGGTTGGGCGCTCCTGCTGGGGATGCCCCTCGTCGGCTCTGGCCCGTCTTTGCCAATGCTGTAGGGGTGGATCCCGACTCTGTGGAATGGACTTCGATGGCCCCGCCCCTCCGGGCACCGTTCTTGGTGGGAGGGCAAGTGGACGCCATTAGCGGTTTCATGACCTCCGCCATGCCCGATCTCGTGCAGGCTGGCGCACCGCTGGATGAGATCGAACCGTTTTTCTACAACGACTATGGCCTTGACTTGTATGGCAATGCCATCATCACCACCCGCAGCTTTGCCAGCGAAAATACTGAACTGCTGGAATCTTTCTTGCGGGCTTATGTGCGGGGATGGCAAGAGACACTGGCTCGACCCGATGCCAGCTTGCTGGTGGCCTTGGATCAGGCACGGGACAACGCTCAGGTGCTCAATCCCAGCATCGAGAAGCTGCGTATGGATATCTCCCGTGAGCGGCTCTTTGTGACGGAAGAAGTGATGCAGAACGGGTTGGGGGATGTCAATCCCGAGCGACTCGATAGCTCAATTGAGCAGGTGGTGGCTGGGTTTGGCCTCGATACTCGTCCTAGTGTCGATGAAGTTTTTGATGGCACCTACCTGCCCCCCCTCGAAAATCGGATGTTGCTGTCTTAGGCAGATCAGTTGCCGAAATAGTCATTCCCGAAATAGTCATCTGAATCCGATTGAATCTAATCAACCAGGATGTATCCTACACTCCTCTTTTCCAGGCAGCAGGGATCCCGTCTGATTTAGCTCCGTTGCGATCAACTTTGCAGCGGAGCTTTTAATCTGACTGAGATTTGGCCGGAAACCAGCCCCGTTGCGCTAAGACGTAGCCATTCCATTCGGATTACTAAGAAAGTCTTGCGTTTTCCCACAAAGTCAGCCACTTTTTAGCAGATTGGCGTTACATCACCAGATAGGTAGGGTAGTATAGGTTACCCGAAGTCAAGTCTGTGTAATGTATTCCTCTGGATCCCCTCATTTAAGCCATTCTGACGAGCAGTTGTACCAGTTTGTGGAACAGCGCGGTCTTTTGCAGCCCCAGCAATTGGCACTAGCTCTCAAACTCCAGCGGCAGCTCTATGGGCCATTGGAAATGATTCTGTGGCAATTGGGTTTCATCAATAGTTTTGACCTAGCTCAGTTTTGGGACTTTAAAGCGGGTTTGTCCCTCAGCCAAAACTAAGGCATCTCATTCAGACCAAGGGATCCTGGGCTAACTGGACGGTTGCTCCGGCAGATCAAACAGTACCGTCGTCAGATACCGCTCCGCCCACTCCGATCCAAAGGCTTTTTCCAACACTCGCCGAGTGCGGTCATTTTGCTGCTGGCTGCTGCAATAGTTGTATTGTCCTGCAAATACTTGCTGGGGATCGGGGGCTGGATCGCTACCCAGAGCTTGCTGGCAGTGCAGGGCCAAATAGTCCGCCACCAGTTGAATAAAACGATCCTCTTCGTCTGAATTGGCGGGACGAATAAAGAGGCAATAAGGAGAAAAAATGGATCCCCAATCGGGCAAGTCGCGGGGTTGGGTGAAGTGCTGGAACTGAGACTTGAGTGACTCCAGGGTGGGAACATAACCCGCCGGGATCCCGACCACAGGCGATAGATCGACGATGGCCGCACTGATCTGGCCCCGTCCCGCCACAATATCGCAGCCAAACATCGGCAGGCCGTAGCTGAGGCGAGGAAACATAACGCAGTGCAGGATATCCAGATTGGATCCCGCTCGGGCCAGTTCCAGGTGCATTTTGCGAAAGTGAGGCGTCTGAAAACAGCGATTCTCGATCACCAACTTTTC
Source organism: Synechococcaceae cyanobacterium SM2_3_2 (assembly GCA_012031565.1). Lineage (GTDB taxonomy): Bacteria > Cyanobacteriota > Cyanobacteriia > Thermostichales > Thermostichaceae > JAAUUM01. The sequence continues at coordinate 6,007 of JAAUUM010000132.1, forward strand.
CCCCTCCAAGCGTCCCTCCACATAGCCCAGATCCTCTGGCAGCTGATAGGGATCCAGATGAGGTTGCTGTTTCCAAATCTGCACAATCCGATCCGCCAAGCGGCTGATCAAGGGGTGAAGCTGGTGCTGCAAGTTGGAGTCAGACGGAGAGACAGTCATCAGGGCTGGAGAGTAATGGAGCTAAATCAGTCCTCGCCCACATCCTCTAGAGGGGGCATTTCGATCAATTCGCTGGAGCCAGACTTGTCGTAGCGCAACAGCACCAAGACCACCAGCGCATGGAGTCCAACCACAACCCCCCACCATCCCCCTACAGGCTGGAGCCAAGCCCAATGGGCCTGTAACAGCTGATCAAAAAACGTCAGGCCAGATCCCACCGTCAGAAAAATGGCCAGATGAGCACCAAAGGTAAAGCGATCATCGAGGCGGCGAAACTCGGGATCCCGGCGGGAGGGTTGGCGAGGCCAGCGGGGCGGCATAAGTGGCAACAGCAAAATGGAGCGATCTTTCTCATTCTCTCTTAGTTTGGGATCCCTCAGATGGAGAAAGCCCCCGCCCTAGATCCTAGAACGGGAGCTTTTGACAGTCTCAGCAGAGCGTTAGATGCTCGTGATCATGTCTCAGATTATCGATCGTTAGAGAAACGTGGGATCCCAGTTCTCAAACCTCATCGTCGAAATCAGGCTCAATCTCATCGTCGTCATCTTCCTCAAACTCATCGTCTGGATCAGAGACTTTGGTGGCTACGATGGGATCCTCATCATCCTGTTCCAGCATGGAGCGAGAGGTCTGATCGTCGATCAGCTCATCCTCGAACATCAACCGAGCGGTCAATTCCGGCATCAAAGAGGAGGGATCCTCGTCGTCAATGGGATCCGGCTCCGGCATGATCTCCTCGTAGGTGCTGAAACCCGTCCCAGCCGGGATCAGTCGCCCGATGATCACGTTTTCCTTGAGGCCGCGCAACCAGTCAGACTTGCCTTCGATGGCCGCTTCGGTCAAGACGCGGGTGGTCTCCTGGAAGCTAGCCGCCGAGATGAAGCTGTCGGTGTTCAAGCTGGCCTTGGTGATCCCCAGCAACACGGGGGTGTACTGAGCCGGGGCACCACCCGTGATCGCCATCGTACTGTTGACGTTTTGAATCTCCCGCAGGTCGATCAACTCGCCGGGTAGCAGAATGGTGTCACCACTATCATCCACCCGCACCTTGGAGGTCATTTGCCGCACCACCACCTCGATGTGCTTGTCGGAGATCTCCACCCCTTGAGATTGGTAGACATTTTGCACCTCGTTGACGAAGAAACGCTGCACCTCTCGCAGGGCGATCTTGGCCGCTTCATCGTCGCCTAGCTCTTGCCGGTGATAGTCATAGTGGACTTCCAGCAGATCGTGGGGATTGGCAGGGCCATCGGTGATAGCCGCCCCCACCTCAATCGGCTGGCCATCCGACACCAACAGCTGTGTGCTCTGTCCCGGCATCAGGGTGTAATCGGTCACGGTGCCATCCGGCTCCACCACTTTGACATCCGGCTCCTCACCCTTCCAGGTGATCTGAACCGTGCCGGTACGACGAGCCAAGAGGCACATCTCCTTCGGTTTGCGGGCTTCCAGCAACTCCTCAATCCGAGGTAGACCCTGAATGATGTCGCCTGTTTTGGCCCGTTCAAACACCAGCAGCCCCAAGCTATCCCCCCGCTGCACCAGATCTCCATCCCCCACCTGCAAGATGGCACCCGAGGACATCAAGTAGGGACGAGCGACCCGAAGGGACAGGGTATTGCCCTCCAACGCCTCCACCCGACCGGATTCAGGGGTGACCAACCCCGAGACAATCTCATCACCAGCTCGCACCATATCCCCCTGAGCCAGGGCAGGCTTGCTGGGACATTCCAAGGTCAGCAGATCGTCATCAGTGACAGAAACCAGACGGCGCACCACCTCAGCTCCCTTACGGATGCCGCCCACAATGCCCTTGCGCTTGGCCTGAATCTCGGTACGGGCCACCACCTCACCAGGGGCGATCACCTGACCTTCTTGCACCATCAGGCGGGTATGGGTGCTGCCCTGGGTCAGATCAGCCTCCACGTCTCGGCGCAATAACAGTGTTTCCAAGATCACCAGTTGCAACCGATGAATGTCGGGATCCTCTGGATCAACAGTCAGCTCAATATCCGCCTTGAGTTGGGGGGCATTGTTGTCGATCTCCAACACCAGCTGGGTCTTGAGCAGCTCAACCCCACTGACGGAACGCACCCGTTCCCCATCTTTGAACGGGATCCGTTGCACTGCCCGCAGCCGAATGGTCTGGCCTGCTTCATTCTTGGATTCTTGGTTGGGCACAGAGGGCTCATGCGGGATCTCGTACTCCTCCACCGGACGCAACAGAATGGCGGGCCCTTCGGGGGTCTCCACCTGCTCCACATAGACGGTGGCATCCGGGACCAAGCCACTGACCACCTCCTGTCCCGGCTGCACGATGGTGCCGTTTTTCAGCTCCATCAGTTCAGCGGGGTTGTCGATGTCCAGGTGCAGACTGCCCGGTTTGATGATGATCTCCCGCAAAATGTCATTCTTTTGAAGCACCTCCACCACACCGCTGTTTTGGCAAAAAATGTCTTTGACCACCTCGGTTCCTGCTTCTACATACTGGCCATCTTCCACATTCAGTAGCGAGATGTCCTTGTTGACCTCGTGGGTCTCCTCCGGGATCCAGAGCAATGTTCCCCCCTGAATCACCTCAAATCCTTGCTTGGCTTTGCCCCGACGGGCCACATCCAGGCCAGCGAACTTGACCAATCCTCCGGTCTTGGAGCGAAAGTCACTTTCCAACAACTCCGCCACCACCTCGTCATTGCCCACTTTGGTGCCTGGGGTGGTTTTGAGCACAAAGGTCTGGCCACTGGCGGTATCGAGCAAATACTGCTCCCGCCCTTGATGAGACTCGCTGCGTACCTTAGCGGATCCCAGCACCACCGAGGCGTTGATGATCTCCACCTCGCGCCCTGCCTTGGTCTCCAACCGTTCTGGCAGACGGACAATGCCGCCGTGTTCGGTGTTCAAAGAGGTCTCCGCAATCACAGATCCCAGCTCAATCCGGTCACCATTCTTGACCACAGGCTGGGATCCCGGTGGCAGGTTATAGACTTGACCCGACAGGATCCAGATGATCCCCTGGCGCTGGGCGATGTGGGTGATGTTGCCCTGGCGGTCGGTCTTTTCCTCCACCCCGATATCTTTAAACACCACCTCCCCGGCCATATCGGAGACCACTTCTTTTTGGGCCTTCTCAGTGGACTTGCGGGTGGATTTGGCCAGCGCCACTTCCGCCATAAATTGATCCAGGGTGACTTTGCTGCCATCCCGCACAAAGATGGTGGATCCCTGGGTGATCTCAAAGCTCTCGCTCTGACCATCGGATCCCGTCAGGACGATCGGGGCGGTGGATTCTGCTTGCAGGGCATCTTCCCCGTGACGGGTGCGGTAGGCGCGAGTCCGCAAGCCCCGGTCAAATTTGACCTTGCCCGCAAAGGGAGCCCGCAGTTGTCGCGCCACCTCGCCTGTAAACACCCCACCCGTGTGAAAGGTACGCATGGTTAGCTGGGTTCCTGGTTCGCCGATGGACTGAGCTGCGATAATACCAACCGCTTCTCCCATGTCCACCAGTTGCGAGTGAGCCATGCTCCAGCCATAGCAATAGCGACAGACGGAGCGGTTGGCCTCGCAGGTGAGGGGAGAACGCACCACCGCCTGTTCGATGCCAGCGGCTGCAACGCGGGCGGCAGTGGCATGGTTGACGGGGGTATTCCGGGTGGCCATGACTTCCCCGGTGACGGGATCCACGATATCTTCCGCCAAGACTCGGCCAATCAGCCGATCTTCGAGGGCGACCATAACCCGATCGGAATCCCGCAGGGTCTCGATCATGACGCCACGGGTGGTGCCACAGTCATGCTCCCGCACGATCACATCCTGAGACACATCCACCAATCGACGGGTGAGATAGCCAGAGTCAGCAGTTCGCAGTGCAGTATCCACCAAGCCTTTCCGGGCACCGTAGGAGGAGATGATGTACTCGGTAACGGTCAACCCTTCCCGGAAATTGGTTTTGATCGGTAAGTCGATGATCTCCCCTTGGGGATTGGCCATCAAACCGCGCATCCCCACCAATTGCCGCACCTGGGAGACATTACCCCGTGCCCCAGAGTTGGCCATCATGTAGACCGAATTGAGGGGATCGTTCTCCTCAAAGTTGGCCATCAATTCATTTTTGATCTCGTCATTGGCTTGGTTCCAGGTGTCGATCACCTTTTGATAGCGCTCCACCTCCGTGATCTCACCGCGAGTGTAGCGATCCAAAGCCGCCTCGATCTCGGCCTCTGCTAGGGCCAACAGTTCCCGTTTGCGGGGGGGGACTTGCAGATCCTCCACACTGATGGAGACAGCGGCCTGGGTGGCATAGCGAAATCCCATCGCCTTGAGGTCATCGGCCATCTGGGCGGTGCGGGCGGTGCCATGGTTGGAGTAGGCCCAGGCAATCAGTTCCGTAGCCCTTTTTTTGTCGAACACATAGTTGTAAAACGGTGCGGTAGGCCGTTCGGGGGTGGCGGGAGGATTGACGGCATGCTGGCGGC
>JAAUUM010000133.1 GCA_012031565.1 Synechococcaceae cyanobacterium SM2_3_2
CTGAGGCGGAGAGGGCAAGTGGCGTCATGCTCTGACGGTGATGCTGATGCGGGGACGCTATGGGGATGGGGATCCCACTGTGTCAGCGACGATGAATCTGCTGGAGGCCACGGATGACACCAGAGAGCTGCTGCACTGGGGGGATCCAGTTGGTGGAGGGGTTATTTGAGGAGGGGATCCCTTATCCCAAAGCGGGGGTGATGTTGAGTCGGTTTGAGCAGGCTCAGTCAGTGCAGGGCAGTTTGTTTGAGTGGCAGAGGGTAGAAGAGTCCCGGCAGTTGATGCAGATGGTGGATGGCATCAATCGGGAATGGGGATCCGAGACGTTGCGCTTTGCAGTCACAGGGTTGGAGCGGGCTTGGCAGATGCAGGCTGCGATGAGATCTCCCCGATTTACGACTCAGTGGCAGGAGTTGCCATTGGTTTGGGCAGAGACTCAAAAATCATCCAAGAACTCAGAGGCGGGATCCACTCCGGTGATGAGCAGGTGATCTCTGGCGCGGGTGCAGGCGACGTAGAGAAGATGACGCTCGGTGTTGTAAACCTCTTCGAGGTCTGATTCGTCGGAGATGGTTTCGATGCGCTCTTGCTGCGGGATGACTTCATCATCACAAGCTATGACAGCGACGGCACGGAATTCTAAGCCTTTGGCTAGGTGCATGGTGCTGATGGCGATGTGCTCTGGGACAGCGGTGATGTGATTGTCAATGATGGCAGGCTTGGATCCTGCTTGGTTGATGGCGGCGATAGCTCGCTCTAGCTGGGGGGTGCCTCTGACAAAAAGGCCGATTTCTTCAGGTTGAAGTCCTTGTGCGAGGTGGTGACGGATCCAGGTGGCGACGGCTTGGCATTCATCGTCAGGGGTGTCGAAGATTTGGATGCTGGGGGTAGTTCCGTTGAAGACAGAGATGGTGCCCTGGCGCTGTTCGGTGTTGCCATCGACATCGCTGATGGTGGTGGGAAGGAGTTTGTCGGCGGTGGTGCGGATTTGGTGGGAGGTGCGGTAGTTGATGGTGAGGGTGTGGGCACGGCCTTGGAGGTTGATGCCCAAGGCTTTCCAGGAGAAGGGTTGCTGAAAAATACGCTGGCCTAAGTCTCCAGTGAAGCAAAGGCTGTCGGGGCGTTGGGTGCCGATTTGGGCGAAGAACTTAATCTCGGGGATCCCCATGTCTTGGCATTCGTCGATGATGGCGAAGTCAAAGGGGGGACTGGTATTAGCAAGTCGATAGAAGAGGGAGGCCCATGTGATCTGTTGCTGCTCTTCAAGGCTGGAGCGGACGGACTGGAAGAGGCCCCAGAGCAGCTCTCGTTGTTTGGTGCCGATGCGGGTTTTGCGGCCCAGGCGGGGGACATCGCGGTAATCTTCCCAGGTGGTGATTTGGCGGGCATCGACGACTTCGTTCCACTCATTCCACAAAAAGCTGGGGGTAAAGCGGTGGTCGGGTAGTTGCTGGGCGGCTTGCTGAAGCAGGGATCCCAACTCTTGGGAGGTGGCGAGGGTGGGGGATCCGAAGGCTTCGGTGTAGAGCCGTTGGGCAAGGGGTTGGATGGCGGAGACGTGGATGGGGTGCAGGAGATCTGGTTGGTTACCTGCTAGTCTTTCCAGTTTGATCTGGAGGGCGTTGGCGAGGGCGGGAGAGAAGGTGGTGAGCAGGATCCGGGCGGTGGGGTGATGCTGGGCGAGGTGTAAGGCGCGATGGAGTGCGACGATGGTTTTGCCGGTTCCGGCTGAGCCAGAGATGCGGGTGGGGCCGGTGTAGGTGCGCTCGACCAAGTGGCGTTGGGCAGGGTGGAGAAAGACTGTCCACTTTTCCCAGGGGTAGGCAAGGGCACGCTCCAGCTCCGCTTGGTTACCCATGACACGGAAACGGCGTTGGGCGTCGGGGTGGGCAAAAGGATCTGTGGTGGTGGAGACGGGGGCAGGGGGCTTAGGTTTGCCGCCAGTGGCCAATTCGAGCAGGGCTTCAGCCGCCTCTTGGGGGAGGTGATCGGTGATGTCGAAGAGGGTGTCTTCGGTGGCTTGTTTAACATCCGCCAGCCATTCAGGGGGGATCCCGTAAGTCAAGAGATCGTCGTCAGCGTAGGTGCTGAAGAGGGTGGGTTGGGGAGTGGGGGGACGGGTGATGATTTGCTGGATGGTTTCCCGGATTTCCACCAGTTGGGCGGCTCCGGTTTTGGGATGGCGTTCGATTTTGCGGCGGGTGGCCCAGTCGTAGGCTTTGTCGTGGTGATCCACGTAGCACAAGAGCAGGCTGGTGTCGGTGCGGTGGACGATCAGGCGGATGTCCATGTTGACGTAGATCGACCAGAAGTTGGGATCCCTGGCTCTGTCCAGTTTGTGGAAGTTGAGGCCGGGATGGGATGGGATGGGTTGAGTTGGAGGTCGAAGGCGGTGGTTTTGACAGCTTTTTGTTCCTGACCAGTGAGTTTGGTCAGGCTGGTGGTGAAGGTGTCGGCAATACGAAATTCCATCATCTAGCAACCCAGGATTGTTCTCAAATCCAACAGCTCTTGTTTGGGCATCCTGCTGCCCTGCGTTTGCAGGATGTGTAGCCACTCACAAAGAGTCGGATTTGAAGCCAGTTGTTTTGAGTGAGCTTCTCGGATAACCCATAGTATGCCGTGATAGGGGATTCCCTCTCGTTGGCATCGGGTTCTGAGAGGTTTTTCATTAGTGAGCAACATACGGTCGAAGGTTTTGGCATAGTAGCAGCAGAGCGCATCTTGCTGACTGAGGGGGCCTTGGCGGTAGGATTGGGATAGCTGTAACCAAGCAGACTGGGTTGTGACCTGTTTGATGCCTACGGCAAGAATGTTGGTTTGAATACCTTCAGGATATTGGCACTCGTCAAAAACCACGTCCAGAACTTCGACATTGGCAAGTTGCGTCAACACAGCAAGACCGTTGACATAAGCAAGATCAATCAGGATGTTGGCATCAGAGAGCAGAATCAAGGGTCTGCATCCTCCAGCCACTGACTGAGAGTATGACGCACATCCGCAAAGGATTTACCCAGAATCTCGGCAGCTCTGGAGGTAGTCAACTCTTCTCTCAGCAACGCCAGATAGACCAAGCGTTCTAAGCGGGTCAGATGCTGGGCGGGCAGGATTTCTCCTGGCTCTGAGTCGGGGCCATATTTTTTATTGAGCTGACCGAGTTGTTGCCCTTTCAGCTTTACGGAAATCAATCCCCCTTGTTCGGCTCGATAGAGTACCGTCCTCATGCTGACGCGATACCGTTGCTTAATATCTATCAGTAGAGGTTCTGGCACCCAGCGGTTTCGGTAAGCACGGAGTTCTCTTTGGATTACCTCTTGAGGCAAAAGCACGGCTCCAGCAAAGTGGTTGGCTACCTTCTCTCTGGGATCCCCTCGTTTGGCTTTGGGGGAAGGCTGCCGATACTCATGGCGATGGAAGATCAGATGAGCAAGTTCGTGCAGCGCCGTGAAGAACTGCCGTTCGGTGGGATGACGAGCATTGACAAAGATGGTGGCTCCAGAGGTTTCCGTAAAGGCAGAAAATCCTGATACTGCGCCAGGAAGAGGCGTCAAGATCGTTTTTAATCCCTTGGATTCCAAGATGGCCAAAACATCTCCCACAGGATTGGATTCACCGGATCCCAGCCAGTCGCGGATTTCATGTGCGACCTCTTCCACAAACTCAGGGTCGTAGCCTTCGAGGGGGCGCATCTCTGGCAGGGTGGGGACTTCGCGCACCAACCGCTCGACAAAGGCATAGTTGCTGGACTTTTGGGCAAGGGACGCTCGCAAGTGGCTATCAATGGCATCTGGATCATCGGCGCGAAACAGTAAGCCCTCTCCGTTACTGCTAGGCAACGCTAGCGCGACCGCATCAGCGGGATCTTTAGTGTCCGACAGGGGTTGAGCCAGCAAGAGATCAACACCGATGCCAAGGGCTTGGGCAATACGGAACAACTGAGCTACTGACGGCTCTCGGTCTCCTTTCTCCCAAGCGGCAATGGTCTGCCTCGTGACATCCAGACGTAAGCCCAGGTCTGCCTGTGACAGACCCGATTGCTCTCGGTAGACTCGAATGGAGTTAACACTTGGCATCTTTAAAATTGGCTATCTATAATAGATGTGTTACATAAACCTAACATCCAATGGAGGATCCCGATCATGACAGATGGTCAGAAGGGAATCGGTCTCTATCCACCCAAGGGGTAGCGGTGAGGGATCCCTTAGGGGGGAGTGATCAAGGGGCTGATGAAGGCTTGTAATTCAGGCAAGTTAGTTTTGACAACATCCCAGACTCGTTGAATGTCTGTGTCGCCATAGTCGTGGATGAGTTTGTCTCGCATTCCAGCCATTGCCCGCCAGTCGATGCTCTGGTGCTGGTTCCTGAACTCTGGGGAGAGCGTTTGACAGCTTCACCGAAGATTGCGATCTGGTAGAGGACTGCGGACTGGGTTTTGTCATCACGGGTGAATTCGTCTAGGATCATGTCGCCCACGTAGGAAAGAGCTTTCTCGGAGCATTGCAGGATGTCGAGAAGGGAGGCTTGGTCACGGGAGTTCATGGGGTTGGGAGTAGATGACTTGAGCCGTTTCGAGGATCTCGTTGCGGCGGATCCAGTTGTTGCTTTTTTCGAGAGCAGGCTTCTCAATGAGATCGACTTCTCTGCCCAAAATGTCTTCTAGTTCGTATTCCATATTGACCAGATCCAAGAGTGTCCAAGGAGCTGTGGGGCGGAAGGTAACGAGAATGTCAATGTCGCTGTCGGGGCGAAAGTCATCGCGGATGACGGATCCAAATAAAGCTAGCTCTGTAATCTGCCATTTTTGACAGAAGGGGTGGAGAGCGGTAGGAGTGAAAGGAAGTTGGGTTTTGAACATGAGGCTTACTCTGCATTGATGGGAAAGATAAAAATAGTGCGCTGGACGATGACCTTCCGTGTTGTGCAGAGAACGATCAGGAGTATGTCTATGTTGGCGTGGATTGAGCCAAAGTTGGGATCCCTATTCTGTCCAGTTTGTGGAAATTGAGGCTGGGGTGGGCGGAATTGAGTTAAAGATCGAAGGCGGTGGTTTTGACAGCTTTTTGCTCCTAACTGGTGAGATTGGTCAGGTTGGTGGTGAAGGGTGTCGGTAATAAAAAATTATTACATGGTCAATATCAACTTAAAAATTAGTTGTTTCAAAGTCTTCAGGTAGATCAATATGATCAATCTGCAAAACATCAAGTACATAACCAAGAGTAATCTGTCGTGGCGTGCTTTTCCCATTGTCAGTCCATAACTCTGAATTTCCTTCCAAAAGGACTTGTTTTTCTTCAGGATAATAAAAAATGATTTTCTTACTATCAGAAGGACGAATAATAAGGCTAATTGGTCGATCCATTTTTGTAACTCCTTCAATGTAAGTCTTTCCAACTTCAATCCAGTTACTACAGTCGTAATCAGTCAATGACTCTAAATATTCTCGAACTCTATGTTTAGACCTTTCAATAATTTCTAAGACATACTTAAGTCGAGAAAAGAATTCACCTGCATTCGAGAATGAGTATTTACGGGAAATAATGGGATCCAAAAGGATTTGTTGTAGCTTTTCCTGTGATGTCACTCCATATGTGATCAGAAAGTTATCATCAATTTTAAGGCTTTCTTCTGATGGGGACTCTACAACATTTTGACTATTAGAGAATTCCTCAGCCGCCTCTAATTTCATCCTTTCAAGTTCAATTCTGAGCACCTCATTCTCTGTTTTCAAGGAGTGATTTTTTTCTTCTAATATAGGGATTTTACGTAGATTGTTTGCAATCTCAACATCATCATAAAGCTTATGACGGTTTTCCGCTAAGTCTCTAAAAACTTCTATTGCAATAGATGGATTTTCATCCATCCACAAAATCATTTGATTGAATGCATCTTGAGTGCTTTTACTGCGAGGCAACTCAGACAAAAGAGAAGCAGCTATATCCCTTATTCCATTCCCAATATCTTTCTGGAAAATTTTACGTTTTTCGAGAATTGGTAGATAAAAAGATTTGTCAATCAACTCATCCCTATAATCTCTTCTCAAGGAAGCAGCTATATCTTTAAGTGACTCGTCAATGGGTTCTCCCTCCATAGCCAAATCATCAAGATCAGTAAATGTGCCGTTTTGATTAGCCAGGATTGGCGTTTCCCCTCTTAATAAATCTGTCCACTCAAGTTCAATCAAGTACTCGATGAATAGGGAAAGCCATCTGCAAAATTCATCAGGGGTTTCAGAGAGGTGATCACATAATGTGTGTAAATTCCGGAACTCAGATATCTTCTCAACGATTATTTCAGTTTGTATACGATCAGAAATACTACGTATTTCTTGACTCCAATTTGATAAGAATTGCTTTTCTTGTAAATCTTCATATAATTTCTTGGATATACTATAAATCAGATCTTGGAATTCTGTGCCTCCAGATTCATCACGAGGAAATAGCGAAGTTAGTTCAATGCAGGCTTTACTCAAAAGGTCTCCACTGATATCCTCAGAGCTGATTAGCTCATTTATCTCTTTAACTAAGCTCTTCTGGCTTTTTTTGGTTAAGTACTTATTAATTCCAGCTTCCCTGTGGGCCAATTTCTCATAGTAGTCTTTACCAAGTAATTTACCAATAGCCTTCAACGAATCCTCGATATCGTCATCACAATACAAGTCCTTTGGTAGACAGAACGCATTATATTGATTGGGAATAATCTTGTATTTGTTATCATCCAAAAACTTTATTAGATCATCTTCAGCGATTTCTAGGAAAGAATAGTACTGATTCAGCCAGGTAACTGCATTATCAACATCAAATTCATTTGTTAGAGCATCTAGATCTGAGCAAGATCTTATAATATCTTCTGTTAAGCGACTTGATGTCAATTTTAATGAATATTCCTTTTTTACTCTATCCCATATTTTCCCCCTGATTATATTATACCAATGGTGGATGTCAGACTTTGCTGGTAGATCAAAATACCCTATGCCATTTACTAAATCCCATATTGACTCTCGAACTTCTTGTTTGGATGAAAAAGGGATATCAACCCACCCATCATCATAAATCAGTGCTGTTTTTGAGCCATTCTCTCTCCTGACTAATGGAGTCACGCATAGTTTCTGTAGAATCGGAATGAGTACCTCTTCTTGATACCAGTTGACCGAAAGCCAATCTTTTTGAGAAGGCAAAGATATTGCAGCTAGATGATATAGATTCCCCCATTCATGAGATGATGCATATTCAATCAAATCTATATAACATGAAACTGCTTCGATCATTATCTGTTTATTTTCGTTGACCTTGATGTTGTCTACATCTGTAAGAAAGATCCCATCTCTCGGTTCCGTAGGGTGAAAACAAGAGCTGTTTATAGAGAAAGGAATACCAATATGTTCTGATCCTATTAGTGGAAAATCACAGAAAAGACGAGGCATATCACTCTCGCTTAGATCTTCTAATGAAATTTGTGATCCAGTTCGAATTGCCGATATAGCAATCTGACAATTAGGCTTTTTTAAAATTATATACTCGTGTGTAACTTCCTCCTCCTCTCTGATTTCCTGAACTTTGTAAAGAGCTAATTCCAATTCGCTATCAGTTTCGGCTGTCAGCCCTTCCGTTTCAGAAATGCTAAATATGCTTATTTCATTAGATTGCTGGATTGAAACCTCAGAGATTGCCGGAACGAAAACGAGGTTTAATGGTAGATTCTTCTCAAGGTGCCAAATTCCAATAGATGCTGTGTTAATCCCATTTGAATCAAGTCGATAAGTAAATGAGGTGTTATATTGACTTTCATCGTAGCTTGTATAATCTTCAACATACTCTATTCCCTTTAGCTGTTCTATTGACTCCCTAAGACTAGCAATAATTCCTTCTATCTCAGTGCTACTTCTGTCAAGTTTGATATGAAACATCCGATAAGGAAGCTCACTATCTTTGACTACACCTTCTATCTCAACAATTGGAGAAAGGAGGTGAGTTGTTAAAAAACCAGTCCCGAATTTTCCGGTGGTTTTGTGAGGGTTATCACTAGATCTGTCTTTCGTTGAGACTTGTTCGATTAAAAATGTTATGTTCTCAGGGGTAAAACATTGTCCGTTATGTCTAAAAATGAGAGAAGCTTCATCTGGAGAGAAGGTGACTTCTACAGCAACACCTTTCCCATTAATTCTTTGTGTGTCCTTTGCGTTCTGCAGCAACTCCCAGATCCACCTTAGTTTGTTATTCTCATTGCTACTGAGCCTTAGCTTATCCATTAAATCGATAATTTTTGTGGCAACAGCTTTCTCATATACTTTCTGCTGTGATTGAGCGATTCGGTTCAAGTAACTCATCAGTGCCTCGTCTTCTGTTCGTAGGGGAAGGATGTAAAGGTGTAGAGTTTTTATCTTTGGTTGTCAATTGATTGATTCAAACGCTGAATACTTTCATGACTTCATCCCCTAGGTGGTTGATCACTTTGACAGCGATACGGCCTGATTTGGGTTTGGGGAAGGGGCGGGAGGTGTTGCCGTAGAGGCTTTCCCAGGCTTCTGGGTCGATCTCGGCTTTGAGGGTGGTTTTGAGGGATTTGTAGGGATCCCCTGCTCCAAGGAAGTAGGCGTGGCGGACAAAGAAGCTCTCCTCGTTGTAGTCGGTGTCGATGAACCAGCAGGCGATTTCGTCGGTGTTGCTGGCGCGGATATCGCCGGATTGGGGGGTGGAAGATGTCAACTCCGTGGATCTGGACTTGGATTTGGTGGTCTTCGGTTTCGGTGATGTCGATGTCGGGTTCGCCAAAGATGACGAAGAGGTTGCCGGATCCCGTGTTTTTGAGGGTGTCGGCCATGTGTAGGTCGGCGTTCATGCGGGCTTTGAGGACAGGGATCCGTCCTAGCTTGGTGAAGTCGGCAGAATGGGCATCGTAGTTGAAGGCACAGGTGATGAGGGCATCCAATCCGGCATCTCCGGCTTCGCGGGCGGCGGCAACCAGGTCGGGACGGGAGACGGTGCCAAATTCGGGGCCGATGAAGATTCCGGCGCGGCGTTCTACTTCGCCTTCGAGGTAGCGACCTTCGGCACAGATGTAGGATCCGGGCCAGGGGGTGAGGGAGGTGAAGGTGATTTTGTCTTGTTTGTGGGCTTGCTGAACGCCGGAGACGCGGAGGGTGTCGAGGATGAGGGTGGCAAAGTCGGCGGTTTCGCTGCTGCGGTCGGGGGTGGTGAGGGCAGGGTCGATGAGTTCGTCGTTGGGATCCACGGCTAGGACGCGGTGGGGGGAGAGGCTCTCGACGGTGAAGGGGCCTGCGACTCGGACGGTAGATTTATCTTCGTAGGGTTTGTCGTAGAGGTATTCTTGGTCGGCTTTGGCGGCGATGGAGGCATCGATCTCTTTTTGGCGGGTGATGCGGGCTTGCCAGAAGCGTTCCAGCGGATGCTGTGTAGTGGCGGGCCAGTCGGGGGGGGCTTGGCGGGGGACTTCCCATTCCAGCAGTTCGGAGGCTTTGACGATGTCGCCGCTGGGCATGGTGAAGGTGGCGGTGTCGGGGGCATCAAACTTGATGGGTTTGCCTTCTCTGCCGCCGGTGGGGGATTTGTAGGGGGTGGGATGTCCTTTGAGGGTGGTGTTCAGATCCGCTAGGGCTTGCAGGACGTGGGGCTGGTGTTTGTCGTAGATGACATCGATTTCGGTGTTGTTGGCGATGGATTTGAGGGTGATGTGGGGGACTCGCTCATAGACAAAGCCGAGGCGAATGTTGCCGTGGGTAGGAGTGGTGGCGGGGATGGTGCGGGTGAGTTCGGCTTCTTTTTGCTGTCCGGCGGGGGAGTCTGCTAGCAGGTAGTAGGGATAACGGGATCCCATGATGCGGGCACGGGCGAGGGCAAGGGCGACGCGAGAGGTATCGATGGTGATCCAGCGTCTGCCCCATTGTTCGGCGACATAGGCAGTAGAACCGCTCCCGCAGGTTGGATCCAAGACTAAATCTCCGGGATCCGTGGTCATGAGGATGCAGCGTTGAACAATTCCAACTCCTGTTTGAACTACGTAAACTTTGTCGGATCCAACTGAACTGCTTAAATCTGTCCAAACATTATTAACTGAAATACCGGGTAATCATCAATAAATCTTACATAATTTAGCGTAGATGCTGAACCATAAACTCGATCAGCCTTGATTAGTTTATTAAATCCGATCTCTCCTGTTTTCCAATATCCTCGTTTAGGAGTATAAATATTACAATTTAAAGCTACAGGAAAGTCACCAGGTGGCCTTGGACTTCTTAAGTCACTCAATCGAAAGTATTTTCCGATTGCCTTCCCATCCGTATCTTTGGCAGGCATTCTGGTTCCATCTTCAAGCTGAAAATAACGATACAGCCCTTCCCTAAAATACCAAACACGGCTGAGGAGGTAGAATTTGGACGAAGAGATGGCATTTGCTCATGACCTGCTATTCACCTGACCTTCGTCACAAGGTTGTCAAAATCTATCAGCAAGGGAACACCTCGATTCGGGCGGTTGCTCAACAGTTTCAGATCAGCACCAG
>JAAUUM010000134.1 GCA_012031565.1 Synechococcaceae cyanobacterium SM2_3_2
AAAAATTGGACTTTGGCAATAGATATTGCTTTTAGCTTAACCTGAACTGTAGAGAACAAAGTTAAAGATCAAGCCGGAGTCAGGCATCATGAAGTGGTTGCAATCAAAGTGGTGGAAGCGATCGCTCTGGGGGGTGTCAGGAGTACTGCTGACACTGATCGGGTATGGGCTATTGCAACTCATTGAACCTGTCGGCATTGCGCCGATTTCAGCCCAGTCTCCGACTCAATTTATGGGAAGAGCATTACTGGTTGCCTCAGATGCAGACATGGTAGCAACGGCTTATGCGGATGCCAAGCTGGGTCGGGTAGCAGATATTGAGGATACGCTTAGCGTCGTTGACTTACCGCTCAATCCCATCAATCCGGTGTTGGAGGAATCTCTCCCTGGGAGAATTGTCCCTATCCAAGTCTCCAACTCAGTGATGTCTTGGCCCCAGAATATTGCGGTTTCCCAAAATGGGCAACGGGCATATGTATCAGAGGTGCGATCCCGCCCTGCTGATGGAATTCAAGCATTTGAATCGATTGATCAGATGCCACTGGGTGAGCGTATTACCGTTGTGAATATTGCCAATCTACAGCAGCCAAAGATTCTGCAAACTGTGGTCGTGGGGAGAAATCCAAAAACTCTGAGTATCAGTCCCGATGGTAATTTTTTGGCAGTTACTTTAGAAGAGCCAGATCGGGAATTGGCAATTTTTCAGATTCAGCCCGATGGAACCTTGGGAGAACGCGATAACTTTGTAATTGCCAAGGACTTTTCTCGCTCAGCAGTTCCAGAATCGGTTGTCTGGCACCCTTCTGGACGTTTTCTAGCAATCACTACAACCAGTGATGGTTCTGAGGGTTCATACAGCTCTTTCGTTGCCTTTTACAGCGTGATTCAGAACAACAGCGGCATTCGACTGGAACTTTATGATCGTCCATTGATTGTGGGTAATCATCTCAGTAATGGACGTTTTAGTGCGGATGGACAGTTTTTTCTGGTGCCTGATCTAAAGTGGCGGATGTATGGACTGCGGGCATTGAACTATTTGTTCAACCCCAAAGGTGAAATGATCTCAATTCGCTTTGCTTCTGAAACTGGCGAGCCTCCGACTGTCGTTTCTAGAACTGAAGTGGGACTTGGCTCTGAAGGATTTTCGCTGAGTCCAGATAACACACTCATTGTTACTGTAAACCTGCGCCGCACTTACCTCAGCACTTTGCCCCCAGTCTGGCGTGGTAAACCTTACAGTTCCCTATCGCTAGTCAAGTTTGACCGCACATCTGGACAACTGACAACGGTTAGCGAGTACGGCTTTGAGGGACTCTTGCCCGAACAAGTGACCTTTGATGCAACTGGAAAATCATTGGCAGTAGCGATCTATCACTATCGTGAGTCCAACCCAAAAACGGGCGCGATCGAATTCTGGAACGTGATCTCCGATAATGATCCACGACTAGAACGAACAGGCTTTAAACTTTATGTTGCTCGTGGTGCTCATGACATTGTTCTGGTTCCATAGATTTCTGTATAGAATGACATCATAGAAAGCAGCATAAAGGCAGCACTTGCAGATTAGCAGCCCAACAAGTCGATGAAGCGGACGGGTGAGAGATCTTAGTGGTGATGCCGAGGTTGTTTACCGCCGCTTATCTTGGTCATTGGGCGGCAGTTCTGGTATTGCTTGTGTTCCTTAGTGAGAAATTATTCTTAAAAGGCATGGTTTAGGGAGAATACGCTGTATGTCCAATTCCAGCCTCGAAGTAACGCTGCGCGAGATAACTAAGGAAAACTGGCGTGATATCGTCCGCTTAAAAGTAGCCCCGCACCAAGAGCAATTCGTGGCATCCAACGCCATGTCTATTGCAGAAGCGCATTTTAATCCAGAGATTGCTTGGTTCCGCGCGATCTACGCGGGTGATATGCCAGTCGGTTTTTTGATGTTGGAAGACAACGTAGCTCAGCAAGAGTACTTTCTGTGGCGCTTTATGATCGCTGAGCAGTACCAAGGGTGTGGGTACGGGTGAAAGGCGCTGGAGTTGTTCTTCGCGCATGTCAAGACGCGCCCTGGAGCGGTTGCGGTTGAAACAAGTTGCGTGCCAGCCAAAGATGGTCCTGGTCCGTTTTACGAGAAGATGGGTTTTGTCTACACCGGAAAAGAAGAAGAGAACGGCGAACTTGTGATGCGACGTGAATTGTGAACAGAAATAGCCGGTGGGTAGCGAGTCGCCCAACAATTCAAATGCAGGCGGACGGTCGAAAGTCGCTGGTGCTGAGTTCAGGGTTATCTGCCGCCACTGATTTGAGTCGTTATGTTGCCAGCCCCGGTCAATATCTGGCTTTTGAGATAAGGGATCCCTAGGGGCTGGTCACTGAGGATCCGGGTGCTGCTGGGGGTGATGGGTGACACAACATAACAAGTCACTGCACCTGACCTTGTGCTAGGTTTTTGCCGGGGGTGAGGGATCCCTGCTGGCAGGTGAGTTAAGACGTTAGATTGCAAGTGCGGAAAAAGTAGTAGCATAATTAGTGTTCTCAAATCAAGAATAAGCCGTGACTACTTTGTTACAGAGAGCATTTACAGAAATTCAAAAACTTCCAAACTATCTGCAAGACGAACTTGCTCAACAACTCTTAGAGGAAATTGAAAGCGAACTAAAATGGCAAAAAAGCCTTTCAAGAGAAGATATTGAATTGGGGTCTTTACTCGAAATGGCACAAGAAGCTCTATTGGAAGAACAAGAAGGAAGAACTGAGGATAAAGGCTTTGGCGAAGAATGAAGTCAACCAGAACTAAGAAGTTTAGGGAACTACTTTTAAGTCTGCCGCAAAGGGTACAAGAAACAGCAAAGAAAAATTATGAGATTTGGAAAGAAAACCCATTTCATCCAAGCTTAGAGTTTAAAGAAGTCAAGCCAAGAGAGAAAATATGGTCAGTTAGAGTTGGAATTGGATGGCGGGCCTTGGGGATTAAGAAGTCGGATGAAGAAAAGATAGTTTGGTTCTGGGTTGGGTCACATTCCGAGTATGACAAGATTTTAAGCAAGCAGTAAGAGCAATCTAACAAATCACTGCTCCCGACTGTATAGTAAGCTAACCCCAGTTACACAGAGTTAGTGATGGCATGTGAGTTCAGACGTTATGCTTCTCAACTACGCTTCTTGGAAAGCCAATGCAAAGAAGAACTATAGAGGCAGAAATGTTGTCTATGCAGAGACCCAAACGTCAGAAGTTTGATGAGAAAATTGTAAAGAGTCTTCTTAAGAAGTGCTGGTCACGCGAATCCAGTTCTCTATGGACAGTCGAAAATCCCGCACGAGGTCAATGTGGCGTAACTGCCCTTGTCATTCAAGATTGTTTTGGCGGTGAAATTCTTAAAACTCTAGTGGATGGCAAAAACCATTTCTATAATAAGATTGACGGATTGAAATACGATTTCACAGCCGATCAGTTCCAATTACCACCTAATTACTCTGACTTTCCCTCTAGTGGTGAAGAAGCTTTTTCTGACACTAATCAAAACCAATATAGCTATCTCTTGTGTAGATTCATGCGAGAATTAGAACACCTCGATCGCTGTACATAGGGCTTTAGCTGCATTTCGACGGCATAACAATTCGGTTGGAACGGACAGCTTTAGGTTTTCTCATTTAGCGTTCAAGTAACTTGCTGCCGCTCAACCGCACCGTTATGCCGATTGGATTACAGATGAGGCAGTGAAATATAAGCTGTCTGTGCAAGGCAAATCTCAAATATGTACAGGTTACTTTTTCAGCAAGTAATTTGACAGTAAAGCGAGGAGTTCTTGTTCAAGCTCTCCGGCTTTTAGCAACTCTGGACGATCAATCAGCGCTCCATAAATCAGTGATCTGATCGTGCGTTCAATAATGAAAACCGTTAAATCTAGATTTTCAGGCTCAAGTTGATCGCGCCGATGCGCTAGAAACGATCGAAGCACATTTTCCATCTTTGCTTGATCTAACTCCCGCATAACCTCGCTGTGAGGAACCTGTTCATGGAGAACGCGATGGAGTTTAGGATTCACAGCATGAGCCGCCACTGCTGCTTTGATAATCTGCTGAAGCACTTCTAGAATCGAGCGATTGCTGATCTCTCCTAAAGGGTCTAAATAGTGCTGCGCTAACCGCACCATTTCGTTGGCGTGATGTTCTGCTAGAGCAAACAGTAAAGACTCCTTATTGGGAAAGTACTGATAGAGCGAACCGATACTCACACCCGCTTGTTCAGCCACTCGATTGGTCGTGAAGTAGTCGTACCCTGATTCAGTCAAAATGTGAGCCGCTGCTGTCAGGATTGCTTGAACAGTTGCCAGCGATCGCTCCTGCTTTGGTCGTTTACGGCGGGCTGCTGAAGAGTTAGAGGGCACAGGCAAGTCTTCCAGAAATGCGAGTTGTCAGGGGGCAGCGATCACTCTTAAAATATGAGCAATTAGTCATATTTTAGGTCTAAAGATCACCATTAGCAAACGAAGATAGGAGTGTTATTCGTGCAAATTACGATCATTGCGCTGGGGAGCAGAGGAGATATTCAGCCCTATATCGCTTTGGGTAAAGGCTTAAATGCAGTAGGACACTCTGTCAGACTGATCACCCATGAAAACTTTGAAGGGCTAGTCGGCTCTTACGGATTGGAATTCTATCCAATGAAGGGGAACGTCCAAGAATTCATGGAAAGCCCAGAGACTCGCAAAATACTAGAGAGTGGGAATTTTTTTGTAATCAATGCTCATACGTCGAAAGCTGCCCAGCAAGCCGCGATCGATTGGGCAAAAGGCGGGCTAGTGGCTTGTCAGGGCACGGACTTATTAATTTCAGGCGTGGGAGGACTGTTTCTTTGTGCTGCCCTAGCTGAAAAGCTCGATCTACCCTGGCTTCAGGCATACATCTTTCCGTTTACGCCCACAAAAGCCTTCCCTGCCATTATCCTGCCTCAGTTCATCTCCAAGCTTGGCGGTTCTGCGAATCGACTCTCCCATCATTTATTCCGACAGATCATGTGGCAGGGGTCGCGCCAAGGCGATCAATTATCCCGACAACAGGTGCTAAAGTTGCCGCCTGCTCCATTTTGGGGATTGTACAATTCAGTCAACTTTCGCCGTTATCCGATTCTTTACGGATTAAGTCCGTCGATAATTCCTCAGCCTTTAGATTGGCACAATACTCATATCACGGGCTATTGGTTCTTAGACGAAGCCTCAGATTGGACTCCACCCGATGCTTTACTGAATTTCCTGCAAACGGGTGAGCCGCCTGTATTTATTGGGTTTGGGAGTATGGGGAGCCGCAACCCCGAAGAAACAGCGAATTTGGTTTTACAAGCGATCTCGTTAACAGGACAACGTGCTATTTTGCAATCGGGTTGGGGAGGGCTCAGTCAGCGTGATTTACCAGAGACGATATTCATGGTGGATTCAGTTCCCCATTCCTGGCTTTTTCCAAAAGTCTCGGCGGTTGTTCATCATGGTGGTGCAGGAACAACTGCGGCGGGACTCAGGGCAGGCGTTCCGTCGACCGTGATTCCATTCTTTGGAGATCAGCCCTTTTGGGGACAGCGCATCGCAGACTTAGGGGTGGGTGTTCCTCCGATTCCTCGGAAACAACTAACGGCTGAGCGTCTTGCAGAAGCCATTCACAGCGTTATAAACGATCGATCAATGCGGCAGCGTGCGGTCGATTTGGGTGATAAAATTCAAGCCGAAGATGGGGTGGTTAATGCGGTTGCTATCATCCAAGAACTTGAATACCAAGGGGCTTTTTAGGGTACAAACAATCGAAAAAATCGGCAATGAGATTTCGACCTAGTAGGCACGGCATAACAATCCCGTTGCACACCGACCGTACACAGTCTCTTCGTTCAATCCGAGAGTTTACTAAGTAGGTAGGCGCAATTACTTTCAAGACAAGAGAATTGGAGTTTAGCCTCCACGCAGGGAGCTTATCGCATTTTCTCCCGCCAGCATCTTGAGGTTAATTCAACCCAGCTACTTAGCGGCGGGTGAACGGGGTCGTTGGAGGGCAAACAAATGAACATGTTCCCGGTATCTTCGTCCACCATTTCCGCCATCGGCTATGACCCAAAGACTATGCGCATGCGCATACAGTTTAAGGAGGGTGGCTCATACGACTTTTGTCGGGTTCCACAAAGTGTGTTTGATGCCTTCCTTCGCTCTGGCTCAAAGGGCACTTATTACACGAACCATATCCGAGGTCAGTATCTGTGCTAAGCAGTGCCATCCGACCGGTGCAATTGCCCTCCAACAAGGCACTCTAGCCGACATATTTGTCTTCGCTTCGCCACGGTAAATCCGCAGCTGAGTTTGGGCATTAGCTTTACTTTTGGGATGGGGCAAACGCTCAACACCTGAAAGTATTGGCGAAGTAACTACTTGGGGGTTATAAGTGAGGAAGATAGTGATATAGATTACTACTTCTATGGTTCAACCTTTTCTGCAACAAACACTTTCTATAATCGAAGCTGAACGAACGGGAAACTTTCATGAGAGCTTCCGACTTGTTGACGAGTTGCTGAAGGAATACGGTGAACAAGACATTGCTGAACATCTTTACAGAGACATTCCTACAGATTGTTCTTGGGAGGTTGTTGCAGATTTATTTGGAATTTTGATTTGGTCTATGAGCGATGCTGGAGCGGCTGCATTGTTTGATACAACTAACCAATGGCTTTTAGAAGGCGATAATCTTAGGAAAATCAGAATTGCTCTGAACATAGATCTCTACCCTTTCCGCAACTCGCATCAAATGAGGGATGTTCTCTTTGAGTTAGCAAATCGATACCCGGAGATAGCTCAACAGTGCCATAAATTCATTGCGTCACGGAAGACCTAGTGGCAAGCTAACCCTTCCTTTACTGCACCGGATTGTTGAAAGCGATCAGGTAGAATTGGGAGGCTATTGGCAGCCGGTGAATGTCGCCGTTATGTTGCCAGCTCTAAAAGATTAGTGGATTTTGGGATCCATGATTCCTGAGGTGCTGGTCACTGAGGATCCCACGGTGAGGGGAGAAAGGGATCCTGCAGCCACTCAGCACAGAACCGCCTGTGGCCTACAGGATCCCCCAGTCTTCCTATGCTCTCAGCTTCCGCACTTTGGATCCCTTCTCCCCATCGGATAGAGCTTCTATTTGAGGCTGTGGGGTGAATCGGAAAGCACTGCTCAATGCTTGGGCATGGCTGACCACAAACTCCTTCAGCTCCTCCACATCTTTCTCGGCAAGTGGCTGAAAAGCGGGATCCCCGTTCTCATCAAAGAAGGTGACGGTGCTGTAGTCGGTGCCATTCTTGCGGCTGGAGACTTTCTTGAGTCGGGCGGTGGTGATACCCGTGCTGAGTCCGGTGCCCTGTTGAGTTAGAGTCAGCCAGAAGTTTGCAAAGTTGCTCAGGGATTGGGTCTTGAGCAGGATGCTACTGACGATGTTGTCCTTGTCGATGAACAGCACTTCCAGCCATTTCTGGTAGTCATAGCCGAATAGCTCATCTTCAAAAGAGTGATAGGCCAGGATCTTCATGGGCAACGTCTTGGCATCGGATCCCTCGACTCCCATGATGCGAAAGGATCCAGGGCTGCGGCAGTCGGCTTGGTAGAGGCGGGGTTCGCCTGCGTAGACGAATTTGCCAAGTTCAGGGGCATCAAAGTTGAAGTCAAGCATGGGGAATTATTCTCCTGTGATTTGCGTTTTGTGTGAAACCTTTTAGGCGATATCTTCTATCTCTAAGGGTGGTAATGTGATAGGAGATCCCAGGTCTTTTGAGACTAGATTTTCGATGATTGACCAGTCCAGATCCGGGACTTTCAGCTCGTAGTTACAGGTGTCCTTGAGTCTTTTTGAGGAACGTAACATCACTTCGTAATCTTGATTAGTCAGCCAGATCAGGGCCTTTTCTGCTGTATTTCGGGAGTCGTAGCCGATGTAGGTCATGGTGTGCCAACGATTGCGATGGTTGGGATCCCAGATCACAAGCACTCTGGGGGAGTAGCGGGTGGTGATGAAGCCGTGCTCTGCCTGGGTTTGAATCAGGGATCCCAGGGTGAACTTGCGTTTGGGAATGAGGGTGGCTCTGCCGTGGGTGGGTTTGCACCAGATGGCGGTGGCCCATTCCACAACTGTCTCGACGGGTTTGCCCAGGATCCATGTGGCGGCTTGCGGGGTGAGGATGAGTTCCATTGGGTTGATGATCTACTGGACTCTGGGCAACGCCTTATCCTCCTTTTGGTGTCGGGACACGATAGCCCACGGATGCACATAGAGAAAGGGATCCCTGAGAGGAGAGGAGAGTGAGTCCCTTGACAGGGATCAGTAGTCGCGCTCTGCGTAGCGGTAGGGGCCGTAGGAATCTGCTTCTAGGTTTGGATCCCCCTACTCGCTTTCGTACCATTCTTCCAGTCGGGATTGTTGGCGTTCCATTGCATCCCAATAGGCATCTTTGATGTCCTGTTCGGCTTGGCGGGCGAGATTGTGGTCAAAGGGCATGATGTTGTCCTCATCTACTTCACTAGACCTCTTGCGCGAATAGTTTTTTGTATCTTGATGAACATTACAAATTGCCTTAAATCAAGGGATTCAGGGAAGTGAGGTTCAATTCATGCAAGAGGTCTACTCTCTACAGCGTCTTGACCTCCTTCTTTGCTCTTGTCATTGGGGTCATGTCTTCCAGGGATCCAAATGCCCTCCAGAGAGACTGGATGGATCCCAGAGTGGGAGACTTGATGTGCAACACCAGGCCGTTGGTGTAGACCGCAGGTCGTGCGCAGCAAGTGAGGCGATACATCATGACTGTTTCACCTGGGCTTTCTTGATACGGATGATGGCCTGTAGAAGCTCCTTGCGGTGGAGGGAATCGGGATTAGGGATCCCTAGTTCTGCTGCGGTCTGTCGAAGTTGGGCGAGGGTGGGCCAGAAGATTCTTGCCATTGTTGGGATAGAACTCGTCACCCTGAGCGGGAGCCTTTCTATTTGATGCGGATGGAGGATCCCCTTTTTCCTAGATGAGCAAAAGGTAGCTCTTGACCTTGTTCTAGTACCTCGCAGATGGCTTCTTTGTCGGGCTTCACCAGTAGTTCGGTCTGGGTGTAGTCCTCTGGCAGATCGGATGTCTCAGCAGTGATGACCCAAGGGGTTTTTTCTCGTAAGGTTGAGTCAATGAGTTCGGCGCGGTTTCCGCTTGATTCAGGATGTCCTTGATTTGCGTTGAAGCACTTTTTCCCTTGATCTGTAGGGATTCTAGCGTTTAGAAAGAGTTGGAAAGGATTTGCGTTGAAGCACTTGTGAGCAAGGCTCTAAGGCGGGGTTTGATCATGATCAGCGGTTGAAGCGTTGTTGGTATGCAGGGAGCCCTGGGGGATTGGGGTGATTTGCGTTGAAGCACTTTTTCGCTTGATTCATCAGGGTTTCAGGGTTTGGCAGGGGGTGATGATGATTTGCGTTGAAGCACTCTTAGGCCCAATAGGGCAGGTAGCGAGCATAGCGGGTGGATTCAGAGTCGGAAGTATCTGACTGGATCAGGCCAGCTTCTTTGGTGGCTCGGATGATGTTTGAGGCGGTGCCTGTCTGGTTTGGCCCCAGTCGAAAGCGCTGTCTGAGGGTCTGGTTAGACATTTGCTGATTGCTGATGTAAAGAAGGCAACAGTGCTGGTAGCAAGCCCGGATGCGGTCTGTTTTGTTCATAGTGTCAAAGTCTTGGTGGGCGAACAGGATGGCTGTGGTGCGGGTTTCGCCAACTCGGAAGTCGGGGGCTGGAAGTTGATACAACTCAGCAGCATAGATGACCTTGTCAATATCACTGCCCTTTTCTTCACAAATCCCAAAGCGGCGCATGATGTCGGCCAGTTGCTCGTTGCGGGAGCGGTACTCGTCGATGAATCGTTCGGCAAGGATGAGAGGGATCCCAGGATTAGAGATTTCGACCCGATCGGTATACATCTCAATCATGACTGAGGTTCCGGTAGCCAAAAAGTCTTGGTGGATCAGGGGGTTGGCGATCAGTTCTCGTAGTGCTTGTTTGGGGAACATTTTCACTTCTTCTCGCACGACTTCTTCGATGAAGTGATTTTGGGGGGCAGCAGCATGGACAAAGTTGACTAGACTCTCAAACCCAACGGCGTAACCAAGACGACCCACAATTTCATCACGAGTCTTGAGCTTGTTGATGCCGTCATAGATCACAAATCGGGGAGCCTTACGGGCTAAGGCGGGGGAGAAGTCCTCTAGTTTTTTGGCAAGGAGGACAGCCGCAAGGTTGGCAATATCCCAGCCCCTTGGGGTTGAGCGAATAAAATCCTCATTTTGTAATCGCTCTAGGGCGTGTCATCAGATCAGCCAGATAACCGCAGCCGCCAGATAGATTGCTCCCAGGAAATTCTCTGCCCGCTTGTCGTAGCGTGTGGCAATTCCCCGATACTGCTTGAGCTTGGCAAAAAAGTTCTCTATCAAA
>JAAUUM010000135.1 GCA_012031565.1 Synechococcaceae cyanobacterium SM2_3_2
CACACGAGGGATGGCAGCATTGGAGAAGCTGGTAGAAATAGGCTTGTATTTGATTGAGACTTCATCCTTCAGTAACTGGTTTGCTAAGTGCTGCTACTGTGACAGCTAATAAGTGGACAGGCTGTAAGGGATCCCGCGAGGGATATTGTCGCCCTGTCTGCAATCACAAAAGCTGTTCGGCGGGGTTCATTCAACAGGCTTTAAAAACACCCTATAATCGAGACACGCAGAGAGGACAATCATGGCTTTTATCCTATCTTCAATCATGCTGGCTCTTGGACTGGGTGCAGGTATGGCTGCCAGTATGGAAGTCGGCTTTCGTTTGGGTATGAGAGAGCGGCAGCAGGATCCCAATGATTCTCCAGAAGGGAACGGTGCAGTGGACAGTACCGTGTTTGCCATTCTGGGTCTAATTTTAGCCTTTACCTTCACAGGTGCTTTGAGCCGGCTTGATAACCGCCGTGAACTTATTGCGAAGGAAGCCAATGCCATTGGGACTGCCTATTTGCGTCTGGATCTGTTATCAGCAGAGACCCAGGCAGAGCTACGCCCGATCTACCGTGACTACCTTAGCCAGCGGATTGACCTTGCCAACTCTGTTGAACAAGCATCTGTAGCCGAAGCTCTTTTTGAGAGTACTCTTGCTCTCCAAAATCAGATTTGGCAAATCTCTACTCAAGCGGTTTTGGCTGAAGGAAATCCTGCTCTTACCAGTTTAGTCATAGCAGCTACAAACGATCTGATTGACGTTACGAATGAGCGCTTACAGGCTTTTCGGATGCATCCTCCCAGCGTTGTTTATTACTTAATGTATATTCTAGCTTTAGCGGCTGCTTTACTGATTGGCTTCAATATGTCGGGTCAAAACAAACGCTCTTACTTTCATGCAGTCCTATTTTGTAGCATTATTTCGGCAACCATTTATATCACGTTGGAGTTAGAAGATCCTCGCCGCGGTCTCCTGCGGATTAGTACTGGGGATAGGATTTTAGTAGAGCTGTTAGACAGCATGGATCCCTGAAAGCTATCCCTAAAAACTAATTGACCATTGATCGCTGATTTCTAAAAACACGCTCCACAATCCGTCTGCCAAAAGACATCTGTCAAGAGCACCCTGCTGCAAACAACTGGGCAAGTTTTGGAACATTCACGCCCATAGCTCTTAAAATGCCACATCTTCCTCATCGTTAGAGTCGGGATCCTCAACATTCGCTGCTGGAGTCAGGGTATTCTCCTGAAGCGTTTGCACCAAAATACCGACTTGAGCTTGTTTATCATGCAAAAAGGCTTCGCATCGCTTCAAGGTTTGGGTTGCTGCCACAAAGTGATCGATCACATCCCCCAAATCAAGCTGACCACTCTCCACAGCCGCAATGATCCGTTCCACTTCAGCGATGGCCGCTTCATAGTGCCAGGGATCCTGTGGAGGGGATGTTGGAGCTGATTTCGATTTCGCCACGGGAGTGCTTTCTCAATAAAGGGTGCCGTGCATCAAAGCTTTGAGTGAGGTTAAGCTACCTTGATGACAACATAAACAATCAACACCAATAATAAGACGAGGCAGACCTTCATCGGCTCCCAAAAGCAGAGAGAACGTCACCCCTACGACCAAAATCCGACCCAAAGGTCAGTTGATGGCATACGTGAGGGCGGGAAGGTCTGCCACTGAGGCTATTCTTCCTCAGCCTCGCCGTCCTCCTCGGCCACATCGTCGTACTCGTCCATCGCGCCCGAGTAGTCGTATTCATCATCTTCACTGGTATCCAGCTCGCCATGTTTGCCCTCATAGATGGCATTGGCCAGGACGCTGATAATCAGCTTGATGGAACGAATGGCATCGTCATTGGCTGGGATCGCAACATCACTGAAGTCAGGATCACAGTTGGTATCCAACAAGGACACGATGGGGATCCCTAGTTTGACGCATTCTTGGATGGCATTCGACTCGCGGCGCTGATCCACCACTACCACAATATCGGGGGGTTTACGCATCATTTTGATGCCACCGAGGGTACGCTCTAGCTTGACCAGCTCTCGCCGCAATTTGGCGGACTCCTGCTTGGGTAAGCGATCCATCATGCCGGAGGTCTCCATCTCCTCGATTTCCTTGAGGCGATCGATCCGGGTCTTGATGGTGGTCCAGTTGGTCAACATCCCTCCCAACCAGCGGTGGTTGACATAGTGGCTGCCACACCGCTTGGCTTCGATGGCAATGATGCCAGCCGCTTGCCGCTTGGTACCGATAAACAGGAATTTTTTGCCGTTGTCAGCAGCATCCCGAATATACTCGTAAGCTTCGTTGATATACCGGGCGGTTTGAACCAGATCGATGATATGGATCCCGTTGCGCTCGGTAAAGATGTAGGGACGCATTTTAGGGTTCCACCGGCTGGCCTTGTGACCAAAGTGAACCCCTGCCTCTAGCAATTGAGGCAATGTAACTACGCTCATTCAGTTTCTCCTGCGGGTTAAACCTCCACCCGACGTGATTTTGCCCAGGGGATCCCATCAATCTGGAAGCCCATTACCCAAGCAAAACACCCGAGATGTCGAGTGTGCGATTTTAAGAACATTGCTCAACTTAGCATAAGATCAACCCAGTCTAATCTGTGGGATCCCTGGACACTCCCAGCCAAGGCTGACGGAGCCTCTCTTTACAAGAGTTAGAGCAGCTTTAGGCCAACCAGAGCGGAGCTAGACAGAGTGCACATAGCTAGGCAATGTGCCCACAGAGGGATCCCGGCGTAGCAGCTTGAGGAACACCTGAGTCAGATCGGCTTCATCCTTCACCACTTTGTGCAGCGGCAGGGGCTTGAGAATATCCAGCAGACGATAGAGATCCTGGGGTTCTCCCACAAACTTGATCTGATGGGATCCATTCATTACCCCTCCCATGCCCTGCACCTGTTCAATCTGCCAAGGCTGCAAATCTTGCTCCACCTCGATCGAGTAGGCGGAACCAGAAAACTGCCGAATCAACTCCCGTGTGGGAGCCTCAGCAATGATCTGCCCCTGCTGGATAATGACCACTCGATCAGAAAGGGCTTCCGCAATGTCCAATTGATGGGTGGTCAACAAAATGCCATGACCTGCCGCCGCAATCTGTTTGATCAGAGCTTTGACCACTTGGGTGGCCTCCACATCCAGGCCCAAGGTGGGTTCATCCAGCAGCAGCAGTGTGGGGTTATGCACCATCGCCACCGCCAAGGCGACCTTCTGTTGCATCCCCCGCGATAGAGTCTGAACGGCAGCGTCCCGCTTATCAGTCAGGTCAAATTGCTCCAGCAATTGATCCCCCCGCTGGCTAGCTTCCCTACGACTCATGCCCCGCAGCGCCCCAAAATACCTGAGATTTTGCCGAGGGGTGAGCCGCCAATAAAGGTTGCGATTGCCCTCTAGCACCGCCCCCACCTCCACCAAAGCCCCCGAATCTCGATAGGGATCCCGTGATGTAATTTGCACAGATCCCCCATCGGGATAGATCAGCCCTGCGATCATCTTGATGGAGGTGGTTTTGCCCGCTCCGTTGGGGCCAAGAAAGGCCAGCACTTCCCCCGCGTCGAGGCGCAGAGAAACATCCCGCACAGCTTCAATCGGGCGTTTGCCTTGCCAATACACTTTTTTGAGATGGGAGGCCAGCAAGATGGGACGGGAGGCGCGTGAGGTCATAGGGTACTAACGGGGGATAACCAAAGGAGCGAGTAAGCCCGTTCTTGGGTAGGGTCTATCCCAGGGGGGTGGCTTAGGTGACGGAAACGGCAGGGATCAGTATTGGGTTACTCAAAGTGTTGCTCATCAAACATAGCAGCTACATCTTGTTGATCGGTGAGCGCTTTCTTGGCTAGATGAAGAGCAATCTCAAGCTTTCTCAGACAGCTATCACTGGCTTTTAGCCGGGAAAACAATGTAGTCTACAACATCTGAAACAGATACAGACTCTATGCTATTTCCAACCTTTCCCAGCCTTTCCATTTCCCTATGATCATTCCCCAATCCGCTAGATTGGTCGAGATCCCTTTATTCCGCATCATCTACCGTGGCAGCAAAAGGCTTTGGCACCCGTCCCCATTTAGAGTCCCCCCTCCAGCAGGCTCAGCAAGCTCTCATCCAAGGCAACTGGGAACAGGCTGAGTCTCAGTTGCAAGCTCTGGTCACCACCCGACGGCTGGATCCAGTTGAACAAGGCATCGCCCATGATTTGCAGGGGCAACTGGCTATGGTGCGGGGGGACTTGGCCGCAGCTTTGGTGCAGTTTCAGCAGGCGATCATCTGTCAGCCTCAATCGGCTCTGTTCCATGCTCACCTGGGCATTCTGTTACGGCGACGGGGGGAGCGAGAACGGGCCTTGAGCATCTTGGAGCGGGCCATCAAGCTGGATCCCAAAGAGGTGGAGGCTCAGGCGGCTCTGGGGGATCTGCGGCAAGCCCAAGGGATCCTCGATCAGGCGATTGGGCACTATCTGGCGGCCTTAGAGCGGGGAATCGGGGATCCCGATCTGCCCTATCAGTTGGGCCTGTGCTTTTGGAAGCTGGAGCGGACAGAGGAGGCGATTCCCTGGTTTGAGCAGGTGCTAGAATTGCAGCCCGATCATGGGGATGCCCGCTATATGTTGTCGGTGTTGAGGGTATTGCCAGCTCCCACCAAAACCCCGCCGGACTGGGTCAGTCGCTTGTTTGATGACTATGCGCCAGTCTTTGAGGCCCATTCGGTCAAGATATTGGGCTATCGGGGCCATGAGCGGCTTGTCCAGGCAGTATCCGCAGTGGCGGGGCCAAACCGTACCTTTAGCCATGGTCTCGATCTGGGCTGTGGCACCGGATTGGTGGGATCCCTGTTTCGAGGGCGGGTCAAGTCGTTGGTGGGGGTGGATCTGTCTGCCCGCATGATCCAGCAGGCTCACGACAAGGGCATCTATGACCACCTGTTTCAGATGGATCTATTGGAGTTTTTGCAGCGGACAGAGCAGAGTTTTGACCTGATCTTGGCGGGGGATGTTTTTATCTATATCGGCGATCTGAGCCAGAGTTTTGCCGCATGTGCCCAGTCTTTGACCCCCGGTGGGATCCTGGCCATCACCACCGAGCAGGGTCTGCCTGAGCAGGACTACACCCTGGGATCCAAAACGGGTCGCTATGCCCACAGCCCCAGCTATTTGCGCCAATTGGGGGCCAGTCATGGATTAGAGGAGAGCTGTTCAGAACTCTTTACGCTGCGACTGGAGGGATCCCAGCCGGTGCAGGGCTGTGTCTGGTGTTGGCAAAAGCCCCCTAAATGATCGCAGGTGAATGATGGCAGGTAAATAACGATCGTCCCTTGAGTGTGGATCCCTGGGATCCCAGAGTTCGCTATGGTGGAAAAACAGGATCCTGAGGACTTATGGCGAACCGTCTTGCCGATTGTCAGAGCCTTTACCTACGCAAGCACGCCGATAATCCAATCGATTGGTGGCCGTGGTGTCCCGAAGCTCTGGAAAAAGCTGAGGCCGAAAACAAGCCTGTGTTTTTATCCATTGGCTATTCTAGCTGCCACTGGTGCACGGTAATGGAGGGGGAAGCCTTCTCCAACGGGCCGATTGCCGCTTTTATGAATGAGCATTTTGTCCCCATCAAGGTGGATCGAGAGGAACGCCCCGATCTGGACAGCATTTATATGCAGGCGCTGCAATTGATGAGCGGGCAGGGGGGCTGGCCCCTCAACGTGTTTTTGACGCCGCAAGATCGGGTGCCCTTTTATGCGGGGACTTATTTTCCGGTGGAGCCGCGCTTTGGCCGACCGGGCTTTTTGGAGGTGTTACAGCGAATTCGGCAGTTTTATGACGGGGACAAAGACCGATTGGCTCGCCACAAAGAGCAACTGTTGGATGCCCTCCACACCATCAGCGAGTTGTCCCCTAGTGCCGAGATCCCAGCCGATCATCTGGGGGCGGGGTTGGGGGCGATCATCCCCTTGGTCTCCCGCGAGGGATCCCGGCAGCAATTTCCCATGATGCCCTATGCCCAACTGGCTTTGCGGGCCAGCCGCTTTCATCCCCCATCAGAGCTAAAATCAGAGCTAGAGCAGTCAGGGACAACAGAAGCCCAGCCCAAGAGTGACACTGCTTTCATCGACGGGCACGACGCTTGGCAACGGGCCCAGCAACGGGGCCAAGATCTGATTCTAGGTGGCATCTTTGACCATGTGGCAGGCGGCTTTCACCGCTACACCGTGGATCCCAGCTGGACGGTGCCTCACTTTGAGAAGATGCTCTATGACAATGGCCAGATTCTTGAGTTTTTGGCGGATTTGTGGGCCACAGGGATCCAGGATGAGGCCATCGAGCGGTCGGTGCGGCTGACGGTGGAGTGGCTGCGGCGGGAGATGACGGCACCAGCGGGCTACTTTTATGCCTCCCAGGATGCCGATAGCTTGGCCAAGCCCGATGACGCTGAGCCCGAGGAAGGAGAGTTTTATATCTGGACTCTGGCGGCTCTCCAAGAGCATCTCAGCGGCGAGCAGTTTGACGAACTGGAAAAAGCGTTTACCATCTCCGTCAAGGGTAACTTTCCCGACCGACCGGGGCATATCGTCCTTCAACGCAAACAATCAGGGGCCTTGGATCCCATTGTGGAGGAGGCTCTCAGGGTGCTATTTGGCCTGCGCTATGGCGATCATGATCCCCAGGATCCCTTTCCCCCGGCTGTCACCTCTGATAGGGCTCGTCAACATCCCTGGCTGGGTCGGATCCCGCCTGTGACCGATACCAAGATGATCGTGGCCTGGAATAGCTTGATGATCTCGGGGTTGGCCCGGGCTGCGGTGGTGTTTGAGCAGATGGACTATCTCAAATTGGCGCTGCGGGCGTTGCAGTTTATTCTCAAGGGGCAATCTCCCCAAGGCCAACTGCTCCGGGTCAACTATGACGGGATCCCAGCGGTTTCAGCCAAGTCGGAGGACTATGCCCTGCTGATCAAGGCGCTGTTGGATGTCCACCAGGCCAGCCTCACCTTGGTGGGGGATCCTTCGCCTCAGGTCTGGCTTGACCAGGCCATCGACCTTCAGCACAAGATGAACCAGCAGCTCTGGGATGAGGACTCTGGGGGCTATTTTGTCAGCAGCCTCAGCGACAGCAGCGAGTTATTGGTGCGGGAAAAAGAGTTTCAAGACAATGCCACCCCAGCGGCCAATGGCATCGCCATCACCAATCTGCTCCGGTTGGCCTATCTCACCGATGATCTGACCCACCTCGATCGAGCCGAACGGTCTTTCCGGGTGTTTGGTCAAATGATGCGTAGCCAACCCCGGTCTTGCCCCAGTTTGTTCGCGGCCTTGGACTGGCACCAAAATGTGCTCAAGGTCACTCTGCCGCTGGCTCAGATCTACGGGATCCAACAGGGCTTTTGGCCCACCACCATCTTTGCCACAGAATCAGATGGGTCTGATCAGGCGATCGGTGAAAACGGCTACGCCGGACTGGTATGTGTGGGCTTTAAATGCCTGGATCCCGCCGACTCAGTTCCGGCTTTGATCCGTCAGATGCAGCAGGGGCAGATCCGGGGATAGCCCAGCCACCCGACTGAGGGGTGTTGCCACTTTGAGCAGGGATCCCTGTCCTGGTTGTGAAAGGTTAACCTATGAGACTCCCTCGGGTGTGGCTCCCACTGTTCTAGAGCGATAGTCTTGATGCCGCTATCTGATCTCAGTCTCTCTTGAGCTTGGTATCGGCATCTTGATTTGAGGTACAGGAGGAAACGCTGATTTTCAGTCCCTGTTCCTCACTTCCTTCTCAGGGTGCGATAGCGTAAAAAGGTGCCACCTTGGGGCCAACGCCCATTTTTTTCCACACCTATGGTTCACTTGACTGCCGCCACTTTGCGTCGCCTCCGTAAACTGCCTCAGGCTCCCAGCGTTTGGGAGGGAGACAGACAGCCGCTTGTGGCCGGGATGTTGCCAATGTTGCAGGGAGCACGGGGGGATGGCATCTGCTTGCTTTGGGTGGATGGATCCGCAGGCATGGTGCGCTCGATGGATGTGGTGCCGCCTGACACGGGCCATGAAGCGATGGTGCGATCTCTGTTGCAGGCGATGGAATCTCCCCAGGGGGCACCTCCAGCCCGCCCCCAAAAGATCATCGTTCGGGATCGAGAGCTGCATTTTTATCTGCGCGGGATCCTGAGTGAGCTGGATATCAAGGTGGAGTGGCAGCCAGAACTGCCGCTGATCGATGAGATCTACAGCAGCTTTGAAGGGGATGATTCACCCTTTGAGGCCCGCCTACCGGAACCGTATGACACCCTATTGCCCGAAAAAGCAGGGGTGTTGTGGCAGGATGCCCCGTGGGACTATCTTGCCGACCACCAAGTGTTAGCAATCAAGCTCAATCAGTTCGATATCGATACCCTTTATGTCTCCGTCATGGGGATGTTGGGGATGGAGTATGGCATTTTGTTTTATCGCTCTCTTCAAGGGCTGCAACAATTTCGCAATCGGATCCAAGCGGAAGACGACATGGATCGCAAGCTGGAGGAGGCATTTTTGCAGCAAGACTGCTTATTTGTCACCTACGATGCCATTGATGAAGATGACACCCACGATCTAGGAGATTTGCGCTGGGACTGGATCGAGCCGAGTTTTGGCATCATTCATCCTCTCGAAGGACTGCGACCCACCCTCGATGGCGAAGAGGCAGCGGTGCTGATGGTGGCGATGGAGGCACTGCACCGCTTCCTGAAAAAGCACCATCGCACCCTAGAGGAAGACTTTGTGGAGTGTACAGGCTCCTATCGCGTCCCGGATCCCTCTGGCAAAAGCAAGACACTGACAGTAGAGGTCTCCAGTCTGCCGCAAATCGCCACGGAGCTGCTAGATGAGGAACCAGATCAAGATCCTGAAGACGGAGAAACCCCAGAAGTTCAGTTCCTTCTGCGGGAAGATCTGATCCCAGAGCAAGCCGAAATGGGCTTGGGTCTGATCCCGTGGATGCTGGTGTCCCATCTGGAGGCACGGGCCCGACTCTATCGTGTCTCAGAGCAGGAGCTAGCCGAAGCAGGGGAAGGGCTACCCGTGCTGATCATTCGCACCTCGCGCCCCAAGGCCAAAGTCCTGATCGAGACCCTCCAGGCAGCGGGCAATCCCCACAGCATCTGTTTCAACCCAGGCTTGGATCCCTTCAGCGGTAATCGCTATGAATTAGAGATCTTGCAGACGGGCAATGGTGAGTTTCATCTGATCGGAGAGTTTTCAGAAAAAGATGCCTCTCATGTCGCGGCCCGCAAACAATGGGATCGCCGCTGTCGCAC
Source organism: Synechococcaceae cyanobacterium SM2_3_2 (assembly GCA_012031565.1). Lineage (GTDB taxonomy): Bacteria > Cyanobacteriota > Cyanobacteriia > Thermostichales > Thermostichaceae > JAAUUM01. The sequence goes on from JAAUUM010000135.1 coordinate 9,276, forward strand.
CACTGGCGGGGTTTGTGGGCTTTTGATAGCCATGGGGGTGAATAGCACCCAGCGTCAAGCGGGCATTGTGGATACTCAGCACATGATGGCTCTGTTTGAGCTGCGGGCCTTGTCTCCCGATCACATGGGCTTAGGCCCGATGATGCGGTTTGGCTATGAATGAGTTTTTGGGACTGATTCCTGCTTAGCCTCGGGATCCTGAGGGGGCAGATCTTTGTTCTCCAGGGATCCCGGCATCCCTTGGGATCTCAACTGTTCCACTTCTGCCTCTAGAGTCTCAATCCGGCTCAACAGCCGCTCGATAGCTTTGCCAACAGGGTCAGGCATCAGGTGATGATCGAGATCGATGCCCTGCACAGGAGTACGACGACGATGGGGGGGTAACACTACCCGACCAGGGATCCCGACCACCGTCATGGCAGCAGGAATATCCTGGAACACCACAGCATTGGCTCCAATTCGGGCACCTTGACCAATCACCACTGGCCCTAAAACCTTAGCCCCCGTCCCTACGATCACCCCATTTTCTAGAGTGGGATGACGTTTGCCCTGATCCCAACTGGTGCCCCCCAACGTCACGCCGTGATAGAGGGTGACATCATCCCCCACCTGGGCCGTCTCGCCAATCACCACACCGCAGCCATGATCGATAAAGAACCGTCTGCCAATCTGAGCTGCTGGGTGGATCTCAATCAATGTCCAGCCCCGTGCCCAGGCACTGATCCACCGAGCCGCAAACCGCCAGCCCCGTAACCACAGTCGATGAGAGATGCGGTGTAAAAACAGCGCGTGTACCCCTGGGTAGGTCAGCATCACTTCCCATCGGTTACGAGCCGCCGGATCCCGGTCAAACACACAGGCGATATCCTCTCGCACCAACCCCCAAAAGCCAACCCCTGCGGTGATGACCCTAAGACAGGCTCCCCTGAGGATAAGCCCTCCGGTGAACTGGTTGGGTTGTGATCGTCAGTTTTGCCACTTGATGGGGATGCGATTGCCGAAAATTAGCTGCATCTTGGGATCCTGACCTCTCAGCCTTGGGAGCGAGATCACCCACCTCAA
>JAAUUM010000136.1 GCA_012031565.1 Synechococcaceae cyanobacterium SM2_3_2
TGATTATTTACCTTTCCTTCAGATTCTTAGGATTCTTAAAAACGGAGACCCTATTCTCGGTGAGTGGAAATTGTTTTCTGAAATATCTGCTGTATTCACTCAAATGGTAGATGGTTATGTTTTGAGTCCAGAATTCAAGACAGCCTTTCCAAATGCAGGATTTACAAATATTACTGGGAAGCTGTTCAATATAGCGATCAGAAGGAAGATGACCAAGTTAGAAGAAGCTCAAATTTCTTTGATTAGGACTCTAGAGGAATTGGGGGGTATAGCCCAAGATTTTTTTCGTAGTAAATATTTTAAATTGGGAATATTGTTTGTTTCAATTCTTGCGATATTGTATGCAATGCTTATTGCTGTATCCGCAGTGCTTAGCAATCCTTTTGTAAATAGATATTTAGACTCTTTTGGGAGATTACTAAGCAATCCAGCTGAATCTTCTTTAGCTCAAGGCGAAACAAGTGAGCTTTCTGATTCCCCATCCTTAGCTCTCGAGGAAAATCCAAATAATAGCGAATCGATCCCCACCTCATTTCCAACGCCTGCAACGGAGGAATTAAGAGTATACAATATCTCTGGTGAGCCTGACTTATTAGAGTTACCTCTGGATGATCCAAGAATTGTTAGTTATGGTCAACAAAACCTACGTATCATGCGACAGCTTATCCAGACAATAAATAATGCTATTGAGTCTAACGATGTTACTTGGGATACCATTGAAAATCAGCTTCTTGAAGAGTTGCAAAACTCTAGACCTGCAAGCCTTGATCTTATTGGAGATCAAAATCTATTAAAGGAGGATATCACTGATCAGCAATTGATGATTAATTCCAGAGCAAGGCTTATTGAGGCGCTTAGGGCTTATGAAATCAACAATAGGAATCAGTTTTCTCAAACCAGAGGTGTCATATATAATTTAGATTCTCCACTGGCAATTCAGCTTAAGTGTGCTACTGCCAAGAGATTACCCCTAAACACCCCTGATGTGATTGGAAGATTGGGATGCCAAGGAGATGAGCAATGAGACTTTACCTTTTCTGCCTTACTGGGATTCTATTCGCTCTCTTTGGCTGGAATTTGAGCCAATCCCTTCTCTTTGAAGCTGGATTCCTCAACACCCTGCCCATTCCCGAAATGATCACCTATCCACTTATGACTTCTAGCCTGTGTCTCGGAATTGTCATCACAGAGTTATTTGTCAGCAATCCTACCCGCCCCAAGTTAAACCTGAAACGGCTCTTTTTTCCCGCATTCCTTGCACTTCTCCTTGGGTCTCTACTTGGATTTGTGGGTTCTCTTCTAGCATGGCTGCTCTACGCCCCCTTCAATCCCCTTTCTCCATCGTTAATTCGTATTGGAGGCTGGATCCTGATTGGGGTGGCTGTTGGCCTGACAGATGGATTGACTTGGTGGCGACATAGCCTAGAAGCCGGAAATCCCCGTCGTTTTCGCCAACGAATCATTTCTAGCCTCAGCATTGGAATCTGTATCTCGTTACTTGCAGCCATCGGCTTTGAATACTTGCGCACTAACTTTACTGAGATTCCCACCTGGTTGATGCGCTTTGAGGATCCCGTTGGCTTTGCCATGCTTGGGGGACTCTTGGGACTAGGACTAGGATTTGTCGGTTCCCCCAGCTATCAAGTTGCCTTGCGAGCCGGAGGGGGATTTGAATATGTGAGCAAACCTAAGCTGAAGCCAAGTCCTGAATCCCAGAATTCTTCTACCAACGGCTATCAAGAGACCCCTCGCCCCATCATTCTCTCCCCCCTCAGCTTTGTCATTTCTGATGATGACCAGGAGGAAATTGAAGAAGGACTCTCCATTCGTCTGCCTACACGCGGCAAAATCGTCATCGGATCCAACTCTAATGCCAACATCCAACTTCCAGGCTTACCCCCCTCACCTGGCTAATTTAGAAATCAGCCCCCGCGCCACAAAACTGGTTATCACTCAAGACAGCTACCGAGACCTTATAGAACTCAACAACGATCCCCCCCCCTCGCAAAACTATTCAACTCCGCCATAACCATGTCATCAAATTTAAAACCTTGGATCCCTCCCAAAATCATGGCAAGCCGTTCTACCGCTTCATCTTCTATAATCGCGCACTGGATCCCCAAGCTTAGTGGCTGGGTCGGGCTGCTCTTTTTGGGGTTACCCACCACCATCAATGCCCAAGAAAGCCTTCCCCAAGTCTCAACTGTCGAGATTGTTGGTTCTCCTCGCGTAATCGAAGATCAGGTCACCGTCCGAATTCGAGTCACAGACGACCGATCCCGCCCTGTCATGGGACTTCAGGAAAACAACTTTAGTCTGGTTGTAGACGAACAAGAACAGTCTTTCCAACGTTGCAAAGTCCTCAAGAATCGGTTGCTCCTCCAGCCTGGATAATTGTTCTGCTGGACATGAGCGGTAGTATGCGTGCTCCTGATCCTCGGGGAGGCACCCGCCTAGAAGGTGCTATAAGTTCCATTCGCCAATTTTTAGAAGCTACTAGCCAGCGGAGTGGAGATACCCAGGTTTCTATCGTTCCCTTTGGGGAAGGCTCAGGATCCCTTGCTGAGTGCGCCTTTACCGTAGATAACAACACGATCAACAATTTCTTCTTTGCCGATGATGTCAAGCTCGAAAACTTTCTAGATACCCTGGGAACAACAATCCCTTGTGCCTCCACTAACATCTATGATCCCCTCACGCGGAGTGTGCGATTTCTGAGCGACATTGAGGATCCCCGCTTTGCCCCTCAACCGATTGATTCAGGGTTGCCTGATCCCCGACTCAGCGTTATCCTCCTCTCCGACGGCTTTGATAATGCGGGTAATGAAGAGCAACGCTTTAATAATCTCGAATCCTTTTTAAGCAATAACGACAGAGTCATCGTTCATACCATCGCTTATGGAGAGCGTTATACCTTAGAAGATAGACCAGTCACCCGCGCAGATGTGGAAGCTGGAGCTTTTGACCCAGAGCTTTTTCTTGATGAACAACGCCTCCAACAGATTGCCTTTGCTTCAGGTGGACTCTATGCCTACACCCCAGATCAGTTTGCCATCCGCGATAGCCTTCTTCTATTCTTAGACTCTTTACTGGGTGAATATGAAATCACATATGCGCAACAGCTTTTCGATAGAGGGCTTCGCTACACATTAACCGCTAACGTTAGCCCTTCTGATGGAGAGATTGTCAGCTCTGAACCAAGTTTCTATCGAATGCTAGGCGTCCGTCGTCTAGGATTAGCAACCCGCATCAACTTGCTAATCGCCACCTTTGCTGTCTTTCTATTTGCTGGGCTTCTTCCTTTTTTATTCTGGGCAAACTATCTCCGAAATCAGGAATCAGAGTCATGATATTTATATTTTTCATCATGATTGCTTACCTACTCCAAGGGTGCTTCCAGCTGATCCAGACCCACCTCCAATGGTAGGAGACACGCCTATCCCTTCCCCTTCCCCGGCTGTATGCCCAACAACTCCTGGTCGTCTCATCAACGAACAAATCCAGGACATTATTATCAATGAAGAATTTGAACGTTTTGTGATTGATATCCCATCGCTAGAATCACTAGGATATCGTTTCACGGGTATAGCGGGGTATGAATTAAATTATCTTGCCCCTGAAGAGCTTTGTATTTGGATATTTACGCCTTATAGCCAGATTCTTCAAGAGAATACCCTACCTATACATGGAAGCTATATTCTTCAAGTCAGTCCTCTTCACAACGCACACCCATTAACCTTAAGACTAGAGCTTGCTCAACCTGGTCACTCCACTCTAGTCACTTCAGACTCATCAGCCACAACACAGCAATCTAGATCTGGGATAGTTGATCCTTCAGAGGCTGTCTCAGGAGATGAGGATAATACAGAATCTATACAACAATATCAGTCTGATCCTCTCACTCGCTTCAATATCTCTAATGAACAGATTGATCGCTTTACCATGATTACAATTGAGCTTCAGCCAATCCTAAAGAGTACAGAGATTCTGTTGGTACAGGCAACAAGTGAGCAAATGAAGGAGGAAATTGAACAGCAGTTTGATAGTGAGATTGTAAGCGTAATTATCTCAAACCAACTGAGTCTAGATGAATATCAAGATATTTTGACTTTAACTCAGTCCGATTCAGAGGTCGCTGAATTAGTAAAAGCTGCTACTCAACGATTGAGGATCTAAAGGAACAGATGAAAGAATCACATTTTAACTTTACTACTCTTTTCTCTTGTAGCTTAACTCTTGCGCTCCCCTTCCTTTTGCAGAGTTGTATGCTTATTGAGCAAAATCGAGAACAAGACTTGGCTGGACAGATACAGACGCTTTCATCCGTTCAAGGGTGCCCAGATACTCCGGGTCGCCTCACTAGAGAGCATACACAAGATATCGATTTCAGCAATAGCCCCTTAATTCTTAATGCTGTTGCTTCTGGGAATACTTCATTAGGATATCGTTTCTATTCAAACTCTGAACATCGACTTGACTATCAGACTCTTAATGATCTATGTATCTGGCTTATCTCTCCACACATGGAGATCATGACAACTAATATTATTTCTAGAGCGGGAGATTACATCTTGCAACTTCAAGCTCCTCGCGGAGTGCAAACTTTTGAACTCTCTTTAGAACTTGTGGATCTCAACCAGCCAACCCCAACTCCACCCACTCCTCTTCCTCCTCAAACGACACCTTCTTCTGAATTAATTAGTGACACCAGCAGCACAGATCCACTCGATATCTTCCAGACTTACTTCCGACTCATTCAACAGGGTGATACCACCACAGCTTGGAACTATCTTAGTCCTGGCTTTCAAGACTTCTGGATTAACTTTGGAAGATACCAACAATATTGGGATGGCTTTAGTACAATCAGCGTTAGATCTCCAAGAATCATTGATGGGAAAGGCAATGGAATCTGGCTAGAAGCTGATATGGAGTTTATTCGACCCTCTGGAAATGCGCTACAACAAGTTGATAATCGGCTCTATATGGTTTGGGATGAAGACAGTCAAAGTTGGGAATTCATCCCTAGTCCGCGTCAATTCATTATGTACTACTTCCGTAATATTAATGCCCGCAATTATAGGTATACCTGGAGTCGCTTAGATCCCAGATTCTTTGAAAGAAGAACTGATTATGAAGAGTACATTGGTTGGTGGGAATCTGTTGATTCTGTTGCCTTGGAGAACACTGATTTATTAAGCTATGAATTTGACGAGGCAGTTATTAGAGCTAATCTAAATATTATAGGAACAGATGGATCAACCTCAAGAGAGTCATTGACATATAGGATTCAGTTTTTTCCAGAGGAAAAAGATTGGAGGTTTATCCCTTTATAAGATCCTTGTATTCCTTTCTGATTAATGATCTTGCCCTTATTAAGGTGAATACGATGGTTTACTACAAGCTATCTATTAAAACAAAAGGAAATCCTGATCCTAATGATGTCTTTGAGTATCAAGTTAATTTATCCAAAGAATACGAAAATGCTCCAGAACGTTATTTTGGGTTGGAGCGCAAAGAGGATATACAGAAGACGCTGGAAAATAAAACAGACTGTAGAGTTAATAGTCAAACCCTCAACCAAATCATCAGTGAATGGATTGACGACATCTCTATTGGCTACCGAGATACCACTCTCACCCTTGACTTGCCTCCTCTTGACTATATTGATCCCCACAACTTTGAAGATACTGGCAACCCAGAACTCCCGCCCTTCAATCTCCCAATCTCGATGGTATTATCCCAGATTTGTTTGTCTTACCGCCTCTGACCTTTCACTAAGGATCCCGACCCATGCTCAACGTCAGCATCACCCCTCATCGAGACTTTTTTCCCGTTGACGCCCCTACCCAAAAGTTGTTTGTCATGCTCCGCTTGGCACCTACGCAAGAAGTTTCCGCCACCCGCCCCGTCACTCATTTCGCCTTCATCATCGATACCAGTGGATCCATGTACGAAGTCGTCGCCGGGGATCCCAAGCCCACAGGTCAGAGCTTCTCAGTCGATGGCAAAAGCTACCAGGCTATCTCCGGAGGCATTACCAAACTGGATATCGTCATCCAATCATTGAACGCGCTGCTCGACTCTGGTCGGTTGGATGAACAAGACCAAGTTGCCATCATCCAATTTGACAACCAAGCCTCCACTCTTGCCCCTCTCACCCCCGCCACCGAGACTGGACTCCTGAAGGCTGCTATCGACCGTCTCACCCAATTCTCCGGCGGCACGTGCATGGGACTGGGCATGAAACACGCCCTGGAATTATTCCATACAGAATCGATGGCCAGTAAACATAGCCTTATCTTCACTGACGGCCAAACCTTTGATGAAGACCTTTGCCAACAGCTTGGCACCCAGTTTAGTCATGCCAACATCCCCATCACAGCATTGGGAGTAGGGGACTATAACGCCGATCTCTTGACCGGACTGACCGACAAAACTGCCGGACGATTCTTTCATGTCGACAACCAAAACGGGATTCCTGTCCAATCCCTCCCCGAAACTATCCTGGAGGAGTTCAGCAAAGCCCAGCAAGATGTGATCACTAATCTTGCCCTGAGCATTAAAACCGTGCAGGGTGTTCGCCTCAGCCGTGTCATGCGAGTTTACCCCGACAAGCTCAACTTCCCTCTGGCGTCAACTCCTTATCCCATCGGCAATGCCCAAGCCAATGATGAGACAGTTTTTATCCTAGACTTTGACATCGACAGCCGCCCCGCTGGACGCATCCGCATCGCTCAACTGGGCCTCACCTACGATGTTCCGGGACAAAACAAACGAGGTGAACTGCCCCCCCAAAATCTAGTCATGCAATTTGTAGTGGGTGCTCCAGCGGTGCAAGTGGATCCCGTCGTCATGGGCTATCTGCAACAAGCCAATATCAGAGATCTGATTGACCAAGCCAGCCAAGCAGACAATCCCGAACAAGCCGCCGACCTTTTGGACAAAGCCGAAAAACTGACCGAACGGATTCAGGATCCCGATGTACGCAAAACCATCAATGTGGCTAAAGATGAACTCCGCAAAACCAAACGCATCTCCGATGGCACCCGCAAAACCATGAAGATGAACTCACGCGGCAAAACCCAACGCATGGACGGTGATCCCCTCTCCGAGATCAATGATGACCTGATCCGTCAACAGACTGGCACTTGATACCTTCCCTTTAATCCGCGCTAAATCAATACAGCAACTCAGAGAAGATAAACCCATGACTATCACCTGCCCAGTCTGTCAAAGTCCCAACACCACTGACACCGAATTTTGCACTGTCTGTGGTCACGAACTACAAGCCACAGGATCTCCCTCTCCCAGTCCGGCTCCTTCCTCGTTCGATCCTTCTGACATCCCAGATCTGCCGCCTATTCCAGACTTTGATGACCTCCCTCCTTTCGATTCTACTGAGGCTCTCCCACCGGAACCCGTTCCCATCTACCAAACTCCGGCAGACCCTTTCTCCGCTCCAACAAAAATCTCGGATCCTCTGCCGCAGCCTTCAACCACCACCTCCAGCACTGCTATCCTGGTCGCCAAACAACCTGACGCACCCATTCCCAAGTTCTTCCTAAACGCCGAGGAATCCCCCTTAGTAGGACGTTTTGACCCCGATACTGGCCCTGTCGAGATTGACCTGGAAGGCTTTTTAGGGGAAGAAACCGTCTCCCGCCACCACGCCGAACTCTACATCGAATCTGGGCAATGGAAGATCAAAGACCTGGGATCCGTGAATGGCATTTTCATCCGTCCCGCTGGATCCCGTCGATATGGGCCTCGTATCACCGCCCCCACAACTCTCCAGAATGGTGACGAGATCGCCTTCGGCAAAATCCAGTTTAAGTTCCAGCCTACCTAGATCAGAGTCACTGAATAATCTCCAATTATCACCGGGATCCCTCATGAGCTCCTGCCTCATCCAGCCCCATCACTGTCTCATCTTCGACGATCTCAATCTGACGATTCAGAGTTATCTGGGACAATTTGGGGATGTTTTTTATTACCAAGCTCAAGAGCATGGGCACATTGAGGATCCCCCTGCCCGCTTGTTGCGTGTGGGCAAATCCGACGGCTATCTCCATATTGAACTCACCGCCCGTCAGACACTAGGGGCCTATCGACTCATTGCCCCATTACTGGCAAATTTTGAACTTGAAACTCTATATATTCGCACCCGTCCTTCTCTAGTTGACGAGACTGAAAACCTTGAAGAAGTTGATAATCAAGAAATTCCCTCAGATTCTCATAATGATGAAGAGGACATTGAGAGTAAACACTTAGATAATCTTGACGAAGACTTCTTAGAAGACGAGTACCTCTGTGAAGATTCATGCCCCATCTTCTACGAAACCGGTATCCTACTGCTCACCGAATACCCGGAGCCTATCGACACGCTCAACACCCATTCATCCACCCCTCAAGATCTCGTCACTGCCCTGAACCAGACCATCCAAGCTTGCCAACTAACCCGTTATTTACTGCAACACGGATGGTGTCTCTACCATCTCCAACCCCAGTACCTTACTCTGGGATCCCTGATTTGCTGCTATGACCTGACTGGGATCCATCCAGTTAATCAGCCCCTTACCACCAACCTGATGGGCAGCTATTGCCCCCCAGAACTGGCTTACAGATCCCCAGAGATCACCGAATACACAAGCACTTACGTTATTGGGAAAGTTCTGGAAGCACTGACACAGGGATCTCAATCTTCTCCTATTCCACTCCTCTACCAACTCCTCAAGCTATCCCTACAGCCCACCCCTGAGGAACGATTCAGACTAGATCAACTCCAAAGCCTACTTATCGAAACCCGCAATGATTACCAAACCCCCTTTGTCATCTGGGAAACCGCTGCACGTTCTGTCCTAGGACTTTCCCTTCACCGTCTGCAAAACGAAGATGCCTATGGAATCCACAGCGATCAACAGACCTACGGACACAGGGTCTTGGCCCTTGTTGCTGATGGCATGGGAGGTATGAGCCACGGAGAAGAAGCCAGCCGCATTGCGGTCAAAACTCTTTTAAACGCACCCTACCACCCAGGCAAGGATCCTCAGAGCTGGCTCCATGAAGCCATCCAAACTGCTAACCTCACCATTGCAGACACCATCGACAATGGCGGCACCACCCTTAGCGCAGTATTGATCGATAACCTTGAGCTTTACTTAGCCCACGTCGGGGACAGCCGCATCTACTTAATCCGCAGCGGGATCCTCTGCCAATTAAGCCAAGATCACTCTATGGTCTCCATGCTGGTCTCTAGTGGAAAAATTACGTATCAAGAGAGCCTCGAACATCCAGACCGGAATGTTCTAATTCGCTCCCTTGGATCCCAACGCACCCTCACCGATGGCTATGTGCAAAGCCTCAGTGTATATGGAGATCCCGCTCTCACCCTGCAATCTAAAGACACTCTCCTACTCTGTTCTGATGGCGTGTGGGACTATATTTCTCATGACGAATTTGCTGAGATTTTCACTCAAACAGGATCCCTGCAATCAAAAGTTGATCAAAGTATCAAACTTGTCCTTGATCGGGGATCTGCTGACAACGCTACCTTAATCGCACTCTCCTGTACCACCCTCGCTCACCCGATCACCTAGCCAGTCATGTCCCAACTATTTCCATCCCTTCAAGACTGTCAACTGATATGACACCAGGAGAGAAAAGAGTTGCTGAATGGCTCTTAAAACTGCCTGACGATCACCTTATCTGGTATGACATCAGGATCCCACCCAAAGATCGACATCCAGATTTCGTCGTCCTATCTCCGACTCATGGTCTACTAATCATAGAAGTCAAAGACTGGATCATTTCTCAAATCGATAGGGCTGACACCAGTTACATCAAACTTCGCCTAGGGAGTAATGTTTCCCATAGAAAACATCCACTTGAACAAGCCAGAGGTTATGCTCACGAGTTGGAAAATCATTTATCAACAGAAAGATTACTTATTCATCCACCGTCGCACCCTCAGCATCCCAAGAAGCTTATCTTCCCATACGGATTTTGCTCCATCCTGACCAATATAGATCATCTTTCAATAACTGACGCTGGGCTAGAGCAGATCTTTTCACCTATCAAAACCCTATATTCTGATCACCTCAATGAGCACCCACAAAATATCTTTTGGTCTTCCACTTGTAAACTACTACCTTTCCCGTGTCGTCAGAAACTAAGTGATAGCCAAATCGAGGTCATTCAATCACTTCTCTTTCCGACCAGCATTCTCTTCCCCCTTCCTTCTCCTCCCCCGCCAGAGCCAACACCTCCTCCTCCACCTACGTCTCCCACTGACTCTCCTCTCCTCCTCCTAAGAGCCTTCCACTGCCCAA
>JAAUUM010000012.1 GCA_012031565.1 Synechococcaceae cyanobacterium SM2_3_2
GCTTGGTCTTAACGGTAGTCGTGACAGCGGCCAACATCCAAGACCGGCAGGCAGCGGGGTGGTTGTTGACGGATGCTCATTTGTGTGGGGTCAAGCTAGAGCAGATGAAAGTGTGGGCTGACCAGGGGTACACGGGAGAGCATGTGGAGGAGGTGGTTCAGGTCTGCGAGCTGGATTTAGAGATAGTGCGCCGACAGGGGAGCCGATTCAATGTGTTGGCGGTGGGTGATGGAGCGAACCTTTGGCTGGTTGAGTCTGAACCGGAGATTGAGTCGAGATGATGAACAATTGGAGGCTACAACAGAGGCTTGGGCTATCTGGGCATGCTGAGATTAATGCTCAGAAGGTTAGCTTGAACTTCTAATACATCCTCTAGTCTCGTATCGTCTAGATCCTAATTGGAATGATTATTAATTATAAGTCTAAGTTCATCCACATAAAACCCTAGAATTGCTGCTACAAAATTGTTGCCACTTGGGCTAACAAAGAGCTTTGTTGCAAAACTTCTTCCAATGGGAAGACGGGTTGATTCCTGCCAGAAGTTTCATCAGCCACATATCACTAACGCCGGAATAACCGCATCGGCGACCAGCGGCGGAATAACCGATCCCAGAACCGGGGATCCAGATACCGAATCACCCAGGCATATCGCAGCCAAACCAAAATGCCGAGGCCGATCATGGCACCACCAAACAAGATCAACCACGTCCCTCCATGACTACGCACCGTCTGCCCCGAAGCCTCAATCCGATCGAGATCGAGCCAGGGAGTCGTGCCGCGACGTAACCAGCCCTTTACCACCACAGGTTTGCCCAACAACGGCGTGATCCCCTTGAAACCCCCAAACACATTTCCCAATGGCCCGAGAGGAGAGATAAAACGAATGGGAAGGATCCCGGTGTTATCTGATAACCGCAACTCGGATCCCAACTGGTAACCCTCCCGTCCCCGCCCAAACATCACCCCCTGCAATTGCACCCGCTGCAACCCCACCGGACTGGCACTGGGATCCGACAGTAATTGGGCGATGTTGCTTTTCTCTGGCCTCAGATTGAGCCAGTTGGGTTTGACCTGTGTGATGCCCTTGACCAACAGATGAGACGGAAAACTGAGGATCCCTTTGACAATCATGCCCCAGCCAAAGCCGATGATGGCGCACCCTACAATCACCCCCGGCTGAGCAAAGCCCGAGCGCAGGCTGTAGATGATCAACCCCACCATCCAACCCAGCACCAACCCCACCACTTCAGCGCCATATAAAGCCAAATCCCAGCCAAAGCGGCGCAGCAGACGTGTTCGATCCAACTCTTTGCCCTCGGCACCCAATCGGGACAGCTCATAAGCCACCGGCAACCGCAACCGCTCCGCATAGGATCCCAGCGTCCGCAACCGGGATCCCAGTAGAGGATGGGAAGCATTCCACGCCATCAGCCGTGCCCACGGGCTATGCAGATCCCAAGCCAAAAGCTGGCGCAACTGCTCCGGTTGTGACTGGGCCCAATAGACAGAACTGGCCACTGCCCCCCCACGGGGATCCCCACTGCTGAAGAGCCGCAACCCTTCCAACACATAGCTGGGTCGGCTGGCTTTACGGCTGGCCATCACTTGGCCATACCCCATCTTGATCAGGGCACGAATCAGTCCATTCGGATTCCCCGTCGCCTGCACCGCAAAATGGTCAGCATGACCACACCCGATCCGAGCCAGAACAAAGAAGGGATAGGATCCCAGGCCATACAGCAGATAAAACAGGGGGGCGATATGCCCAATCAGGTCACGGCGGCGATTTTTGCCCCGACCTTCCCCCATTAGACTCGTCCAGATATAGCCCAGATAAACAACTTGTAATGGCGCGGTCAGCAGCGTCAGCACCAGGCTGTCTCGATGCAAAACCCGCCCCCAAGCCTGCGCCACCAGCACCGCGATCTCGTCATCCGCCAGATAGTTAAACACCCCCTGACTCACGATCAATCGCGCCCCATCAGGATGGGATCCATAACAGGCCACCACCGGCTGCTCTTCGGGCAGGAAGCCCAGCTTGGGCACTTTGAGGTTGGCTTGGGCACATACCCGCTGCAATACCCGGGCCGACTCAGGGCTACGGCGTTCCAGTTCTCCCACCGTGCTCCAGCGCAGTCGATAAAACCGAGTTTGGATCCAATCTTGCAGCAGTGGGGCCAAAAAGAAGGCCGCTGCCGTGAAATTGAGCACCAGACTGAGGGCAATCAGGTTGCGATCCAGTTGAGGAAGACGACTGCGCCCCCACAACAGATAGCCCAATAGCACCACCAAAACCGCTGCCACGGATCCCCCAATTGGCCATAGCAGAGGCAGGATGCTGCTAGACAAGGGGACTCGGGATCCCGGTTGGGCGCGGTCGTTCACGGGCAGATCTTTGGCCTTGTCTGCCTCTGGGCTAGAGCTGGGATCCAACTGGTTTGAAATCGACTGCTCTAGTCGAATGGGATCCTCAGTTACTAGTGGAGCAGCGAGATTATCGGAAAGGGACTTATCCCCTGCCTTGGCTGGAGCAAAGCGACGGAAATAGGTCAGTTGTTTTTCAGCCCAGATCTGAACTTCGGGATGCTGACTGGTCAATAATGGGAGGTTGAGGCGCTTGGCCTTGTCCACCTCTCCGGTTTGCAGATAAGCCCGCACCAAAGCCATCTGGGCCTGTTGATAAAGCAGGGATCCCGGTGCAGCAGACTCGGCACAAAATTGTTCAAAAAGCTGGATAGCGAGGGGAAGCTGCCCCTGCTTGAAGGCATCGCGGGCGGCTGAAAAGATCCCCTGTGACATAGCTAAATTCCCCGTTCAAGACCAACGGTACTAGAGGCAACCAGTGCCTCCACCCAGGATATCCTTGCCCTGTGCAGTCGGCCTTATGGCTCAGCGGCCAAAGAGTCCCTGCCAAAACCGTTGTAAGACATTGAGTTGGTTTTGCTCGTCTTCAAGTTCTTTAAATGCGGCAGCAGCAGATCCACTGGGATCCTGTTCTGAAACGCTATCTTCTGGGGCGTCCTGCACACTGTCTGGGGTGGCTGAGTCTGGGGTGGCTGAGTCAGAGTCGGCTGAGTCAGAGTCGGCTGGGCGATACTCTTGGGTGCTGTAGTCAGGAATATAACTGCAACTGGAAAGCAGCATCGAGCCAACAGGGATCCCTGAGGCAGCACTGGCAGCAAAGGATCCCATGCCCAGCAAGAGCATCATCATTAGCCCTAGGGCGAACAGTTGCTTCAGAAAAAGGTGTATCAAAGCTTCTCTTCCCGTGTATTCCTGGTCAGCCCACACTTTCATCTGGTCTAGCTTAACCCTACTCAGATAAGCATCTGTCAGACCACTGCTTCTCGTGCATACTCTAGCGGGAGGCCCGCAATGACTGAGCCAGTTGCTCGGCTGACAAGCGCTCATAAGGCTCAAAAGGTTGATTGATCCAGGGATTGTCGGGCAAAAAATCCACGTAGTAGTCGGGCTTAGCGATGGAAACCGCTTTGTACCAGATCACCCCGGTTCTGATTTCTTCCACGTAAAAGCCGTAGTGATATTTGATCCAGTCAATACTCTTTTGCAGGGTGGCACCGGAATCCGCCAGATCATCCACTAGCAACACATGGCTGCCCAAATTAGCAGTGGTCATGGCCAAGTCTCGGGAAAAGGTAATGGATCCCCGTTGTCGGTTGCCGCTGCCCCCATAGGAGGATGCCGCCAAGATGGCCAATGGCACATCAAAGATCCGGGCCAGGGTATCGCCAATGCGTAGCCCACCCTTGGCCACACAGACCAGTTGATTAAACTCCCAACCGCTCTCATGGACAACGACGGCGAGTTCTTCCACCTTGCGGTGATAATCGGCCCAGGTAATGGAAATTTCGTGCAAGGGATCCCCCTTTGGTGCTACCGGTTCGGCAACAGAAAAAAGTATGAAGCCATCTTAATCGATTTTGATACCCAAAGATGAACCATTATTGTATTGAGTTGTCAAAGCCACGACTCGGTTAGTAAGGGGTAACTAATGGTAAGGTTATCGTCATACTATTGATGTATCAGTTGATTTGAAACTGCATTAACTTTTTGCCCAAAAAGTGTTCAGGGTCTACAAAATTGGCTAAGAAGTTTGGCTAAGAAGTTTGGCTAAGAAGTTTGGCTAAGAAGTTTGGCCAAGAGAAACTTTAGTCTACTCGCTATCCATAAAACATAGTTGCTCCGGCTAACGCACAGAAAAAACCTCAAGCAAGCTGTATCAAATGGATGTATTGGCGGAATGCTGAAGGGGCGTTGAAGCTGGATCGACTGGCGCTGCGGTGGCAGGACTAATCAGCCTTGAACTTTATGGACTCACCTGTTGTCGCCCCTGCCGAACCACTTGCAGGGAATCCAGTAATCGTTGCTCTAGTTCTTGTAAGACTCGATCCACATAAACATCGGCATCCCGTTGCAATTGCAGAACCTCTTGACGGGTCTTTTGCCGAAGGGCTTCCTGCTCTTGTTGAGTGCGGTAGAGGATTTGACTGGCACGGGTTTCCGCTTGGCGGAGAATGACAGATTCATCCAGTAATTGTTGCGCCCGACGTTCTGCCTTGGTGACAATTTCACGGGCGTAATGATTGGCTTCTTGGACGATTTCTTCCCGTTGCTGTAATAATCTTTCAGCTTCTTCAAGGGCAGCAGGCAGATTGAGCCGAATCTCATCTACTTGATCGAGGAGGCTATTTTCATTCACCAGTGAGTATGACCATAAGACTCGCCGACTGGTCATGATCATATCTTCAAGCTGGTTCAGTGAATCCTGAACTTTCATAAGTGATTCAATTGACTCTGCTCCATTGGGGGAGGGGTATTGGGGAGAAAGCACAGTGAACCAGTGAAGAATCTGACTTATGGCCTACGATATCAGGATCGTGATCAGGATGGGGCACTGATGTTTTTAGATCGCTGCTGGCCGCAAAGCTGTGAGGGTTAAGGGCAAAGGTCAAGGGGCAACAGGAGAAGTGGCAGATGTCTCAAGGTTGAAGCCAAAGGTTCAAGATAAGGCCAAGGGATCCCGGATTCTGTTGTAGCGTGAAAGCTGGTCACAAGTCCTTTGCTCTGTGGGTTGAGTTGTGGGTGTCGTCAAAAAGTTGAAAGCGTGGTTACCGGTCTTGAGCCTGCCGGTCTGGCTGATGGTGGGAGGGCGGCTATTTTCCCAGACAGGAACCGGCTTTACGCTGTTTTATGCACCGATCTTTTTTGTGGATCAGGTGGGCTTGAGTGCCACCCAGGTGGGGTTGGGGCTGGGGGCGATGTCCCTGACGGGCATAGCAGGCCGTATTCTCAGTGGATCCCTGGTGGATGGCAAGTTGGGCCGCAAACCGACCTTGCTGATATCGCTGGTGTTTTCAGGCCTGGGATCCCTGATTTTGGCGGGGGCGAATGGGTTCTCTCTATTCTTGGTGGGCAATCTGGTGGCAGGCTTGGGGCTGGGACTCTATTGGCCAGCGGCAGAAGCCTTGGTGGCGGATCTGACCACTCGGGCGGAGCGCAATGAAGCCTTTGCCCTCAATCGCCTGGGGGATAATCTGGGCCTCAGCTTGGGGGTGGTGATGGCCAGTATCTGGGTGGAACTGACGGGATCCTATCGAGCTTTGTTTGTGATCGATGCATTCTCCTACGGGATTTTCTTTGTCTTAGTGCTGTTTATGATCCGAGAAAGTCGGGCTGCGACCACCGGCGATGAGCGGACGGGCTGGGCGGGCTGGCGGGTGGCCCTCACCGACCGAAGCCTGATGGTATTTGCCCTGGCCAATATCCTCCTCACCACCTATATCGCCCAAGTCAGCGCCGGATTACCTCTCTATTTCGATAAATTTATCGGCCTGCCCTTGCAAACCATTGGTCGCCTCTTTTTTCTGCATGGCTTGTTGATTGCGGTGATGCAGATCCCCGTGGCCCGCTTCTTGAATCGATTGCCCCGTATTCAAGGGTTGATGGTGTCCTGTGCAGCTTGGGGGATCGGGTTTGGGCTGATTTGGCTGACGGGGGTGTCTGGGGTGGAGTTGAGTGGGGCCGGGATCCAATGGAGCGGCATCATCGGATCTGGTGGTGCTTTGGCCCTTTTGTCGCTGGCGATTGTGGCCTATAACCCTGCTGCTTCCTCCTTGGTGGTGGATTTGGCCCCTATGGATCTGCGAGGTGTGTATTTTTCCCTCAATTCCCTCTGCTGGGCGGCAGGATTTGCCCTGGGGCCATTGGTGAGTGGGGTTGTGCTCGATCAACCGGCCCCCATTGCTCATCAACTCTGGCTGGGTTGGTCGCTGAGTGTCGGGCTTGTGGTGGCTATCTTGGCTTACCTAGGCCGCATCTTGCCGAATTCGCAGAAGGGCGGAGTTGAGGCACCCTAAAGCTGGGGATCCCTAGAAGTGCAACCCCAAGCCTTCTTCGGCAGACGCTTATGCAGCCTGATCCCCATCACAAAATCACCTTGGGCACAATCAACCGATAATCGCTTCTCCATCGCCACTGCCAGATTCCACTTGCTGTTGTTCAAACTGGGGTTTGAGTACCAAGATCGAGAGGGGGGGAATACACAAGGGCAAGGAGTAAGGCAGATTGTGGTAGGCCCAATCTTCGCTCCATTTGCCCCCCAGGTTGCCAATGCCAGTGCCCCAATACTCGGTGGCATCGCTATTGAGCACTTCTCGATAGAAGGCTTTGTCCGGCACTCCAATGCGATAGTGTTCACGAATGACAGGGGCAAAATTGCAAACAACCACCAAATAATTACCCGGTTGATCGCTGTAGCGTAGGAAAGAAATCACCCCACTTTGATCATTGCAGTCGATCCACTTGAAACCCCCTGGCTGGTGGTCTTGAGTGTACAGAGCAGGCTCCGATTTGAACAGCTGATTGAGGGATCCCACATATTCTTGCAGCTTGCGGTGCGGCTCATGTTGGAGTAGATCCCAATTCAGATCTGTCGACACACTCCATTCGGTGGTCTGGCCAAATTCCATACTCATAAACATCGTTTTTTTGCCGGGATGGGTAAACATATAGCCATACAAAGCCCGTAAACTGGCAAACTTACCCCATTCATCCCCCGGCATTTTATCCAGCATCGGGCCTTTGCCATACACCACTTCATCATGGGAAAACGCCAACATATAGTTTTCACTAAAGGCGTACATGAGGCTGAAAGTAATCAGGTGATGGTTGAATTGGCGGAACCAGGGATCCATGTGGAAATAATCCAACATGTCATGCATCCAGCCCATATTCCACTTAAAATTGAAGCCCAATCCGCCCAGATGAGCAGGCCATGTCACCATCGGCCAGGAGGTGGATTCTTCGGCAATGGAGAGGGTGCCGGGATAATACTGAAAAATCAGAGAATTGAGCTGTCGAAAAAAGTCGATGGCTTCGATATGTTCTCGTCCTCCGTAGGGGTTAGGCAACCAGTCTTTGCGGTTGTAATCTAGATAAAGGGTGGAAGCAACCGCATCTACTCGGATGCCATCGATATGATATTTTTCTAGCCAAAACAGAGCATTGGCCACCAAATAATTACGCACCTCATGCCGGCCATAGTTAAACACCAAAGTGCCCCACTCCTTATGCTCACCTCGACGGGGATCCGCATATTCGTAGAGATGAGTGCCATCAAAAAAGGCCAGACCGTGGCCATCTTTGGGAAAGTGTCCCGGCACCCAATCCATGATCACCCCGATGCCATTTTGATGACACTGATCGATCAGATACATCAAATCCTGCGGGGATCCATAGCGAGAGGTGGCGGCATAATGGCCAATCACCTGGTAGCCCCAGGATCCATCAAAGGGATGCTCAGCCAGCGGCAACAATTCGATGTGGGTAAAGCCCAGCTTTTTGACATAGGGCACCAGCCTGTCGGCCAATTCTCGATAGGTGAGATGGCGGGCTTGATCTTTTTGATCAACAGCCAAAAAAGCCTGGGGATTGCCATTGGCATCGAGGGGAGGTTCTTGGCTTGAAGCATGGAGCCAGGATCCCAGATGAACCTCATAGACCGAGATCGGTGCGCGGATCGGATCCTGCAAGGCGCGATGGTCTAGCCAGTCTTGGTCATGCCAGGTGTAGGTATCAATGTCGGTGACGATCGATCCTGTCTTGGGCCGCATTTCCTGCTGGAAGCCATAGGGATCCGATTTCTCGTAGAGGTGTCCAGCGGCGTTCTTGACCTCATATTTATAGATGGTGCCAACCTTGAGTCCCGGCACAAACAGGATCCACAGCCCTCCTTCGATGCGCTCCATCGGAAAATAGCGACCATCCCAAAAGCTAAAATCCCCGATCAGGCTGACGCTGCGGGCATTGGGTGCCCAAAGGGCAAAGTGAACCCCCGCGACCCCATTGAGCTGGGTGAGCTGGGATCCCAGCTTGTCGTAGATGCGGTGATGGTTGCCCTCCCCGAACAGATGGATGTCCATGTCCCCGATAAACTCCGGGCGATAGGCATAGGCATCTTGGCGCAGTTCGGTCTCGCCCCAGTCCCAATCCACTTTGAGCTGATAGCAGGGCGGCTGGGGGCTGCTGAGGACGGTGGCAAACAGATCCCCTTGGATCCGTTCGAGGGGCTGTTCTTTGCCGCTGCCCTCCAGAACCACTGCAACGGATGTGACCCGTGGCAGCATGACTCGAATCGTCCACTGCTGCGGATCCTCTGGAGTGGGGCTCTGATGAGCACCCAATATCTCGTAGGGATGAGGATGGGCGTTGGCCAGTAGGCGATCGATCTGGTCGGACGCGAGCATCGTCGGCATGAAGGCTCCTGAAAATAGACTGGGAACAGGTGCTGTGGCCTCAGCTAGAGGCAACCCACTCGGCTTTTTCCATCAAGGGAAGAAGTCGGCGGCACCACTACCAGGATATAACCCTGGCTTCAAATTCCTGAGGGAATGCTGGCAAGAGGCTCAAAACCAAGACCGGGATCCCTGGTGGGGATTGATTTTCAGGTGTTGATATCCCCGAGCAATGGGTGTAGTTCAGGATGCTTGGGCTAGGGGAGACAGTGCTTGGGGCAGATGGGGTAGGGATCCAATCCTACATAGGCTTATGCACTGGTGCCGCTAAAGCGAACCTGGCGCTCTGTTACCACCACAAAGCGATGAGGGACTTGATCGCCGTAGGCTTCTAGGAGTTGCTTTAATTTCTCGAACTTGTTGATAGAACGCTCATCCTCCAACCGCAGTAAGATGATGCCCCGATGAAGCCTGTTCTCTCGGTAAACCTTTTCTCCAAAATCTTTATCGCTGGTGATCAGGATCCAGTCTTCCTCATAAGCCTTTTGCTCGTAAGCCTTTTGTAAGATCGCATCATCTTCGCTGCCTCGTGCCTGTTCATAGACACAAAAGACCTCATGGCCTTGCTCCCGCAACCAACGCCCCACAAAGACTCCCGCGTTTTCATCGACTAAAAAGCGCACTTAAGCGATCCCAATGCCCAGCGGCACAAAACTCGAACTCTCCAAAGTACGAGCCGCAAAGAGCAGGCAGGCCCGAATATCCTGCTCAGCCAGACTTTCGTATTCTGATAAAATCTCCGCTACCGTGCTGCCAGCGGCCAACAAGTGCAGAATAGGGTTGACGGTCAACCTCGTTCCCTGGATGACTGGTTTACCCCCCATGACACGAGGGTTGATTTCAATACGCTCTACAAGATCCTGATCGGGCATGAGGCATTTTTCCTCAATCACTGACTGTATCTTAAGCAACTTGCTTGCCACTTGAGAACCGATCAATCCAACTTCCCAATATCCCAGGGATCCCATTAACGGCACAATAACGAATGCCCCTCATGGTGGGCCGCAGTTGCGCTACAGGATGCGAGAATGCCGCAGGTTTTTGTTTGTACGGGTGAGGTGTCGGGTGACCTACAGGCCAGTTATCTGATCCGGGCTTTGCTGCGACTCCGGCCCGATCTGACCATCACCGCTGTGGGAGGACAACGGATGGCAGCGGCGGGGGCCAAGCTGCTGTATGATACCACCGGCATTTCGTCGATGGGGCTGATCGAGGCATTGCCCTTTATTGGGGCGGCCTTGTGGACGATGCGAAAAATTCGCCGTTTTGTGGGGCAAAATTCGCTCGATCTGGCCATCCTGGTGGACTATATCGGTATCAATAATGGGGTCAGCCAACTGCTCAAGCAAGCCGGGATCCCGGTGGTCTATTACATCGCCCCGCAGGAATGGGTGTGGCAGTCTAATCGTTTTCTTTCCTATCAGCTGGCGGAGCGCACCCGCCTGATGGTGGCCATCTTTCCGGCAGAGGCGCGCCACTATGAGGCAGCTGGGGCCAATGTGCGCTGGGTGGGCCACCCCTTGTTGGATATCTTGCGGGATGTCCCCACTCGGGTCGAAGCCCGCCAAACCCTCGGGATCCCCTCTGATCAGATTCAGGTGGTGCTGGTGCCCGCCTCTCGTCCCCAAGAGGTGCGGCTGATTTTGCCGGTATTGTTAGAAACCGCTTATCTGCTCAGCCAACGGATCCCAGAGATCCAGTTTCAACTGCCTGTGGCCTCGGCCCAACTGCGCCCAGCCATCCAACGCTGTGTGGAACGGTTTCGCCACCGCTATGGCCTGGTGGTCACACTTGTGTCAGATCCGACCAATCAGCGACAGCTACTCGCGGCCTCCGATCTGGTTTTGGCCAAGTCCGGCACCGTCAATCTAGAAACCGCCATCCTCGGGATCCCGCAGGTGGTGATCTATCGTCTCAATCCCATCACCTACTGGTTGGGCAAACACATCCTCAAGGTGCGGGTGCCGTTTATGTCTCCCCCCAATCTGGTGGTGATGCGGGGGATCGTGCCGGAGTTTTTGCAAAAACAGGCCCAGCCTGCGATTTTGGCCCAGACTGCCGAAGCCCTACTTACCGATCCGCAGCGTCAGGCCCAACTCCAGCAGGACTACGCTGAGATGCGGCAAGCCTTGGGATCCGTGGGGGTGTTGGAGCGGGCCAGCCAAGCCATCTTGCGGGTTTTGGACGACGGCAAGCAGATCAGCTCTGGTCGATAATTGAGAGAAAACTAAGGTTGGAGGGATCCAAGTGAGTGCCCTGCAAGGAGTTTTGGTGGGATGGAGTGGGGTGGTGGCTGATGACGAACGGATCCAAGCCGATATCATTCGTCAGTTGTTGATCCAAGACAATTTACGCCCGTTAGAGGACAAAGATTGGCATCGCTATCGCCTGATCTTTGCGGGGCAACCGGATGTGGAGCGGCTGCGATTCCTCTGGTACGAGCGGGGGCGCGTCCTGGATCAGGGATCCCTGGCCCGTCTGATCGAACGCAAGCAGGACTTGTACCTCCAGCAACTCAGTCGCCTCGACAGATTGCCCTTGACAGGGGGCATCCGCGAGTTGCTCAACACCCTCGAAAAGCTGACTCTGCGTTGGATCTTGGTGGCAGGCACCAGCGAGGCAGAAGTAATGGGTCTGTTGACCAAAACCGGGCTGATCCAGCGGTTTCCCCTCATGGTGACCGGAGATGACATCACCGGCATCAACGTTGTTACTCAGGGGTTGCCGCTCACCGATGGGCTGCTGCACCAGATCGCCCTGCAAAAGTTGGGGCTATCATTTTCGGTCTGCCTGGGCATCGAGGCCACCTATGCCGGGATCCTATCGGGGCTTTCGGCGGATTTGGAAATCGTTGGGATCCCGACGGTGATACCGATGCACATGCTGCAACGGCGGGTGGATTGGGTGTTTGATGGCCCTGACCAAATCGATTGGCCGCGATTATTGCACTGGCGGCAGGAGGGGGAAGATCGGCAACTCTAACCAACCCGTTTTGGCCCGATCTGGCAGGGTGAGAATGGGTGGGACGGTAGCCTCAGCCGCCAGTGGGAATCTGATCAGGGCTGGCTATGTTGACCCGTTCCAACTCTTTGATGGTGCGCTTGACCAGTCCGTTCAAAACGCTGCCGGGGCCAATTTCCCACACGG
Source organism: Synechococcaceae cyanobacterium SM2_3_2 (assembly GCA_012031565.1). Classification (GTDB taxonomy): domain Bacteria; phylum Cyanobacteriota; class Cyanobacteriia; order Thermostichales; family Thermostichaceae; genus JAAUUM01. The sequence continues at coordinate 11,961 of JAAUUM010000012.1, forward strand.
TCGAGATGCCATCAGCGGCCATCTGCTGCACAGTTTCTCGCCAGCGCACCGATCCGGTCATCTGCTGGCAGAGATTGGCTTTGAGCACTTCGGGATCCTGACTGGCCGAGGCGGTCACGTTGCTATAGACCGGGATCCGGGCGGGATGGAACGGAATCGACGCTAGCAGGGCATTAAACTTCTGGGCAGGAGCTGCCATCAAAGGAGAATGAAAGGCTCCACTGACCGCCAACGGCACGATGCGCTTGGCTTTGATCTGCTCAGTCACAGCGGCAACCCCAGCCTCTAACCCGGTAATCACCACCTGATCAGGGCTATTGTCGTTGGCGATAGAAACCCCCTCCGTGCTGGCGCAGAGGTCACTCAGCTCTTGGCGGTCAAAGCCGATGATGGCGGCCATCGTGCCTCCTTGGATCCCATCCATCAGCAACGCTCGCTCTTGCACCAAGGTCAGCCCTGTCTCAAAATCAAACACCCCAGCCCTGTAGAGGGCAACATATTCCCCCAAACTGTGGCCCGCCACCGCCGTGGGTTCAAACCCTTTTGCCTGCACCAGATCGCTGAGCAGGGCCGACAGCACAAACAAAGCCGGTTGGGTGTAGAGGGTGCGGCTGATCTGGTCAGCATCCAACCCCAAGGGATCCCAGCCCAAAATCTGGCGGGCTTGCTGAAGCTGATCTGTTAGGGCAGACAGTGAGACTAACTCCCGCCCCATGCCCACAGCTTGGGATCCCTGGCCGGGAAAGATCCACACAGTTGTCATGGCAGCGAGTCCCTTCAGTGGCAAAAGTTTGGTCTACTAGAATACCAAACAACAGGGCTAACGAGAGCGGGGATCCACTTGATCCAGTTCAGGTCGGATCTCCACCAAGGGATCCGTTTCGATCTCTTCAATGGTGGCTTCCTCAGCATCGAGGAGACGAATCAGTTCTTGTTGGCGTAAGGTCTGCATATAAATGCTGTTGACGGCCATCATGGCCAAGACCAACCCGAGACAGCGAGTACGGGATCCCATCGCATCTGCCCATAGCTTTTGGTGACATCTAACATCTAACTAACTTTTGTCTTTCATTTATCTTTTACTTATCTTCTATTTATTTATCTTCTATTTATATGGTTGCAGCCCGCCAATCAGCTCACCACCTGCCACAGTCTATCAGGATCCCCGGATTTCCTGACTCAGCCTCCAGACCCACTTGATTACCCACTTGATGAGACAAGGGATTGATCTGATGGAGATCGACCTAACTTATGCAACCTAGCTATGGGATTCCAGGCAAGCAAGCTGGCTAAAATGAGAATCCTTCCTTTCGTCTGTTGTGGGTTGCTGGACACCATGCTTGAGCACGACATCATCATCATCGGCGGTGGATTGGCGGGCTGTCGTGCCGCACTGGAGGCTTTGCGTCTCAACCCCAGTTTGGATGTGGCATTGGTGGCCAAAACTCATCCCATCCGCAGTCACTCGGTGGCAGCTCAAGGGGGGATCGCCGCTGCCCTCAAAAATGTGGATCCCGAGGATGGCTGGGAGGCTCATGCCTTCGATACCGTCAAGGGATCCGATTATCTAGCCGATCAAGATGCCGTGGAGATCCTGACCAAAGAAGCGGCGGCGGTGATCATCGATCTGGAGCATCTGGGGGTGTTGTTTTCCCGCTTGCCAGATGGCCGCATTGCCCAGCGGGCTTTTGGGGGCCACAGCCATCGCCGCACCTGCTATGCCGCCGATAAGACGGGCCATGCCATTTTGCACGAATTGGTCAATAACCTCCGCCGCCTGGGGGTGACCCTCTATTCGGAATGGTATGTGATGGAGCTGATCGTGGAGGACAACGTTGCCCAAGGGGTGGTGATGTTGGAGTTGGCCACCGGGGGATTGGCGGTGATGCGGGCCAAAGCCATTTTGCTGGCCACAGGCGGTTATGGGCGGGTTTACAACACCACCTCCAATGATTATTCCTGCACTGGCGATGGCTTGGCGATGGCGGCCCACGCCGGGATCCCTTTGCAGGATATGGAGTTTGTCCAGTTTCATCCCACGGGCTTGTTTCCGGTCGGGGTGTTGATCTCCGAGGCGGTGCGGGGGGAAGGGGCTTATTTGCTCAACAATGCCGGGGAGCGGTTTATGAGTCTCTATGCCCCCAGTCGGATGGAGCTGGCCCCTCGGGATATCACCTCGCGGGCGATTGTCACCGAGGTGCGGGCGGGTCGAGGCATCGATCACAAAACCTTTGTTCACCTCGATCTGCGCCATTTAGGGGCCGACAAAATTCATCAACGGATCCCCTTTTGTTGGGAAGAAGCCCATCGGCATTTGGGCATCGATGCCACGGTGGAGCCGATCCCCGTCCGACCGACGATCCACTACTGCATGGGCGGGATCCCCGTCACCGTGGATTGTCAAGTATTGCGGGATCCCAACACGCGGGTGGAGGGACTGTTTGCCGCTGGTGAAACTGCGTGTGTATCGGTACATGGGGCCAATCGACTGGGCAGTAATTCTTTGTTGGAATGCATTGTTTATGGTCGACGGGCCGGGATCAGCCTCAGTTTGGCCGTCCAATCTAAACCGTTACCAACAATAGATGAATCTCACTATCTATCTTTAGCAGAGCAGACCCTTCAAGCCCTCTTGGACAAAAAAGGAGAGCAAAGGATTGATCGAATTCGCAGAGATTTTCAGGACATCATGACCGAGCAATGTGGGGTCTACCGGGATCAGGGATCCCTCGAAATGGGCTTAGCTCAGTTGCAAACGATTGCAGAGCGATACACTGTTCAGCTTCGATTGGACGATCAGAGCAAAGTCTGGAATACAGAATTAACAGAAGCATTGGAATTGCGAAATCTGATTACCGTTGGATCCCTGATAATGCAAAGTGCCCTCTCCCGCCAAGAAAGCCGGGGATCCCATTCACGCCAAGATTTTCCCGAACGCGATGATCAGCAGTTCCTCAAACATACCCTGGCTTCACTCTCAGCCCCCTCAGACTGGGGATCCATTCAGATCGACCATCGACCCGTGACCATCAATCGGTTTCAACCCCAAGAGCGGAAATACTGACAGCTCTACAATCAGATCTACCCAAAAGCAGATTTATGCAAAAGTAGATCGGTGCAACAGTCGTTCCATATCACTGGGATCCAAGGGTGGCGACAGTAGATATCCCTGGCCCAATGTGCAGCCTAAGCCGCGCAAGTATTCCAGCTGATCTAAGGTTTCGATACCAGCCACCACCACCGATAATCCCCGCTGCTCAGCCTGCTTCATCAGTTTGGTCAAACTCTGGCAATGGTTGTGGGAAACCAACAGTTGATCAACCTTAAAGCCATCGACGGGCAAGTCCTCTATCGCCTGTAACGCCAGTGAACCAGCCCCCACATGATCTAATCTGACCTGGATCCCCTGTTGACGCAGTTGGGCCAAGAGTTGCCGAATGGTTTGACAGGTATGGGGCATCTCAGTGTCAGTCAGCTCTAGGGTGAGCAAGTCCGCCCGCAGTCCTGTTTCCGCCAGAATCTTGAGCACCTGATTCAGCACATGGGTCTGTTCTAGCTGCCGCACCGAAACATTGACATTCAGCCCCAGGGATCCCCAGCCTTGTTGATGCCAGTCCTGCACCTGAAGACAGGCTTGCCGCAACACCCAGGTTTCCAACTCATGAATATAGTCGGTGGTTTCTATCATCGGCAAAAACTCGCGGGGGCCGATCGATCCAATGCGGGGATGGTGCCACCGCAGCAGAGCCTCCACCCCGATGATGTGCTCCGGTTGACCGGGATGGGGTTGGAGCTGAAAGATGGGCTGATAGAAAAGCTGAAGCTGCTCGTCATAGGTGGCCTGTCTCAGCTCGCCAATTAACGCTGATTTGCGGAAGTGCTCCGATAGAGCCTGTTCGGCTGACAAGGATTCCTCCACCAGCGACATCAAATAGAGAGCACGGTCGATGCTACGGGCAATCAACTCTTGACCATCGGGAGACTCGACATCCAGCCGGGATCCCTGGATCAGTTGCAGAGTGCTCCAGATCGCGGCCAAATGAGCTTGCGAATCGTCATGTGAATCCCTATGTGAATCCCCATGTGAATTATCAGGGGCTGGCGCGGAGGGAGTCAGCATAGACCTGTCCTGATCAAGGATGCAATCCTCCCTATTGTGAGGGACTTGGTGCGAAGATTAAGTGAATTTCTACCCGAAGATACCAAAAAAACCAGTTAATCCGTTGGGGCCAGATCTTGAGGATCCCCTTGATGGTTGGTTCCATCCCCTGTAGACAGCTCGGCAGCCAAAGTCGATGGGGGGCTGATGGATGGGTGAGAAATGGGCTCATGGGAGGGCTTGCGCTCACCAGAAGGAGGGAGAGGATCCATCGCGTCCACCTCAGCTTTTAACAGTTCCAAAAAGGTGTCAATCCGCGTCCGGGGAATCTGGGGCCAATCTCCCATCTCCTCCAAATCTTGCAGCAGAGTGTAAAGCTCATGGCGACTACTGGGCAGCGAGTTCAAGAAAAGTCGATCTCGGATATCTCGATGACATTCCTCCAGGAGGCGCAACATCTGGAGCAGAGCCAGACAGTCCTGTTGGCGCGGTACAGCCACTGTCATGATGGTGGTTTGGAGCTGAGTTAAATCAGGCGGCAAAGGGGCCAAAAGAGGATCCATGACAACAGGGGGTTGAATTCATCACAGGCTTAGTATCCCCCGATTTGTAGATCTGGTGGCTGAAAAGCTGCGGGGACTCGGCAGAGACGGGTGGCAAAGCTGCCATCGGAATGCAGCCAAACCTGTCGAAAGGCCGGTGGGATCTCATCGAGGGCAAAGTGATCGCTCAGGGGCTTGAACTGGATGCAGGTGGAGGGACAGGACAAATAGGTGACGCCATTGTGGTGAATCTGAAAATCTTGGTGAATATGGCCACACAAGACCAACCGCACATGGCTGTGGGGGGCCAACAGCTCAAAAAAAACGTTCCCGCTCCTGCAAAGCACTGCCATCTAACCAATCGGATCCCACTTCAAAGGGGGGATGATGCAAGGTAATCATCACATATTGGCCCGCTGCCTCGGTCTCAGTCAAAAGCTGACGCAGCTTGTCAAAATCCTCATCCTCCAGGTGGCCGCTATCTTTACCAGGTCGATGAGAATTGAGCAGGATAAAGCTCCACTGCCCCTGAGTAAAGTGCTTATCGGGTCGGATCCCATCCCCTTGCAATTGGTCTGTCATCGGAGGGATCCGATCATGATTGCCCGCCAGCCAATAACTGGGGATCCCGACTTGGCCCAGATAGTGCTTGAGCCGAGCATACCCCGCTTCGCTGCCATCTTGGGTCAGATCTCCCGTCAGCAGCAAAAACTCAGGGCGTGGATCCAGGGCCGCCACCGCCGCCAAAACCGCTGCAAAACTAGCCTCCGTCTTGACCCCCAACAGCTGTCGATCGGGATCAGCAAAGAGATGAAAATCCGTCACCTGGACAAAGTAGAGGCTGGGCTGATCAGAACCCAGTGCCCCGACCGCATAAACAGCGGATTCTTGAGGCTGCTCCGTAATGTCTGTTTCCCCAGAGTCAAGGCCCAGAGAATCTGAGTGGGTCAGAAAAGGGTTGCTCGGGTGACTGGACATGGGATCCCTGAATACTGCGGATAGTCTAAACTTTGCTCAAAGAACGTGAAAGGGGGCAAACCTAACCTGGAAGGTATTTTATCTAACCCTGTCATGCTACTGATCTGACTCACATTCAACCATGATCAAGATCACACCCTGAAGGTCACCCATGCGCTTAGGCCAAACGGATCACGGTCGCCGTACCCCCAATGTGGATTGGGAGGGAATCGCCTCTCGCAGCAGATCGCCATCCGCTGCCACCACCACAAATTGCACCTCCTGAGACTTACCCATCCCCAGATCATCCCAAGGCACCCCCATTTCTAAACAACTGCCCAATGCCGCCTGTATCCGACTGGGGATCTCATGCCACTGGTGATGCAGCCCCGCTTGCAGCAATTGGGTCTTGAGAATCCGAGGTTGAGCCAATGCCCCATCATCCAATGTCACCAACAGGGCGTGACGATAGTGATAGATCAGGGATCCCTGGCTGGGCAACCCGCGTAAGGGGATGCTGCTGGTGGTGCCTGCTCGCTGGGGATAGTAGCAGTAGACCCCCAAATGCTGGGGCCGCTGCACTGAAGAGCTAAAGTCCATCCGCAGATAGAGGTTGGTGTGGTCGGCCCCGTACCACAACTGCCGGATCGGGCTGCTCCGGTGCATGGTGCCTCGCTCAGCACTGATCTCCACTCGCCCCGCTTGAGTCCATTCCCGCTCAGCCGGACGACCATTGATGGTGGGATGAATCAAGCCCTGCGGCAGCCGATCCCCCAGGCCATCGTGATCTTCCAGCGGATGCAGCAATGTAGCTGGAATCACCTCCCCCAAATCCCGATAGATGGCCTCAAGATGCTCTCGAAATAGCTGATCGAAGATGGCATCATGGGGGGAAGAATGCCCCATGCCGAACCACCAAAACCAATCGGATCCCTCGGCGGCCCACAGCGACTCCCAGGTGCTCTCGGTGGCGCGGGGGTGGCCTTCGATCAGTTGCCGCGCCTGGGCCAACAGCTCCCATGCCCGATTTTTGACGGGATCCCCAATCCAGGTGGTGTAGTCCGCCTCAATCCAGGAGCCGCTGTGCAGTTGATCTTGATGCAGCACCTCGGTGGGGGGGAACTGATCCAAGAACTCTGAGACCGTCACCATCTTCAAGAAGGGATGCTGGCTGAAGCGGGTATAAAGATTTTCTAGGAATAGCCTGCCATCTTGGGGATAGTACTCCCAGCAGTTTTCTCCATCCAGAGCAATGGTGACCAGCCAGGGTTTGTCTTGGGGCAGGCGATTGCGGATGGTTTCCAGATGTCCGATCAGATCTTTGGCGGCCACATTGGCGTCCATGCTGCTGTAGCTAAAGCCGATCAAGTCGGATAGACGATGATCTCGGAATACGATAGCCAGATCCCCCTCGTCCGCCTCGAGGCGATAGGGGCGGTAGAGCTTCTCAGGATCCACCACATGGCCTTCCCCATCACGGGCAAAGAGTTGCCCCAGACTCCAGCCCAACACCCCCTCATCCGAGATGATCCACTCAAATCCCTCCTGGATAATGGGATCCAAGATGGCCGGACTGACGGACTGTTCCGAGGGCCACAAGCCACGGGGAGCCTTCTGAAATCGGGCTTTGTGGCTGGCCTTGGCCTTGCTGAGATGGGTGACCACATCCTGACCCCAGTGATAGCCATAGCGAGGCAGATCCAAACCTGGTCGGGCCACTCGTGCCGCCCGGTCAGTGGTCAACAGTGGCAAAATGGGGTGGGTATAGGGGCTGGTGATCAACTCCAGTTGGCCGTTTTCTTGCATCCGGCTATGCTGAGGCACAATGCAGGCCAAGATCTGCTGTTGCTTCGAATAGATCCGCTGTCGGTCGCTGAGGGTGAAGCCTTTTTGCTGTTGGATCCACCCTTGAATTTCAGCATCTTCGTGAAAAAGCGGATCAAACCAAGCTAAATTATGCCAAGCGAGTAAGTCGCTATAGTCTTGATGAGTCCAGTATTGTAGACACCAATTGGATCCCTGTTGTTGTCTTTGTTCGTAGAGCTGACGATAGCGAGGATAGGGATCGATCAAGGTGGGATAGTGAGCATCAAAAAAGCGATCAATCACAAAACACAATTGCTCCGGGGTCATCTTTTCGACCGGAGTCAATAGCAATTCCAAATAGGGATCAAAAGCCGTCCCGGCAACATAATCCTCAATCTGTAGCAACAGTGACGGAACCAGATTGACCGTTTGGTGTAGCTTCGGATACTTCTCCAAAAGGAGCACTAAATCTAAGTAATCTTTAATGCCATGTAATCGCACCCAAGGCATTCGATATTTGCCCGCAATGGGACTCTTGTAGAGCGGCTGATGTTGATGCCAAACCAAAGCGATGTGAAGAGGATAGGTCATCGGGGGAGATTAATAGTCAGCGCAACTCCACCGAATCCTAGCTCATTCCTTCTTGACCTAATCCAAAGAAACTCTGCATATCTTTAGCTGGGATCCCAGATTTTAGCCATCAGCAACCCGCGTCAATCCCGCAGAATCGGTGTCGTTGTGGGGAGAGTCTGATTCAGGGATCCGTCCCTCTCCGCCCATACCCATACCCTCTCGCATTGGGTAGAACCAGACTCAGCGAACCCGCAATTGGGTCATCAGATCTGCCCGCTCGATCAGGGTCTCAGGCATTTCTGGCCCGGTGATGATCACATCCATTGATACAGGCCGATCATCGAGCATGGCGGTGACTACGCCCTCATCAATCAGCCCTAGTTTGATGGCCAACCCCAATTCATCCAACACCACCAGCCCATAATGGCCACTGACAATCGCGGCGCTGGTAAACTGCCACAGGGTCGCCAAGGCTTGCTGTTCTTCTGGCTCCAAATGGGGGGTGTCCACGCATCGCTGGATCCCACAGCGCACCCACGTTAGAGAACTGCCCAGGGTCACCGCCCGTTCTGGCCCTTGGCTAATCCCCCCCTTGAGAAATTGCACCACCAACACGGGGGTGCCTTGCCCAGCCACCCGCAGCGCTTGAGCCATGACGGGGGTAAAAGAAGCTCGGCCCAAGCTGGTATACAGCTGCAAAACACCTCTGGCCACCAAGGGGCGAGGGGCTGGTTTTGGCAAGCTAGATGCAGTGGGAGTGACTTCGAGTTGGGTGGTCATGGGGCGAACTACGTGTGGTGGATGGCAGGTGTCATGGATCCCATCAAACACCACGGCTATCCCACCGTCAACGCGAGATCAGGGTCTCAAATGAGTTTCATTGACCCCTATCCCTGGTGTCTCGGGAAGCCCCAAAACCCTTGATCTGTAAGGCTTTTCTCGAATAGGATCGGAGTCCTGTTGCCCCACTGTTTGAGCTAGAACTATCCCTGGGGCCAGAGGGCCACAAAGCCCGCCACCCCAACCCTGGTAGCCCTCACGGGGATCCCTTGGCTCCGAAATGTGAAGTTTTATGTTAGGCTCTCATCTTTCCTGCACATCAATTTTCTTGCACATCAATCCGGCGTGTCTGTTTCAGAACAAAGTCAACCCAATACAAAGTCAACCCAATACAAAGTCAACCCAATCGGGCCGCTACAATGGGGTCGCTCAGACGGCGCGAAGTCACCGGGTTATATGCCAGACTCACCTGACGATTGGGAACGGGCCTATTGGCTCAGTTGGGCGGCTATTGACGGCATTGGCCCCCATCGCCTCAAACGACTGCATCAACACTTTGGCTCTCTGGGCAGAGCTTGGCAGGCAGATGAACCCGATCTGATGGCGGTGGAAGGGATCGGGTTGCAGTTGGCCCTGACCATTCAAAGCCAACGCCGCCAACAGGATCCCGCAGCCATGCTGGAAAAGATGGCAAAACCTGGGATCCCATTTTTGACCCCAGCGGATCCCCGCTATCCTCGGCTGTTGTGGGAGCTGCCGGATCCACCCCCGCTGATCTACACCCTCGGTCAGCCGGTGGCATGGGAGCCCGCCATTGCCATTGTGGGCACTCGCTCCCCCACCCCTTATGGCAAACGCTGGACGGAGCAACTGGCCACCGCCTTGGCTCAGGCAGGGTTCTTAATTGTCTCCGGGATGGCGGCGGGCATCGATGGGGTCGCCCACCAAGCGGCTCTCAAAGTCGGGGGATCCACCGTTGGGGTGCTGGGCACGGGGGTGGATCAGGTCTACCCGCCCCAGCACCGGGAATTGTTTAGCCAAATGCGGTCGCAGGGTTGTCTCATCAGTGAGTTTGCTCCTGGCGTCGGCCCTGCCAAAGAAAACTTTCCCCGTCGCAATCGTCTGATCGCGGGGTTAACCCAGGCCACACTGGTGATGGAGGCTCCGCACCGGTCAGGGGCTTTGATTACCGCCTATCTGGCCAATGACTATGGGCGTGATGTCTTTGCCCTACCGGGATCCCTAGACAATCCGGCGGCACGGGGCTGTCTCAATTTGCTCAGAACCGGCGCAGGGTTGATTTTGGGGGTGGAGGAGTTGTTAACGGAGCTGGGATCCGTCGTCACCGCATCAGAGCGATCTGAAGCTGTGGCAGACCCTCCGCTTCCTGCTTTGCAGGGATCCCAGAAAGTCATCTTCGAGACCCTCTCGACGGATCCCATCAGTCTGGACGCCTTGGCTCAGCTGACCCAGCTGGATATCAACACCATCTCTAGCGAACTGTTGATGATGGAACTGGAGGGATGGGTGGTGCAGTTGCCGGGGATGCGCTATCAGCGGTCTCGGGCTTAGGAACTGCAAGAGATTTGCAAGCAACAATCATCAAGCAGACATCAAAAAGAGTAACGAAGGGATAGCGTTTCAGTTGCCTCGGGCTACATCTCGCTCGATCCGCTCCAACTGGGTCAAAACCCGCTCAACAGCATCAGGCTTCAAGGGACGGGGGGAGCGATAGTTGGAGGCCAAGGTGTTGAAAACGGTTCGGAAGGTGTTGAAGGACTGGAGCTTCTCGTATCGGTTGCCGTGATAGCGGGAGTAAAAGCCATTGATGGACTCTTGGGCCTCCGCCATCATCGCCTCATTGCTGGGATCCCCCAGTGAAGCCCGTAGAGCCGCCACCACCCCTTGGCTATCGGTGACATAGTTACCCGTGATCTGTATCGCTTGGGCGGGCATGATCCAGCTTGAGACCGATAACAGGGCCACCACTAGCCCCAGCAGGATCTTGGAGAGACTTGCTTGCACAGACTTTTGCAGGGATGACAACAGGGATCCCACGTCCAGAGCAGCACGATCCGACATCAACATAGGTGACCTCAGTTTTGCAATCTAACTACAAGAATACATGGATCTTGTCTCATCTAAATCAGAGTAGGGGGGGATCAGGCCGCCTCCCAGAGGTCTATTGCAGTCAAAAATTGGAACCAGTGCTCAGGGCACCACCAAAACAGGACATGGGGCAAGGTTGATCACGCGGTTGCTGACACTGTGAGAGGGATCCTCATCCATTCCCAGCCCTTTGCTGCCCATGATAATCAGGCCAACTCCCAGCTCATCAGCAACATCACAGATAACGAAAGGCACGCGACCTTCTCGGTATTCGCTTTTGATCGACGGGATCCCTACCTGTTGGAAGGCCGACTCGCTCTGTTGCAGCAAACCCTGAAGAGTCTGACGGGCGGTTTCGACCTGATCTGACTCCAGGCGGGATTGATCCAGCACCGACAGCAGAATCAACCGACTGCCATAACGCTGGGCCATATCCGCCACGATCTGGGTGGCTTGGCTGGTTTCACGGGATTGATCGACAGGAAACAGAATTTGCTCAAACATGAACGGATCCCTCCGGCAAGAGAACAAACAATGGGCACAATGGGCATGGGATAGCTAGCCTCAGGCCATTCTTCTATTTTATGGAGCTTATTTTTATTTTATGGAGCTTATTTTATCGGAACCTAATTTTATTGCAGCCACTGTAAGACTCCAATCAGGAACGACCCGCGCTATACAGCGTAGCGGATTGAACTTTGGAGATGGAACCTTGGAGATGGAAGATAGCCTCCAAACCTATCAGATCAAAGTGGCGGGCAGTGCAAAACTCCAACTGGATATGAATGTCAATAAAAAAAGTCCTGCCAGCGGACGGGCTTCAGGGATCGCATATAGAGCCAATCAAATAGATTTTTCAGCACGGTGACAAAGTAGCCCTTCAGCACCAGGGATCCCTTCTCCATCACAGCTACCTTGTTGCCGATGGTAACGCTGACAAAGGCAGTTTTTTGGGGCCGATAGGAAATCAGGGGTTGATGGTCGATCAGATTGACCAAGTTTTGGGCCACAATCGGAGCCTGTCGCACCGCATAGACCCCAATCTTGGGCACCATGATGCCGGGATCCCGCTCAAAGTAGGCACAGTCCCCCATCGCCAACATTGACTGGGATCCCTGTACCTGAAGCGTGGATTCCACCCGGATGGAACCATCTACAGCCAGGGGCAGACCAGTTTGGCCCAACCACTGGGGCACCTGCAAGCCCCCCGCCCACAGGGTTGTCAGGCAAGGGAGCCGCTCTTCTCGGTTCGACTCGCTCCACCGCACTTGGATGCCATCGGCCTCCACCGCTTGCACCCGGCAGGGTCGCCAGACCTCAATGCCCTGGCCCAGCAAGGACTGTTCCACCTGTTCCCCAAAGCGAGACGACAGTCCAGCCACCAAGGGGCGATCTCCGGCCACCAAAATCAGCCGCACCCCTGACATCGGGATCCCGGTCTTGTGACTCAGCTCTTGGCATAGATCCCCCAATTCGCCCACCAGCTCTACCCCTGTACATCCCCCTCCGACCACCGCAAAGGTCAGCAATCCTGGGGTCAGATCTCCAGCCACCGCCCGTCGCCAACAGTCCCGCACGTGCTGATGAGCCCTGACCAGATCCGTCATCGGTCGCACCCCAAAGGCATGATCCTGCGCTCCAGGGATCCCGTGGGTGGCCAGTTCTCGCCCCACATTGAGCAACAGGTAGTCATAGCTCAACCATTGGGATCCCTCAGGGGTTTTTACCTGAACCTGCTGCTCTACGGGGTTAATTTGGGTGACCCGCCCCTCGACAAACTCCGCACCGTAACGAGCCACATGATCTAATAACGGGATCCTGACCAGATCCGAATCAAAGCGGCCACTGATCAGTCGCGTCGACATCCCCGAATTGACGATGTACGGGTAGGGGTTGATGGCGATCACCCTGGCTCGACCTGAGAGTGCCCGCAGCGCAGCTATCGCCCCATAGCCGCAGCCCGCCAAGATCACGGTGGGTAAAGTCTGGGTTGGTGGGACAGGTTCAGCGCCGAAGACAGCAGAGACAGGCATGGGCAAGGCCGTAGCGACTGCTCTATCTTCCTGAAAAGATCATGCTCATGGCAGCATGGCCACCCCAACAATCTGAGACAGCAACGGGATGGGCAATTCTTTGGCTTAGCCTGCCCTGTGCCGAACATCCACCGCCACTTTTCTGACTAAATCTGCCTAAAGATGAACGATCTCCACCACAAGCCAAGTCAAGCAGGTGGGACAGATGAAGCCAAAGCAAGGGATCCGCTAGGGTAGATAAGACTTCTCGGGGAAAGATTTGGCGTTATGACATGGTTACTGTCGGGCGATATTGGTGGCACCAAGACTATTTTGAGACTGGCCTATCAAGATCCGACGGGATCCCTGACCTCCCTCTGGGAAAAACGCTATGTCAGCGGTAGCTATCCCAGCTTGATCCCCATTGTCCAAACCTTTTTGCAGGAGATCCCCGCCGAAGTGAGGGCCAAATGTCCTGAGGATCCCGTGCCCCACCGAGCTTGTTTCGCCATTGCTGGGCCCGTGGTGAAGGAGACGGCCCAAGTGACCAACCTACCCTGGCAGCTGAATAGTCGGGAGTTGGCGGAAGAGTTAGGACTCAAACAGGCCCATCTGATCAACGACTTTAGTGCGGTGGGCTATGGCCTTCTTCACCTGGATCCCCAGGATCTGCACACCCTCCATCCCGGCAGTCAGGATCCCCAGAGTCCGATTGCGGTGATTGGGGCGGGCACAGGCTTGGGGCAGGGGTATCTCACCTGGAATGGCGACCGCTATCAAGTCTATGCCAGCGAAGGGGGACATACCGACTTCTCGGCTCGCACAGCGTTGGAGTTTGAACTGCTGGGCTATCTACGGCAGCGGATTGGGGGACGGATTTCGGTGGAGCGGGTGGTTTCTGGCATGGGCATTGCGGCCATCTACCAATTTTTGTTGGAGAGCGGACGGGGGGCAGGGGCAGATGCCGAGATTGTGGCGGCTCTAGAGGGGAACGACGACCGGGATCCCGGAGCTTTGATCTCGATGGCAGCTCAAGACCAGACGGATCCCGTGGCGGAGCAGACGATGGAGCTGTTTTTATCCTGCTATGGCGGAGAGGTGGGCAATTTGGCCCTGAAACTGCTGCCCCGTGGCGGCATCTATATTGCGGGGGGCATTGCGGCCAAAAATATCAGCCTGCTAGAACAAGGGGGATTCATCGACGCCTATCTGGACAAAGGCCGAATGCGCCCGCTGCTGGAGGACTTTTCGATTCAAGTCATCCTCAACCCTCAGGTGGGACTGATTGGGGCCATGGTGTTCGCCGCACAAGACTGACGGTTAAATGTTAAAGAAGGTTAAATAGTGAATGTTAAATCAGGATGCTGGAGGGAACTCTTGAGCCAGCAGTCTTGATGCAGAGCCGAGAGCTTGTATCATGGGCGGCTAGTCTGCCCAGCCAAGGATCCCCATGCTGTTCTCTCAAATTCGATTTGGTCTACCAACCTTAGAGCAGTGGGGACTCTTTCATGAGCCAGTACGGAGCTGGATAGCAGTGCTGCTACTGGGATCCCTGATCGGGTGCTCCTCAACGCCAGATCCGATGGAGGAAAGCGCCCCAGCTGAGAGCCATTTCCTGCCGGGATCCATTGAACAGGTAGGTGAACAGGTAGGCAGCGAGAACCTTGGCCATGAGAGGGTAGAAGTCTATCAGGGGGAAGATGGCACTCAGTTCGTGGCTGATCCAGAGGGATGTGGAGCATTGACCAGTTCCTTTCCAGGCTATCTATTGATGCCGGGATCCCAGGTGTTGTCCTCTGGGGTGATTGGCGACGAAGAGGGATCCCTGATGTCTGTCAGGATTCTTACCTCAGCTGATGCGGAGGCGGTGGCCAAACACTACCGCGATGATCTGTGGTACCGCCGTTGGGATCTGCTCTCAGAATCTGACCAAGAGGGCTTCCTGGTCTGGGTGCTAGAAGATACTCACCCGGATCCCACTCGTTATGGCCGACAGGTGATGATCCAGGTGAGTCCGGCCCGAGAGACACAGCGAGAGATCTTGGTCATGCTCAGTCAGATGCAGCCCCAAAATCAGCTATCAGATCAGCGATTGGTGGGGACAGCACAATGCTAAGCGCTAATTTATACTGAGTTCGTGCTGTGTTGCTTGTTCTGGTCATCCTGTGCTTCAGCAGATTTTGAATCAATGGTCGGGGTGCAGAACCGAGCAAGAGGTGGAGCGCAATGTGGTGGCTCCGCTGCTGGGCTTGTTGGGCTATGGGTCAGAAGATTGGCATCAACAGGTGATGTTGGGGGGATCCCGGCTGGATTTTTTGGTTTGTCCTGTTCCCTCCGCTCATCCGCCTTTCTTGGTGGTGGAGTGCAAAGGGCCTCGACAGACTTTAGATCATGGTCTCTGGCAGCTTCAGAGCTATATGCAGCGGTCGGGGGCTATCTTTGGCCTTTTGACCAATGGCCACCGCTTTCGGCTGATCTATCAATTTGATGGCCATTTTGTTGCTGTGCTGGATGTGGGTACAGAGGGGCTGATCCAATCTTTTGGCATTCTGCGACAGATGATTGGCTACACCACGGCTATCAGCATGCTCAAAGCCTTTGCGGTGACTCGGCAGCGACTGGACACCATTTTTTTGCAACGCCTGGAGCACCTTTTGATTCAACAGGGATCCCATTGTTTTGATGTTCAATCTTTGCAGTCTGCACTAGCCCACCCTATCTCCCCCCAAGCCATGATCATCACAGTATTCAACAACAAAGGCGGTGTTGGTAAAACCACCCTCACCATCAATCTGGCGGCGGCCCTCAATCAGCTGCACAAAAAAGTTTTAGTGATAGATATCGATCCACAGGCTAACTTGACCACAGGATTGGGGATCGATCCCCTCTCTGATATTGAACATCGTGGCCGCAAAGATATTACCGATCTGCTGCTGGATCCCACCGTCACTCTTCAAGAAGCAATCTACAAAAGAAGATGGCCCAATAATGTCACCCTTGATATCGTTCCTTCTCATATTCGCCTCAGCGACAAAGAGCCAGACTTAATTCGGATGATTGATTCAGACAATGTCTTGTCCAGAAAACTCAAAAAATATCAGCAAAACTATGACTATATTTTGATTGATCCCCCCCCTTCTTTTAGCAAAGTAAATGCTATTTCTTTGATGGCCTCATCCAGTGTTTTGATCCCAATTCAGCTCTCCCCCTACCCGATTCGGGCTCTGGAATATGTTTTTAACCGTGTTCAGCAGGTAAGTGATGCCCGAGAGGATCCCCTCTCAGTGATTGGCATTGCGGTGAGTATGTACAATAAAACCGCCACGCGAATTGCCGATGAGATGACAGATGAAGTGACCGCTGTTTTGGCCCGAGATGCCAAGCGGCGCAACGTTGCTCTCTTTCCAGAAAAAACCTGGATCCCTCATCGAGTGGTGCTCAATACCTCCTCCCAGAAAGGCTACCCCCTATCGATGGCGGAGAAGGATGCTACGGTCAGCTTGGCAGAGCGCAAATCTGCTGAAGAGGTGGTAGATTGCTATACCAAACTGGCTCACCATCTGATCCAACAAACGTCCCCAACCCAGACTGCAACGGAGGTGACTACCCATGCCCCCCATGAGTGAAGAGGAAAGGCAAAAGCTGATCAGTCCCCACCTCAGACTAAAGCCCACCCTACATGGCTTGATCAATGTGGCCCAGCTCAGGATCCCGTCGTCTTTGCCACTGTGTCCGCTACACCGAGCCAACAGGATCTCATCAGCCGCAGTCTGGAGCAGTACGACAGCAATCTCATTCCACTGATCATTCGCCCGATGAAGGAAGTGGATCCCGACATGGATTACCACCTATATGAGGTGGTGTGCGGGGAAGAGATCTATCATGCCGCCAAAGCCCTCAAACACAAAGAGCTATGGGCTTGGGTTTTTGATCTGACAGATGAAGCGGCTCTCCAGTTGCGTCAAGATCTGCCAATGATGGTTGGGGTTTTACCTTCGGATCCCATCTCTCCAGATCCTGCCCCTCAACAGGATCCCCCAGATGAGTTGAGATCATCTCTGGCTCGGCAAGAGCAAGACATTGCTGCATTAAAAAAGACCGTTACAGAACTCCAAGGGCATCAAACCATTTGGGAAAATATGGCCCACAGTCTGGCCAAGATTCAAGCCCGATTGGAACAAGGGATCCAAGTGCTGGATCCCCCCAAGCCCAACATCAATGCCGCCTCGGCTGCTGATATTCAGACACTAGCTGGATTGAATCGCAAAAGCGCAACAGCGATCTATCAATTTATTCAGCAATATGCCAATGGGATCCACGCTATTCAGAACTTAGACTGCATCAGTGGTGTGGGAAAACAATCCATCCAAAAGCTGACTGAAGTGTTTTCTGTTGCTCCAATCAGTTCAGATTGAGAGAGTTTTTTGTGCCAATCAAGTCGTGAGAGCTGATCTAGATCCTGTTAGAGGCCAAAACCTCTGCCTCTAGTCACCACTTGGGTCAAGCATTCCTGCAACTGTTGTTTGAGCGCCGCTGTATCCAGATGGCGACCAATGATCACCAGTTGATTTTTGGGTTTTCCGGGCCAGACATCACTATCTAGGGTGTAGCGTCGTCCACTGAGGTGAAAGATATGTCGCTCATCGCTTTCGGCAAACCACAGTAATCCTTTGGCCCGAAAAATAGCTTCTGGTAATGTATTCAAAAAAGACTGGAACTTATCCAGGTCCAACGGTTGATCGCTTTCAAAAGCTAATGAATTAAAGCCTTCATTCTCTAGATGATTGTGGGTGTCATGGTGATGATGTCCCCCATGATCATGGTGATCGTGGCCAGAGTGTTCGTGTTCAGCATGATCATCATGAACGCAATGCCCGTGGTCGTGATCACAATCGGTGTGGTTGTGGTGATCATGGTGGTGATGCTCGTTCTCAATCTCGTCAGGCAAGGACTCTGGCTTGAACAAGTCAATGTCTAGGATCAAACCCAGCGGCACACTGGCCTTCGTCGTCCGCAAGATGTGGGCACCGTCTTTGATCTCTCGGATCCGGCCTTCCAGCTTTTCCAGTTCAGCGGGTTCTGCCAGATCGGATTTATTGAGTAAAATCACATCGCCATAGGCAATCTGGCTATAGGCAATCTCGCTATTAAATAGGTCAGGGGCAAAATTAGTGGCATCCACCAACGTCACAATGGAATCAAGTCGGGTGACATCCTTCAGATCTGGCCCCAAAAAGGTCAGTGCCACCGGCAAGGGATCTGCAAGCCCAGTGGTTTCCACAATCAGATAGTCCAACTCTCGGCCTCTCTCCAGCAGGCTCAACACACTTTGGGCCACGTCATCTCGAATGGTGCAGCACATACAGCCATTGCTCAACTCCACCAATTCTTCGTCGCTGGAGATGATCAACTCAGAGTCAATGCTGATCTCCCCAAATTCATTGACTAACACAGCCGTCCGCAATCCTTCCTGATTAGACAAGATGTGGTTGAGCAGAGTGGTTT
Source organism: Synechococcaceae cyanobacterium SM2_3_2 (assembly GCA_012031565.1). Classification (GTDB taxonomy): domain Bacteria; phylum Cyanobacteriota; class Cyanobacteriia; order Thermostichales; family Thermostichaceae; genus JAAUUM01. Next base: position 30,344 of record JAAUUM010000012.1, read on the forward strand.
TGCCGCTGCCCAGAAACCCTGTGATAATCGTGACAGGCAAGCCCCGCTTGGGCACTTCGATGGAATGGGGAACCGTGGCCACACTGGTCATAGCTAATGCAGGTAGATAATACTTCTCTTACTGTAGCGCGCCTTTTCCACTCGGTTGGCCTCAAACTTTCCACCTCTCCTGGCTAAACTCCGTATTTTCTCTGGCTCAATTAGCCCTGTGATGTAGCCCTGTGATGGCTTGGCAATATGGTAAAGAAGACTGGCAAACTGGGCTTACTAAAAATGCAGGTCGTCTAGGTCTTCTCAGGGATCCCAACGGTAGTGTCTCAAACTCAGGGATCCCTTTGTCTAGCCCTAGACTCCTGTGCCCCAGGCTAACGCATATCTGGCCGCTCTCTCAGGCAGGGGATCCTGATTGAGAACAAGACGATTGAGGATAGCGCGAGATCCACATCAGCCATCAGCCATCGACCACAAACGTTCTCAGAGCCGGGAGAGAGTAGAGACTCGGCGGCAGAGAACAGCTTTTCTACGGATTCGAGTGCAGCTGAGGAAAGCGACGACTGCTTTGACCCATAGAACACAACTACGGTGGTCCGCTCTTCCCTGATCGGCATGAGATCGCTGCGAAGCCAAGCTTGAATCTGACGTGCCCTAGCTTTAACTTGAGGCTCTTTTGGATATAGAGGTGTGCCTGGGAACACCTCATCTATGTACTCTGTGATGGCAGATGATTCCACTAGGGCAAATTTGTTGTGGATCAGGGTTGGGCCTCGGCGGGTCAGCGACAGGTCTGCAAAATCAGGTCTGCAAAATCTGGAGGGAGATTTTCGCTAGCGTCGAGGTTTACGGTGGTGATGTCAAACGACAGCTCCTTTTCCTGAAGTGCAACGAAGGCTGACATCCCGTATGGGCTTGCGAACTGGCCATCTACATAGAGGCGGAGAGCTGGGTGATCTAAGAAGGGCTCCAGTAAGGGACGATATTTTACTTAACTTCAATCTGGGATCTCTTCAAGAAAACTATTACAAGGTCAGGCGGGGTGACTTGCCATCTACAACGCCCAGGGATCCCTGTCCAACTCTCATCCTCAAGTGCTTCGCTGGAGGTATGGGCACAGCGGTGTCTTTGGGGCAATGATAAAATTAGATCAAGGTTATCTGTGTAGCCTCAATCCGCCATCATTTTAGAATCTACAGCCTTTCTTATCTGATATTTGGCCTGAATCATGAAAAAAGTTTCAATGCTTCAGGTTCCTTCTACTCTCAAGGCTCTCGATGATGTCCTCAATTGGCTGGAGATCTTTAAGCCCGATATCAAATTCCCTCGCGACTGGATGGAGTGTCAGCTAGCCCTGACAGAAGCCTTTACCAATGCCGTTATCCACGCCCATCAAGACTTACCGGATTCCACCCCCATCGAAATTAGAATCTGCCTCCAGGAGTCTCAAGTTGATCTATCAATATGGGATCGAGGCAAAGCCTTTGATTTACCGGCCTATTTGGCCACCCTGCCCCAAAAAGTAAATACCCAATTAGAGGGAGGTCGAGGCTTATTTCTGATCAAAGCCGTCGCCTCTAAAATTGACTATGTTCAAGACGACCAAGGCCGAAATGGTTTGATCATCTCCAAAAAACTCAACCCAGGGCCTTGATCTAGGGTCAATCAGGATTTGGGCACCACTTCCAGGATCCAGGCAAAGTAGAACCGAGACTTGATGGTTTCTCGCCGCGACATCTGCCAGCCCAGGGATCCCAGGGTTTGCACCAGCATTTTTTCGCGATGTTGATAGGCGCGGGTGGTTTTGCTGGGCCCAGGGAAGAACTCGCCGACTTTTTTGAGCAGAGATAACAAGGGAGTTTTGGGGGCAAAGCTAAAGATCAGCTTTTCTTGAGCCAGTCCCGCCAAGGTTTTCAGCATCCGTTGGGCATCTTCCTCCGGGTAGTGAATCATCACATCTAGACAGATCACGATGTCATAGGATCCACTCAGAGATTCTAAGTCAGCAACACTGAAATGAGGATTGTCCCCCAATTCCAGCTGATCCCGCCGCCGGATCGCTTCGTTGACCATCTGTTCTGAGATATCGCTGGACTCCAGCTTGGCTCCCCGCTGGGCCAGTGGCAAACTGAGGCTACCCACCCCACAGCCAGCATCACAGATGGTTTTGCCCTCCACATCCGCCAGCCAATTCAGCACCGCCTCCACCGTGCGGGCGTGACCTTGGCGTATATCCTTCTGAACAAAATTAACCTCATCGGTGCCATAGATGCGCCGCCAACGTTCAAAACCAACCGAGTTGAAATAGTCTCGAACGACAACTTTTTCTTCCATGATGCAAATCTTAAAAAGAGAGGAAAAACTGGGCGGAGAACTAAAAAAGCTCAGTGGGCACTGCTTAAGCACCCATCAGTATAGGCGGGTTTGGCGAATCCCTAAGCCAGTACCAAATCAGCGGTGGCCAGCTCATCAACGGTCTGCCGCGCCCAAGCATCCACCTGAAGAATATCATCCAGGCCAGGGGCTGAAACTACATCATGCCGGTCGCACACCGCCTCCAATAGCTGAGGGATCCTCAAGAATGGGATCTGTTCTGCCAAGAAAAGCGCCACCGCCGCCTCATTGGCCGCGTTCAGCACCGCTGGCATCGTCCCCCCAGCTCGGCCTGCCCCATAGGCCAACTGCATACAGGGATATTTGCGATGGTCGGGATCCCGGAAGGTGAGGGATCCAATCTTGACCAGATCAAGGGGATCCCAGGGGGTGTGCAACCGCTCCGGCCAGCTGAGGGCATATAAAATCGGCAGGTGCATATCCGGCCAGCCCAATTGGCGATCACGGAGGTATCTTCCAGCTCAATCATGGAGTGGATGATGCTCTGGGGGTGGATGACAATATCAATGTGGTCATAATCCAACCCAAATAGCCAGTGGGCCTCGATCACCTCTAAGCCTTTGTTCATCAGGGTGGCGGAGTCGATGGTGATCTTGCGCCCCATCACCCAATTGGGATGTTTGAGGGCATCCGCTAGCGTCACATTGTGCAAGTCTTCCGCTGGCCAATCCCGAAAGGATCCCCCTGAGGCAGTCAGCAGGATCCGCCGCAGGGCACCGTCGGGCACCCCTTGCAAACACTGAAAAATGGCCGAGTGTTCGGAATCCACCGGGATCAGCTTCACCCCATGCTTTTTGACCAGCGGTAAGACCACCGGCCCGCCCGCCACCAGGGTTTCTTTGTTGGCCAGGGCGATATCTTTGCCCGCCTCAATCGCCGCCAAAGTGGGCAACAGGCCCGCACAGCCCACAATACCCGTCACCACCAGCTCGGCATCCCCAAACGCCGCCACCTCACACATCCCTTGGGATCCCGCCACTAGCTCGGGCATGGGATCCAATCCCTGTAACCTCTCCCGCAAGGCTGGCAATTTACTCTCGTCCCCAATGCCGACGATCTGAGGCCGAAACTGCTTGGCCTGCTCCGCCAACAGATCTACATTGCTGCCTGTTGCCAACCCCACCACCCGAAAACGGTCGGGATAATCGGCCACGAGATCTAGGGTCTGGGTACCGATTGATCCGGTGGATCCAAGTAATGTAAAAGCTTTCATGGGGTGAGGGAGGCTGACGACTTACCCCTCACTGTAATATGCCCTCGCTCACATCCTCCAAAATGGCAGCAAGATTGATGGCCATTGGCGGACGGATGGTGGACAGGGATCCCGATTGCACCCGCTTTTCAGTCTTTTGCTTTTAGCTTTTAGCCTTTTAGACGTGAGGATCCCTGCTAAGATTCTGCCCCGGCCCGATGCCCCAACAACTTTTGCCGCAACTTCTTGATCTTGTCTCGAATCTCGGCGGCTTTTTCAAACTCTAAATCTGCTGCCGCCTGCTTCATTTTCTCCTCCAGTTGCGTGATCAACTCCGGCACTTCTGACAATGGGATCTCTTCGGAGAGCTGATAAGCCCGCTCCAATTCTTGATCATTGAGCTTGCGAGAAATAGACAAAAAAGACAAGATCGCATTGCTGGATCGCTTGATAATCGGTGTCGGGGTGATGTTGTGTTGGGCGTTGTAATCCAACTGAATCTGTCGCCGCCGTTCTGTCTCCGCAATCGCTCGTGACATACTGCCGGTCAACTGATCGGCATACATCACCACCGCCCCCCGCACATTGCGAGCCGCCCGCCCAATGATCTGAATCAGGGATCGATCCGCCCGCAAGAACCCTTCTTTATCGGCATCCATGATCGCCACCAAAGAAACCTCCGGCAGATCCAAGCCCTCCCGCAGCAGGTTGACCCCCACCAACACATCAAAGGCTCCCTCTCGAAAGTCTTGCAGGATCTCGATCCGCTCGATTGACTTAACCTCAGAGTGCAGATAGCGAACCCGAATGCTGCGCTCCTGCAAATAGTCGGTCAAATCCTCCGCCATCCGTTTGGTCAAGGTGGTGATGATCACCCGCTCCGGGATCCCATCTTTTTGGGAGCGATCCAACCGCAGATAGATCTCGGTCAGCAGATCATCGATCTGGCCCGAGGTAGGGCGCACCTCGACACTGGGATCCACCACCCCTGTGGGCCGGATCACCTGCTCCACCACCCGCCCTGTGCCGGAGCGATAGACGGTGATCTCGCCTTTTTTCTCATCCGGTTGACTGACAAACTCTGCCCCCGACAGTTCCAGCTCCCAATGCCCCGGTGTAGCAGAGACAAAGATCGCTTGGTTAACTTTTTGCCAAAACTCTTCCGCTTGCAGGGGACGATTATCGCGGGCGCTGGGCAAGCGAAAACCATGATCCACCAACACCTGTTTGCGAGATTGATCGCCGTGGTACATGCCCCGAATTTGCGGCACTGTGACATGGGATTCATCCACCACCAGCAACCAGTCTTTGGGATCAAAATAGTCCACCAGACAGGGGGGGGGCTGTCCCGGCGTCCGACCCGTCAAATGGCGCGAATAGTTCTCCACCCCATTGCAATAGCCCACCTCTCGCAACATCTCCAGATCGTAGTGGGTGCGCTGTTCCAGCCGCTGGGCCTCCAATAATTTGCCCTCATTTTGCAGCTCCTCCAGGCGATCCTCCAGTTCTTGTTCAATGCCAAGCAAAGCTGTTTCCAGCTGATCATCAGGGGTAACAAAGTGGCGGGCGGGATACAGCCGCAAACCACTCAAACTCTGCAAGATCTCCCCTGTGACGGGATCGATCAGGCGGATGGCATCCACTTCATCGCCAAAAAACTCGATCCGAATCACCCGATCTTCATAAGCCGGGACAATTTCCAGCACATCCCCTTTGAGGCGAAACCGACCTCGAATCAGATCCAAGTCATTGCGCTCATATTGGATCCCGGCCAAATCTCGCAGCAATTGTCGTTGATTGAGTTCTGTTCCCACCTGAAAGGGAATGGAGGCTTTGAGGTACTCCTCGGGCATTCCCAAACCATAGATACAGCTGACCGATGCCACCACAATCACATCTTTGCGTTCAAATAATGAGCGGGTGGCCGAATGGCGCAGCATATCAATTTCATCATTGATCGAAGCGGTTTTGGAGATATAAGTATCGGTCTGGGGCACATAGGCCTCCGGCTGATAGTAGTCGTAATAGCTAATGAAATACTCCACCGCATTGTGGGGAAAAAGCTCCCGCATTTCGTTGCACAATTGCGCCGCCAACGTTTTATTGGGAGCCATGATTAGGGTAGGCTTCCCGATCTGCTCGATGGTGTGGGCAATGGTAAAGGTCTTACCGGTGCCTGTTGCCCCCAGCAGCGTCTGATATCTGTGCTGAGATTGGAGGGACTGGACCAGCCCTTGAATGGCTTTGGGCTGATCTCCGGTGGGCTGATAGGGAGACTGAAGCTGAAAGATGGGTGGCGTTGTCATAGTGTCTCCAGCGAGATCCCACGCAGGATCCCGAAACTGGATTTAGATTAGCACTGACGTTATTTGATGACGTAATTTGAAGTGATTATCCTCAGCGCCGCTGCATCAGAGCCAGGAAAAGGATCCCAGCCATAGCAATCCCAATCAGCAGAGCGATCACCACGGGATCCGACGGGATCTGATCGCCTGAGGGTAGAGCAGAGAGAGGCATTTGCAGATCACTCACCCCTTAGTCACAACCAACCCGACGTTCTGGTCAAAAAACTCAGCTTCCGTCACCAGAGCAATGCCGTACGGGCATCCTGTAGAGCCCCCAGGTAATCCGCCACCTGCTGCAACAGCTCTGCGATCGAATCCACCAACTCATCGCACGCATCCGACTGGCCCCGAGCGATACCACGGGATCCCAAATCCTCCGTCACCAGCTCGGGCAACCGTAACCCCTGCTCCAAAATCTCGCGGTCAAGCCGATCCTGTTCTGCTGCGGTCGTCGCCACCGCCCGTTGCCGAGTCAACTCTTCAAAGCGAGCAAGACCCGCCTGCAAGGGATCCCCAATGCCGCCACACACCTCTGGGGGAATCAAAGGGAGGCCGCCACCCAAGGGAGGGGTGAAGGCGGTAGAGGAATTGGTCGGGTTGGAGGGAATGACAGGGCTGGTCTCAAAGGGAGAAATAATGGTGACATTAACCCCAACGGGGGACGTGACGGTAACATCCACTGGCACGGTAATCGATTCTTGAGCCTCAGCCACCTGAGTCATCTGAGCCAGCAGTCCACCACTCAGCAGGAGCAGCGCCAGGATTGAAAAACGTGGGATCCGTATCACAGTAGCCTCTCCAAAAGTATCGCTAGATCGGTCATATCATTGAGTCGGGCTTTGCCCCGATACTTAAAGCACGGATGCTTAAAGATGCTTAAAACTGGAGAGAGAGACCCGCTCCCAGCGAAAATCGCACCCCATCCCCATCCCCAGCAATATCCCGCAGTGCGGGGGTAATGTAAAAGTTGATATCCCGGAACGGAGCCACTGAAAAGCCTGCCGCGATATCCTGACCCGTCCACTCGGTAATCACACTCACTGAGCGGGTGACTCGCAGAGCGCCAGAGCCAAAGAACCCGATGGCATCTTGATCGCTCAAGATATCTTCCTCCCGTCGAAATCGACCATTACCGGCCCCCAACGTGAAGGCTAAGCGGCTAAAAAACTCGTTGATATCGGGATTGGTTTTGAAAATGATGCTGGTGGTGGCGTAGATGCTGGGATCCTGGTCAAGATCCCCGGTGGTGAAAAAGTCGTCCAGGCCCACCGCCGCCGCCACACCGACGGCTTCCCCTTGGTAGAGATTGCGATGGAGTTTGACATTGGCCCCGCCAAACCCTTCCTCCAGGTTGGTGATGGTATAGCTGAGATCCACCCCCACAGCCTGATTGGGATCCCCGAGTCCAATCCCAACCCCCAGACCAGCCACCCCATCCTCTTGATTGCGTCCCTCAAAAACTCCCCCCACCGCAAAAAAGACGGTGCCAAAGCTAGTGCCGTAGCCGGTTGGATTGACGATGGTATATCCCGGCGCACTGGTGGCGATATCGGGCAGTTGGATCCCTTCGATTTGGGTGAAGGTGGTGCGCAAGTCCTGCAAACTATCGTCCAGGGTGGGGGCAGACAGGGCTTGAGCCACCTGCCATTCAGGTGAGGGGATCGACCAGGTTTGGGCTGTGGCAATCTGTCCCCAAGCCAACAAACTTGCCACCCCTGCGCCAGAGAGAAGAAGGCGTTCGAGCATAAAGCCTGCCATAGCCGACAACTGGGGCTGGCTGAGCCAGGGACAATTCGTTGAAGTGTGGTCGGATCCCATGAGTACAGACCTGTGATCGAATACCGCTTAGATTGTACTCCCCGCCCCCCGATCAGCAAACCAATCCGCCCAAATCTTTATTCCTGTCGCTTGGGTGGGAAGTCCAGCAGCTTTGCCAGGAGCTTTGAATGACAACTTTTCTAGAACTACAACTTTTCTGGAATGATAACAATCTGGGCCCACTCAAGTTACTTGGCGAACCAAACGATTAGTGGGGTTTGATGCGACTTTGCAGAAACTTTTTGATCTGGCGCACCTCGTTGACGATCACCACCAGCCCCTTGTTGTGGCGTTGCAGTTCACCGATCATCCAGTCAATTTTTTGTTCGAGGGTAATCGAGGCGACATCCTGCTGCTCTAGCCGCCCTTCGATAGTATTGAGGCGTCAGGAAACCTCCCGCTGAATCAAACTGACTCCGTGCCCTGTCACCA
>JAAUUM010000137.1 GCA_012031565.1 Synechococcaceae cyanobacterium SM2_3_2
TTACTCAATCAGGAGCACTCTTTCAAGGGCAGCCAGAGAATGAAAAGATACAAAGCTGCCATGGACAATGAGTACCTTCTCAAAATTCTGCTAAATGGGTTACAGATTTAGATGCGTTTACCCTGATTCATACGTGAGAGATAGTGTGGCCAAACGTGAACTTGGCAAAGGGTTTTAGGGGGATTATTCTCACAATTTTTTTTCCTCTCCTCCATCACTATAATGAAACATTATTTAACTGCCACTACTCCAGGTTTACCCTTTTTGTCTTATCTCTGCAACCCCTTGTCTTGACTCCCTTTCTACATCCCTATCACCCCCTCAGCTGTTCCCCTTAGTCGCTCACGTAACCTTATGGCTGCGGCAGGCCATCAGATCAGCTAGATGGTATGCCCCCGGATGATTATAAAGAAATGCCATCCATGATTTTTGGGGTATCTCAGCCTCCGCTATGGGGATCCCGATGTTGAAATCGGTACTTCAGATAGAGATGAGGGGGTCAGGGTAGGCTGCAGGGCCGGGACGATTTCGTGGAAATACCGATAATCGAGGAGACGGCGGCCATCCGGCAATTTTCGCATCATGTCCTGAAATCGATAGCCCCACGCGATCTCATGAGCTAGATAGGAATGTCGGGCATGAACCATCTGATTAAACGTGTCATCAAAGCCCAACATGGTGATGATCACTTCGACCTGATCTTGTTCTAGCGATGCAGGTGTGGCTCCAGCCAACAGACTATCGGCATCAATTGGGTGCATCACCGTCCAGGTCAGGGCAAAGATGGGAGTCATGCTACGAAACAATTTCAGGTCATAAAATCGCCGCATGACCACTCCTTCCGCTGTGATCTCATTGCGAACGAAAGTGACGCGAATTTGGGCTTCGACAATCTGATTGAGCCGCTGATTAGCCACTCGAAACATCAGAGTTGGCAGACCATTACTCTGCCCCACCACCGCCACCCGGCTAAACATCACCCGAGCATTGGGCTTGGAGATACGGGCAAACATCAAGCCTGTGGATGTGGCAATGCCAAATAGGCTCACCAGCGACTGAATCGTGACGAGAATGTTGCCATAAAAAGAGTCTGGAGTCAGCCCGCCATAGCCAATGGTGGACATGGTTTGAATACTGAAAAAAAAGTTATCCCAAAATCCATCACTGCCCTCAATAGCATTGGGATCCCAGCTATACAACCAAGCAAACACAAGATTGATGGCTAAATAGCCTCCCCCCAAGAGGGCCAAAAATGGGATCCAAGACAGCGTAAGTAAAAAATGATAGAGATCCCCCAGCACAAAACCAGGGATCCCGTGACGGTGTTCGACAATACGCCCCCGGCCAAAGCTGGATTGCGACAGATCCCGTTGGGGGGAAAATAGACTTCGGACTCTTTTCATTCAGTTTGTTATTTTAATGATTGCTTAGTTATTTCCGGGGGTATCTGTCAGTTCCTGATGACAAAGGTAGGGGATACGCCCACACCAAGGGGCTGTTGGCCCAAAGAGGCTAGCCCCATAGATGCCACCGCCGATCAGCACTGCCAATGTAAGTAAGATCAGATAGCCGGTGGTGCGGTTTTGGGGGGTTGGGTTGGATATTGATCGGGGCTGTTGTTCTCCTGACAAAGGGGTGGGTTGAAAAGGTTGGGATCCCTGTGGAGGCTGGGCTGGGGACACCTGGTGGGGAGTAGGAGCTGGAGATGACGGTTTATCTGATCGGTTCGAGATTTTTGCCAGTGGATCCTGGCCCTGGCTAGCGGCAACTTGGCGGGCTTGTTCCACCCAAGTATCGGGATGATTGGACTGGGCACCAGCTTGTACCACGGTAGTAGCGGGATCCTGAAGCGAGGTTGGGAACTGGACGACCGTGCGGTTGGGATCCTGACTGGCAGCAACCTGGCGGGCTTGTTCCACCCAAGTATCGGAATGATTGGACTGGGCACTAGCCTGCACCACGGTGGCAGTGGGATCTGATGCTGGGGATTGGGAGGGGAATTGGACGGATGGAGGATTGGGATCCTGGATCAAGGGTGGCTGATCGGCAACCGTTTGGTTGGGATCCCTGTTGGGGGCTATGTCCAAGGGCTGACCCAGAGGATCGTTGATAGCCGCTGGCAACTTTGCACTGTTTTGATCCACCACCGTTGCCTGAGGATCCCTATTTAGATTTAGGTTGAGGGTGGACTCTTGCCGGGATCCCGGCTGAGGCTGAACTGCTGGTTGAGGCTGGAGGTGAGGAGCCGATTGAGGCAGGTTTTGAACTATGGTTTGGAAGGCTGGATCCTGCTGAGGCGCTGGTTGGTTGGAGGAAACCGCGTTGGCATAGCGGCTTAACACCCGGCGTAGCCCGCGTTCCAGATCAGCAATCGACTGCACTCGGTCGTCTGGTTTCTTGGCCAAACATTGCAGCACGATGTCCATCAACTCTGCCGGGATCAGGCTGCCATCCGGCTGGTGCTTGAGGGCTTGAGGATTTCGTTTGAGATGACAGGTGATCCAGTCCATCGGGTTAAAACCGGGCATTTGGGTGTCGATGCCAAACGGATTGGATCCCGTCAACATCTCATAGATCATGAGGCCGAGGGCATAGATATCACTGCGGCCATCGATGGGCTTGTTGATGCCACACTGCTCGGGGGCTGCGTAGCGTAAGGTGCCCAAAAAAGCTCCCACCGCTGTCAGCTGAGTCCGCCGCTGATCATCCACCATCTTGGCAATGCCAAAGTCTAAGATCTTGACCCGCTCTCCCATACTGCCCGAGAGCAGAAAAATGTTGTCCGGCTTCAGATCGCGGTGAACGATGTTGAGATTGTGAGCCTCTTTCAGTCCCGCACAAATCTGCAACAGGATCTGAATCGTCCGTTGCCACGGCAGAAAACCGCTGGTTTTGAGAGCCTGACTCAGGGTGGCTCCCTGCAAATACTCCATCACATAGTAGGGTTGGCCCCGCTCGGTCACCCCATAGTCACTGATTTGGACAATGTTGGGGCTGTTTAGGGAAGCACAAACATCCACCTCCCGTTTGAATCGCTTGATTTCATTCTCGGGATCAGATCCCCCTGAGCTATTCATGATTTTGACAGCCACCTGACGGCCCAGGTTTTGGTCGGTGCTCAGGTAGACGCTGCCCATTCCCCCTTTGCCAATCCGCTTCTCCACTCGATAACGATCCTCCAACATCATCCCGACATAGGGATCCACTCGAACCTTGTTGGCAGGACGGATAAAAGGTCGCCTGGATATACTTCCGCTGGCCTCAGATAAGGCGTTAGATGAATTGAAAGGGGATGGAATCGGCGTAGAGACTGTGGCGGTGGCCTGAGGGGTGGGGGCCAAAAGAGCTGCCAGTCGGGCTTCCACCGTCTCCATTGTCGCGGGGCGCTGCATCGGATCCTGGGCCAGACAGCTCATCACCAGCCCCTCTAACTCAGAGGGAATGGCCAGTCCAGCCCAACTGGATAACGGGGGTAAGGCCTGGGTGCGATGGATCTCTTGCCACTTCTGAAAGTCAGATGGGGAGGACTGAACAGCCTCAGGCTCGACCGTGGCAAATGGGATCTTTCCGGTCAACAATGCATAGAGCAGGATCCCCAGACTATAGATATCGCTGCGGGGATCGGGAGGTGCCAAACCCAATCTCTCACCCAATCGCTCAGGGGCAGCGTAGCGAGGGGCCAAAGGCTCCACTAACTGCTGCCGCGAACGAGCCACCAGCCGCATGATATCCAGATCCCGCAGAACCACATAATCTTCGACGGGATCCTCCACCAACCAAAAGGACTGTGGCTGTAATTCCCCATGACAGAGTTGGGGTAGCACCATTGTCCGGTACTGGGCTCGGGTGGCATGGAGGCGGGCCAAACTGGTGGCCATTTGTCGGCCCCATCGGATCACTCGCTCTGGCTGACAAGGATTATCAGTTCCGATCAGCTCGGCTAACATCCTGCCCTGATGCGGTGGAATGCCCAAACAGTCTGTGACCACAAAGGGCTGATCCCCATTGAGATCGGCATCTCGAATGGCTAAAAAATAAGGACACAGCTCCAATTGGAGATAAATGCTGGCTTCAGAGACAAAGCTTTGCCGCCGAATCTTGGTTAGATCAGGATCTTCACCGGGATCCCAGCTCATCAACTTCAGCATCACCCGATGGTTATTGCGGTTATCCACCGCCTCAAAGGTGTCCGCAGTTGAAGCCAACAAACCAACCCCATCCGAACGAAGAGAGTGAATCGGGGTATAGCGATCGTGGATCAAATGGCCAAGCGGAGACTGAAGCATACGCCACAACGATGGAGTCTGGATCAAACATCTTCAGACTAGGACAGAGCCCCCCATCCTCAGACTGTTGCTCCATGCTACGCATTATGTCCAGCCGACGGGATCCCCTGACAGAAGAAGTTTACCCCACCGTGCTAGTTGTGATTGTTTGAACTGATGATCTGATCTCTAAGCTTCAGGTTGTCCAGGGTAAGCGGAGGGAGATCCGGGACGAATGAGCACAATGGGGGTCTGTTCTGCTGAGTTGCCCGCCGGATTGCGCTTGAGAGCCGCCCCGATCACCTCACCCGCTGAGGCGCTGCCAGCATCTGGACTCAGGGCTAAGATCTTAACACCGCCCAAATCGTTGGCATCCACAATGGCGATGGACTGTCCTGTCTTGGCATACAATTGGTCGGTGATTTGCTGGGGATCTTGGGGGCCCAAGACCAAAAACTGGTCATAAGGGGGCAAGGTACCCGTCACGTCATCAATCAGAGCGGCCTGCTCTCCAGCCAAAGCATAGAACACCCCACGGATCCCCACCAGTTTGCAGAGCAACCCCAAAATTAGGGCTATGGTCACCCGCCAAGGGTGGGAGGAGTCGATCAGCACCTGCATGCCATAGGCACTGGAGAGGCTGGTTTTGGAGGGAAACAGATAGCAGATAACACGAGCCAAGCGACTAAGGTTGACATCGGTGGGATGGCGAAAATTGCCCTGTACCACCGCTGCTGCTGTCTCTGAGATGGCCACGATATCCCCCGATTGAACATGGGGCATGACATAGCGTTCTAGCACCTGCCCCCAATCATCGCTCGGGGTGAGTAGATGGGTGGGGATGGGCAAGACCTGAGTGGATCCCTGCTGCCGCCATTGTGGGACGGTGAGGGGATCCTGTTGCTGCAAGGGGGCGATCAGATGGGCGGTTTTGGTGGTGCGCTGTTGACGGCCATACTGCACATAGTCCAGCTCCAGCCAACAGGTTTGTAACAACGATAGATCCTGCCCCCACAACTCAATCTCCACATCTAGGGCCGTGCTGCTTTGGGGGGAAATAATGTAAGCCTGCCAATAGTTATCGGGCCGGGGATCCATGTCCGTATGGGCCGAGCGCACCGTTACCCGCGACCGAATCTCGCTGGTGGATCCCTTGCTCAAGAGGTGGAGCCGAGGTTCTACCCAAGCCAGAGTTACCTCTAGTGAGGGGTTGAGATTTCGGGCCACAAACTGAGCCTGAAGACGATAGGTCTCAGGATCCTGTTGCAACGACCAGGTGGAGGGCTGCAACAGCAACCGATCCGCAGGGCGAGAGCTTAGCCAGAGCACAAATGCTGCGGCCATCATTCCCAGCCCCGTTACTATACTCAGTCCAGGGTATTGCCCCCATTGCAAGAACAATGCCACCCCACCCCAAAGGGTGATCCCCAATCCAATCAGACCCAAGGCTTGGGGCAGGCTTTCTTGAAGCCTAAGTCCTGGACTTGCTGATAGTGTCACCATCCCACCCACTGCTCCTCACGTTGGGGATCCCGATTGCCCCCGTTGTCATGTTGGCCTTGCTAGGTAGCCCTTGCTAGGTAGCCGTAGTTATCTTGCCACTGCCCTTGGGCCATTACCAACCGCATGACTCGTCAAACACTTCTCCCGGATTGGAGAAGAGAAGTTGAGTCATCTGAGCTAGTTGCCGATGGGATCCCGGCAGGGGGTAATCTAGCGTCGGTTGCTGCTGGCGGTGGCAAGGCTGCGTCGTTTCATCACCAACTGATAGGCATCAATGATGTCTCCTTCTGTCCAGTCGGTAAACTTATCGACGCCGATGCCGCACTCAAAGCCAGAGGCCACCTCGCGCACGTCATCCTTAAATCGCTTCAGGGAATCCAATCGACCCTCAAAGATCACCGATCCACGCCTGAGGATCCGCACCGGGGTATTCCGTAAAAGTTTGCCCGACAGCACATAGCAGCCAGCAATATTGCCCCGCCCAATGGTGATCACCTGACGCACTTCCGCTTGACCCAGGGGTTCCTCCACCTGTTCGGGATCCAGGAGTCCTTCCATGGCCCCGGTAATATCTTCGAGTAGGTTGTAGATGATGTTGTACTCGCGAATATCCACCCCGTAACGATCCGCCAGCAACCGGGCACCTCCAGAGGCATCGGTGGCAAAGCCGATGATGATGGCCTCGCTCGCTGCCGCCAAGTCAACATCGGTTTCGGTGATCTCCCCAGGAGCCGCCAGCAGCACCCGCAACTGGACTTCCTCTTGGGAGAGCTGTTGCAGAGAGGACAAGATCGCCTCTGCGGATCCCTGTACATCGGTTTTGATGATCAAGTTGAGATCCTTGAGTTGGCCTTCCTGAGCCTGAGTGGAAACAGTGCCCAGGCTGACCCGACGGGACAACATTTGTTGCAGTCGAGCCTGTCGCTGCTCCTCTTGCCGCTGATCGGCCACCCGACGGGCCTCCCGTTCATCGGCATAGACCTCAAACTCATCGCCTGCGGCAGGAACTTCACTCAGCCCCAGCAGCTGTACGGCACTAGATGGGCCTGCTTCTTCCAACCGTTGGCCTAGGTCGTCGGTCATGGCCTTGACCCGACCAAAGATGGATCCCGCCACAATGGCATCCCCCAGTCGCAGGGTGCCGTTTTGCACCAATAGGGTGGCAATGGGGCCACGAGCCCGATCGAGATTGGCCTCGATCACGGTTCCTTTGGCGGCGCGATCAGGGTTGGCCTGTAACTCGCCCAGTTCTGCCACCAGCAGGAGCATCTCTAGCAGACCATCCAGATTGAGTTGGGACAGGGCGCTGACCTCCACCATCGGTGTGTCTCCTCCCCATTCCTCAGGCACGAGGCCATGCTCAGACAGCTGTTGCTTGATCCGATCTGGCTGACAGCCCGGTTTATCGATTTTATTGATGGCCACCACAATGGGCACATTAGCCGCCCGAGCATGGCTGATGGCTTCTATGGTCTGAGGTTGAACCCCGTCATCCGCCGCCACCACCAAGATGGCAATATCGGTCACTTTGGCCCCACGGGCTCGCATCGCCGTGAAGGCTTCGTGCCCCGGAGTATCGAGGAACACGACCCGATTCAAGGATCCCTCGTGGGTCACATCGACATGATATGCACCGATCCGCTGGGTGATACCGCCTGCCTCGCCAGAGACCACATTGGTCTTACGAATAGCATCCAGCAAGGTGGTTTTACCGTGGTCAACGTGGCCCATGATGGTCACCACCGGCGGTCGGAATTGCAGATATTCGATATCGTCGATATCCAACATCTCAGTTTTCTTCGCCTCAGATTCGGCGGCGATCACCTCGACATCGCACTCTAGTTCTTTGGCAACTGATTCGATCAGGCTCACATCTAACACTTGGTTGATGTTGACCATTGACCCTTTCATAAACAGAACTCGAATGATGTCCGTGGCTGGGATCTCCATCAGATCGGCCAATTCCTGCACCGTCAGGTTGCCCTGAATTTGAATGGAGGTTGGACGGCTCGGCCCCTCATCTTTGGGGGTCTGAGCTTGATGGGATCGCTGGCGATTATGAGTTGGTCGAGGCCGAGAGGGGGCGGGAGGAGCAACCGTTGCAGCAGGTTTATTAGAGGGGGGAGCCGCAGGCCGAGGCAAAGGCTTCAGGGCATTGAGTTCCGCCAGTTTGGCTGCCGACAGAACGGTGGTTTCTACACCTTCTCCTTCAATATCCTCGCCACCTCGGCGGCTCCGTTTGCGCTTGGCAGTGCCTCGGGTGCCGCGCTTCGGCCCAGCCAGCTTGGCATCTTCTTCTTCATCGATCTCACTGCGCCGCTTGACCCGTGAGGGGGGACGAGGGGCGTCTGGAGAATCGGGCCGATTGGGCCGAACCGGTGGGCTAACCAGTTCGACACTATCTCTGCCTGCTGCCTCTTGGCTCTCACCCGGCTTGCGACGAGTGGGGCGTTCTCGTGCTTCGAGGGGAACCGCTACCTTCTCTTCGGGGCGAACCGGAGGCCCCACCAATTGAGGGCGAGGAGCCTGTGTAGGCCGGGGCCGCTTGGGCCGCAGAGAGACAACTGATTGATCTGAGTTGTCCGCAGTGGTGGGCCGGGGCCGTTCAGCGGAAACCCGCTCTGGGGCGACCATTTCAGGCGAGGTCACCTCTGAGGTGGCTGAATCGGCCTGCTCACCAGGGATCCCGTTGTCCAGTTCTGGCTTTTTCAGAACAGGCCGAGTGGGGGGGCCGGCCAATTGCGGTTTGGGGGCAACTGGGGCTGCTTTCTTCCGGTCGCTGCGAGGGGCTGGCTCGGCAGAGGGAGCAGAGGTTAGTGTGTCTCGGGCCGATGCAGCGGGAGGACTGACCTTGGGCTGACCCGGCCTGACCGCATCAGGACGAGTAGCCTTGGGGGGGGCTGAAGGCCGAGTGGGTTGGATCAAAAGTGGAGCAGTCTCCGGCGCTTTAGCCTCAGCAGCTGGAGGAGCTTTAGGGGGCAAAGGATTCGCTAAAGCCACTGCTTCAGCAGCCGTATTTGCAGGCGATGCTGCCTCTACAGAGGGGGGGGCAGTGGGTGAGATGCGCCCCTGAGGAGCTTGCAGAGATGACTTGGACGATTCTCTTGTCCGACGGGGGGGAGGCCCCACGAGGCTGGGCTGTTCAGCCGGAGAGGGGCTAGGCACCATCAGAGTGCGCTCAAGCTGGGCAGAATGGGCCCCCGCCTCAGCGGTGACAGCGGCATTCTTGGGCTTGGGGGTAGGCTTGCGCAGACCAACGATTTGGGGGGTAGCGGTGGCTCGTTCCTCTTGGGCCGTTCGCTCGGGATCCGCTGCTGCTTTCTCCGCTGCTGCTTTCTTGGGGGGCTCAACTCGCCGGATCTGAGGCTTGGCTTGGGGGGGGCGGGGATCCTTGCGGGTGGTACCTGTATCTCCCTCAGCCGGGGAGTCTGGGGCACCGGGCTGCGTGCCTAGAGTATCACGAACGTGATCCGCCTCTTGGCCGCTGATGGTACTGCTGTGGGTTTTGAAGGGGATCCCTAATTTTTTACAGGCATCCATCACTTCAGCGTTTTCTCGACCCATCTCTTTCGCTAGATCGTAAATGCGTACTTTGTCCGGCAAGGGCTTATCTGCCTCCGTCTGCTTGAGCTCCCTTTCATTGTGACCTTCCTCGGAGCCAGTCTCCAAGGAAGAAACAGATTGAGATGATTGGGCAGATTGCAACTCTATTTGGGACATAGGCACTGGATAAGGGATCGATAACAACGGTTCTAGGCAATGACCTTGTCGGATCATTCTAGTCAAATGATTACTACTGACTTAGTACTGACCCCTGAAGATTAAATCTTTGAGGATTTAGTCCGAGGATTTAAATCATTACAAGGGTAGCCATACGAAAAGACAGAGATTACATAGGGATTAGAATGCCGAACGGCACCATGATTTCAGATAACATAGCAACTTACCCTAGCAGATGGCCCCTAAGAAATAGCCCTACCCTGAGCCATTATCCTAGTTTACGGTTTTACCGATTCACCAGGGGAGTGGCTGGGAACGTCAGCCCGTTACATAGCTAATCTCAGCCAGCTAATCTCAGCCAGCTAACCCCAAAAGGCTTCAGACTAGAGATCGCCTTAAGCGGACTTGAATGTAACGGATAGGAGCCTTAATAGGAGCCTTATATGGGGCGAGAGAAGCGGGTGGACGGAATCGAACCGACAACAACTGCTTGGAAGGCAGTAGTTTTACCATTAAACTACACCCGCATAGAACTAAACTCAGGCTGAGGTTGACTAGACAGGTCAAGTCGTTGGGAATATTAGTCTAAGGTCAAACGGGTTCTAGAGCAAGACCATTGCTCTAGAACCCCTGGGCAAACGCATACTCATGAGGCCAATAAGAGGGAGAGATATCTACTTTTTGTCCCATCCGGTCTTTGACGACGTTTACGCC
>JAAUUM010000138.1 GCA_012031565.1 Synechococcaceae cyanobacterium SM2_3_2
GGGATCCCGGGTCAGGATTAATCCCCCCCCGTGGCCCGCGCAGGGTTTTGTGGGTCGTCGTCGTCACCACATCACAGAGGGGCACAGGGTTGGGATGATGTCCCGTGGCCACTAATCCAGCAATATGGGCAATGTCGGCCAGCAGATAAGCTCCCACTTCATCGGCAATGGCTCGAAAGGCGGCGAAATCGATCTGGCGGGGATAGGCGGAGTACCCACAGATCAGCAGTTTGGGGCGATGCTTCAGCGCCAACTCTCGAATTTGGTCAAAGTCAAGCCGCTCAGTTTGGGGATCCACGCCATAGTGAACCGCCTTGAACCACTTGCCGGAGACATTGACCGGGGATCCGTGGGTGAGATGGCCGCCATGGGACAGATCCATGCCCATGATGGTGTCACCGGGCTCTAGCAGAGTGAGGAAAACAGCAAAATTGGCCTGCGCTCCCGAATGGGGCTGCACATTCGCTGCTGCTGCCCCGAATAGTTCTTTGGCCCGCTCAATGGCAAGGGTCTCAATCTCATCGACAAACTGGCAGCCCCCGTAATAACGCTTGCCCGGTAACCCTTCGGCATACTTGTTGGTCAGCACGGACCCTTGAGCAGCTAAGACCGCTGAAGAGGTGAAATTTTCGCTGGCGATCATCTCTAGGTGATCCCGCTGCCGGCCCAACTCTAGGCCAATCAAATGGGCCATAGCCGGATCGGTTTGAGCCAAGATGAGACTATTGGCGTCATCTCCGTGAAGATCGGGAGCCTGAGCTTGGACGGTAGATTGAATAACTGTCGGTTTAATCTCTGATGTTGCGACCACAAGCACGCCCCGTTGATTCAAATGTCATAACGCTCAGACATGCTAGCACGCCGATTATAGTGCTGTTCCTGGGGGCTGATTTGAGAGGCCAGACAGGCTTGAGACTGCTCTCCGGACTCCAGCAGCAGGCTTGTAAAGTTCTTTTGAGGATTGGGGACAAACCGACTTCAGGATTCCAACTCCCAGTAGAGTGAGAGGCAGTATTCTGTTCCCTGACCGGGATGTTGACACTTACACGCGACATCACAACCACAACATCACAACCACAACATCACAACCAATCCTTAGGAGACTTTTAGCCATGCCAATTTCTGAAGTGCAGATCTTCACCATTTTGGGGCTAGCTCTGGTGCCCGCCTTTTTGGCCCTTCTCTTGGGATCCGGCTTGGCTCGTTCTTGATTGACGGTGGCCTGGAAAGATTTTTCCGCCCAAAATTTTTCTGCCCAAACCTGACAGAGTGGATAAAATCGGCTTCAATAGACCCGTGCCTGCACAGACAAAGACCAGGATTCCCAAAAAGTTATTTTCGATGGGATCCCTTTTAAGGACAGGTTCATGCAGTGTTCGAGCCGTTGCTGGCTTCACGCTAGGTGAGGTTGACAAGGTGAAGGGAAAACCCGAGAGAATACGGCACCGCTCTGTCAGACCAACGATTAAGCACACCATCGAAGTTCAATCTAACGAGATTCTTGCCGGGATCCCTTTCAGGGAAAGGGCACGAGCATCACAGACTGGAGCCTTTGGTTATTCCCAGTCCCTCAATCTGACACCGTTGTCGCAGCCCCGTCCCATTTCTCCTTTGCCTGCAAGGGATGCTTTTCCTCGGCATTCACTCTCTTCTCAGTCCTCAAAAAGGAATTTGGATCAGCTTGAAATCAAGCAGAGGGCTCAAGCCCTCAGAGAGCAACGTCGCTCATCTCGTCAGCAACAGGGGCGACAGCTGTCACCCCAACACCCCTTGTCCTCTAGAGTTCCGGGAATGGTCACGTCTTCTGTTGATCTGATTGAAGCTGAGAATGGTGCCTTAGGATGGGAATCAATCTTCGTTAGTTTTATCAACCTCGTTTTGATCGCGGCAGCGGTGGGGGGACTGGTGCGGCTCTTGCCCGTACAATTGGCTCAACGGCAGCGATTACAGATCCTGGAAACTCAGGTAGAAGCCTTGCGCTCAAGAGTTTCTCGTTATCAAGCCACCCTCGACCGAGGCATGGATCCCCTGCAACAAGAAGCCCTGATCAAAGAGCGATTTAATTTTATTCCTCGCAACCAAGCCCAAGTCCGACTGATCGCCCCGCCAGTCCCAATGGCCGATGATGCAGGCTCCGATCCCTGGGTGGCCCAAGATCCTCCCCTCGGCGATGCTCGATAACCTGTTGATGTGGCTGAGCAATGGTTTCCCCAACTCTACCTTCAAGCGAGCTGGATCTTGAGTTTCTCTGCCTTGTTAGTCTCTTCGATACTCTCGATTGGATTCCCGTGGTACGATTGCGCCGATGTGGTGTGAGAGGTCTGTCAAGCTGTGACAGCCAACTTTGAGAGCCGTAGCGCCCAGCCGCGCCCCCCAATCTATTCCCCCAAAATCCATTCTTGGATCCCCCGTTGGTTGATCGTGGGGCTGACCGGCATCTTATTGATCGTGGGCTGAGCCTCTGGCATTCCCCCCTCCACGCCCAGAGCATCCAGAGCCTTGAGCAACAACAACAGCAGCTCCAGCAAGAACTTCGCACCAACCAAGAGGCGATTCAACAGCTTCAGCAGCAGGAATCCACCGCCCGTCAGCAGATGGGCCAGATTCGCACCAGCATTGACACCACCAATACCCGCATTGCCGACAACGAATATCGTCTCCAACAGGCGCAGCGCTCCCTCGAACAGGCCCAACAGCAATTGGAGGAGATGGAGGTCAATCTGCGCCGCCAGCAGGCGGGTACGGCAGCTCGGTTGCGTTATCTCCAACGGCAGGGATCCGAGCGCTGGTGGGCCTTGCTTCTCAGTAGCCGCGATCTAAATGAGTTTTTTGACCGTCGCCATCAACTGCACCTGCTGATTGAGGCCGATCGCACCCTGATCTCCCAGATGCAGGAAACCACCCGCCAGATCGATCAACAGCGGATTGCCCTAGAACGACAGCGTAACGAGATCGCCCTGATCATTCAGGAACTGGCGGCTCAGCGCAACCAATTGCAAGAGCAGGCGGTGGCCCATGAGCAGATGATCGGACGGATCACCAGTCAACGTTCCGCTTATGAGGCTGCCCAGCAGCGATTGGAGGCTGATACTCAACGACTGACGGGCTTGATCCAACAACTGATCGCCCAGCAAACCCAATCCTCTGGGGGCGGGGATCCCGCTCAGGGGACAGGCCAACTGGTGCGTCCGGTGGGGGGGCCAGTTACCAGTGCTTTTGGCTGGCGGGTTCATCCGGTCTATGGCACTCGTCGCCTCCATGCGGGCATCGACTTTGGGGTGGCAACGGGGACGCCCGTTCAGTCGGCTGATACGGGTACAGTAATCTTTTCGGGCTGGTATGGCGGCTATGGCAACACCGTGATCATCAACCACGGCGGCGGCATCACCACCCTCTATGCCCACAACAGCCGTCTCTCGGTGGGGCAAGGCCAACGGGTGCAGCGGGGTCAAGTGGTGGCCGAATCTGGTTCAACGGGCTTATCCACCGGCCCTCATGTTCATTTTGAGGTGCGGGTCAACGGGCAACCTGTGGATCCCGCCCGTTATTTGTGAGGGATAGGGGCGCGTTAGGTGAGTTTGTCTGTACAAATGCGATGCCCAAAGGAGGATTCAATGGTTGATGAGAGTGGCCCCGTCCTAGAAGTGGTGCGGATCCAAGTGGATCCTGCTCAGATGACGGCCTTTGAAGGGGCGATTGCCCAAGCCTATTCCTGTCTGGAGGCAACCGAGGGGCATCTGGGCCACCAGCTTTACACCTGCATTGAAAAGACGGGATCCTATCTGTTACAAATCCAGTGGACATCATTGGATGCTCATCTGATCAATTTTCGCCAATCTGACAATTACCAGCAGTGGCGCAGCTTGATTGGCTCTTACTTTGTCCAGCCGCCAGAGGTACTGCACTACCGTCAGCAGTCCTAAGCTTTAGACCTTGGGAGCTTTTGGCCTTGGGATCCCAATCGGTCGAGGAGGATGCTCCGGCAGGATCCCTTGAGGACGGGTCAATAAGAGTACCTGTAGCAACACCCCAATCAACAGCACCCGCAGGGCTCCCGCCCGAGTGGCTAAGGCGGCAGGCAATTGTCCGGTCAACAGCTCTGTGCCCGACCACACGCCCCATATTGCCAAGGATCCCAACAAGGCACCGCGATTGTTACCGCTCCCTCCCGCAATCAGCATCACCCAGACAATGAAGGTGGCGAATTCAGGTTGAAAGGCTTCTGGGCTGATGAAATTGACGAAATGGGCATAGATCGCCCCCGCTAACCCCATCAGCATGGATCCCAGCACAAAGGCTTGGAGGCGAAATTTGAGCACACTTTTGCCTGCCGCCAAGGCAGCAGGTTCATCCTCGCGGATCGCCCGCAGCACCCGACCCCACGGCGAGCGATAGGCCCGTTCCGCCCCCCAGTAGATTACCGCCAAGATCACCAGCACCAAGACTAGAAACAGCAGTGAGTCCCAACCCGGCACCAGTCCCCGCAAAGGCCGAGGGATCCGCGTGATGCCCCGGACTCCATTGGTGAGCCAGCCCTCATTTTTGAGAATCTGGCTGATGATCTCGGCAATGCCGATGGTGGCGATGCCCAAATAGTCGGAGCGCAGCTTTAGGGTGACCAGCCCGATCAAAAAGGCCACGGATCCCGATACCGCCATCGAGGCCAAAAAGCCCACCCAAAAGGGCAACCCCAATCCCCCCAGATGCTCAGTGGTTTCCGGCGTGGTGACGATAGCAGTAGCATAAGCCCCCACCGCAAAAAAGGCCCCGATACCGATGTTGAACATCCCCGCAAAGCCCCATTGCAGATTCAGCCCCAACGTCAGCAGCCCGTAGATGGCCACCAAGGTCAAAAAGAAGATGCCATAGCTCAGCATCAGGCTCGCCCCCCAAATAATCCTGTCGGCTTGACGATCAGCATCACCACCAAAATGGCAAAGGCCACTGCTGCCTTATAGGCCGGAGAGATAAATAGGGTGGAAAACTCCTCCGCCAGCCCGATCACCAAGCCTCCCACAATCGCGCCATAGGGTTTGCCGATGCCCCCCAAGATCGCCGCTGCAAAAATGGGCAAGAGTAATGTCCAGCCCATGGTGGGGTGCAGCCGGGTATCGATGCCCAAAAATACCCCTGCCGCCGCCGCCATCAAAGCCCCGATCCCCCAAGTCCACATGATGATTCGCTCGGTGTCGATGCCCGTTACCATAGCTAGGTCAAAGTTGTCGGCCATCGCCCGCATCCCCTTGCCCACCCGAGTTGTTTGCAGGAAAAAGTGGAGGGCCAACACCAGCACCACCGCCCCCGCCATGATCAAGATCTGATCCTGTCGCAGCCGCAGGCCCCAGAACTGCATCGGCAGCTGGATCCCGGTGCGATAGACCTGATTATTGGATCCCCAGATCAACTGGACGGCACTGCGTAGAATCAGGGCTGTGCCAAAACTGGAGATCAGCAGAATGACCGGAGCCTGCCGCCGTAAGCGTCTATAGACCAGCTGGTCAAAGGCCAGAGCCACCAAGATGGTGCCCCCAATCGCCATCACCAGGCTGAGCCCCATCGGCCAACCCAAGCTCACAAAGGTGAAGGCACTATAGGCCCCCACCGTCATCAAATCGCCGTGGGCAAAATTGGCAAATCGAAGGATCCCAAAGGTGAGGGAAACCCCGATAGCCCCGAGGGCGTAGATGCTGCCAAGCACGATGCCATACAGCCCCAGCTGAAGAAAGTCAGTCACAACTCTAGATGGCCAACAAACGCTCTATTTACTGTACTTCCTGTACTTGGTTGATTCTGATTCAGGGCTGAATGTTCAGGGCTGAATGGAGACAAGCTGTTGGGTCAGCCAGTCCCGGATCCTCAATAAACTGTCGGAGCTGACCTCATGCCCCATCTCAAACTCGCTATAGCTCAGATCGACGGGCAACCGCTGTAACTGACGGCGAATTTCGCGTCCCTCTGCAATAGAGAGCACTCGGTCTTGGGTGCCATGAACCACCAACAGGGGTAATCCCCCCAGCTCAGCGGAGGGATCCACCTCTAAGCCTGTTGGCCAACGACCACTCATGATCACCGCCCCTTGGACAGAGGGAGGAAAGCGCAAGGTCAATAACAGACTCATCATCGCCCCTTGACTAAAGCCCATGACGTAAAGGGGGGAAAGAGCCAGCTGGGGATCCGATTGTCGGAGGCCATCCACAAACTGCCGCAACAACTCCAGACTTTCCAGCGCTTGCTGGGGATCCCCGGTCACCCCCGTCTCTGTCCAAGTCAGGTCAAACCAGCTAAAGCCGCCCGCCTGATAGGGACGCGGGGCACGGACGCTGACCACATAAAAACGGGGATCCAGATAGCTGGCCAACCCCAGCAGATCCTCCTCATGGCTACCCACTCCATGCAACATCAACAGGATAGGCGGGGATCCCTCTGCCTTCTGGAGCTTTTCTGCTGTCTGAGGTTGGCGGGTGCGGTGGACGAGGGGCAACATTGCTCAGGCGGGATCCAGAGTCAGCGCAGAAACCAGCACAGGTTCGCTCTCAGGGGCAATTTCATCTGTTACTACAGCCGTCACTGTTGCCGGGAAGCCCAAGAAGGGGCTGTTTTGTACCGACTGAGTGCTGATGCTAAACAGGGGATTGGAGAGAATACCAGCCACAATTGTGGCCACCACCGTCACGATCATCCCCAATTGCAACGAGCGCATCCCTGGTAGCGACCAGCTGGTTTCGGGATAGTTTTCCACCGACACCGACATCTCGGCAGGCTCTTTCACCACCATCGCCTTCACCACCCGGACGTAGTAGTAGATGGAGATAACGCTGGTGACCAAACCCACAAAGACCAAGGTATAAGCACCCGCTTGCCAACCCGCCCAGAACAAATAGAGTTTGCCAAAGAAGCCCGCCAAGGGGGGCAGTCCTCCCAGCGATAGCAAGCACATGCTGAGGCAGAAGGTGAGGAAGGGATCCTTTTGGTAGAGGCCGCTATATTCGGTGATCTCATCGGTGCCGGTCTTGAGGCTAAATAGGGTGACACAGAGGAAGGCCCCCAGGTTCATGGCCAGATAGACCAGCAGATAGAAGATCAAGCTGGCATAGCCCGCCTCAGTACCCACCACCAAGCCGATCATGACAAAGCCTGCCTGCCCAATCGAGGAGTAGGCCAGCATCCGCTTCATGCGAGTCTGGGCGATAGCCACCACATTACCCAACACCATGCTCAAGATGGCCAGTGTGGTGAACACCGTCTCCCACTGCTCAGTCATGGCCGGAAACACCGTTGTCAAAAACCGTAACGCCAGCGCGAAGCCTGCCGCCTTGGATCCCACCGACAAGAAGGCCACCACTGGGGTCGGGGATCCCTCGTACACGTCCGGCGTCCACTGATGAAAGGGCACCGCCGCCAACTTGAAGCAGATCCCGGCAATACAGAGCACCAGCGCCAGGATGCCAGCCAACTTAGCATCTACCAGATAGGGGGCAATCGCCGCAAACTGGGTCTCACCGCCGGAGAGGCCATACAACAGCGACATGCCGTACAAAAAGATCGCTGTGCTGCTGGCCCCAATCAACAGATATTTCAGCGCCGCTTCGGAAGAGCGGGGATCCCGTTTCATGTAGCCCGCCATCAGATAGCTAGCGATGCCCAAGGTTTCCAAGGCCACGAATAACATGACCAGATCCGTCGCCCCCGACAAGAACATTCCCCCCACCGTTGCCGTTAACAGCAACACATAAAACTCAGGCGAGGCACTGCCCGATTTGGACAAATACCGCTCTGACATCAACACCGTCAGCAGCCCGCTCAAGATGACAATGCCCCGAAAGAGAATGCTGATGGGATCGGCGGTGAAGCTGCCCACAAAGGATTCCATGTCGGGGTGCTGCCACTGCAACACTAGGGTGACTAACCCGCCGATCAGGCCGCTGACTGCCAAGACAGGTAGAACCTTGCGGACAGACTGATCTGCCACCAAGTCCACCACCAAGAGCAGCAAAAGGGTGAGGGTCACCACCACTTCTGGCACAATTGCCCCGGCATTGAGGCTGAGACTCGCATCAAAAAGTTCCATAGGGATCCCGTTAGGCTGTCAAATGTGCAGGCGTTTTGTGTGCAAGTGTTTTGGGTGCGTCTGGGTCAATCATGACCATACCAATCATGGCCATACCAATCATGGCCATACAAAGACATTGCCGCACATTATGGTCAAATGTTGCCAATCATGAAGGCACCACCCTATAGAATACAGCCACTTGCACAACCATTGGGATCCCTAGACAGGAGTTTTGGCTCTAGTCATAAAAAGCCCCCCGGCATGGAGGGCTCTCTGACAACAAAGCTGCTAGAACGGGCTGAAATCAGCTTGGTCAGAACAACTTGATTACAACAACTTGATCACAACAACTTGATGTCAACAAATGGTAGCGCCGAGATGATCAGCCTTCGACAATAATCTTGCCGACCATGCCAGCCCCACGGTGAGGGGTGCAATAGTAGCTGTACTCGCCGACGGGCAACTCCTCAAAAGAGCTGGACACCACTTCGTTAGGACGGGTCAGCAATTTCTTGTGGGAGAGCTTAGCAGCCAGGG
Source organism: Synechococcaceae cyanobacterium SM2_3_2 (assembly GCA_012031565.1). Classification (GTDB taxonomy): domain Bacteria; phylum Cyanobacteriota; class Cyanobacteriia; order Thermostichales; family Thermostichaceae; genus JAAUUM01. Next base: position 8,588 of record JAAUUM010000138.1, read on the forward strand.
CCGCATCTTCACCAGGAACTTTGTCAAACACGATGTTGTGAGGGAAAACCTTGTTGTTGAGCCACTCAACGGTGTCCCCTTGCTGAATGGTGACAACGGCGGGGTCAAACTTGAGCTGACCGCTATCGGCACCCATTTTGACGGTCACGGTCGCGGCAGAAGCCGATTGCAGAGCCAAAAATAGGGATCCAACCACCGCAACGAGGCCGACCAACAAGACTTTCTTCAGGCTCTCTAGCAACATTTTCATTAAAGTTTCTCCACAAAATCTAGACTCTTTCTAACAATTTACACTATCTCCTCCTTCTTACTCCTCATTCTCAGCCAGCATTGAGGCTGTTCTTGCCAGCCAGATGAAGCCTGGAGTGCTGGGGCAGGGGGTAGCGGCGAGAGAACGATGGGATCCCAGAGATTGGTTCGACACCATTGGTCGCATAGCAGTGGTTTAGCTGTGATTGCCCCAGAGTCTACACATATCGTCATATCCTGTGACCCCAGACTGAGAGAATCTAAGGTCTTGTTCTCATCTGTTTTGGTGCTTTGGGGCGCTAGGGTTTCGATGATTTCGGACTGACCGGGGGTGAAATCTCCCTCAAGGGGCCGACATTAGCAAAACTCAGGTCAGAGGGCTGGGATCCCTTTCAGGTTTACATCCTGTTATGTTCAGAACCTCAAAACACACTCCATGCTACAAGTAAGGAGATTTAGAGAAGTCTTTTTGTCGCTCTCTATGAATGACTAATCTGAATGACTATTCTCTTTTTTCGTCACTTGCACTTTGCATTGCCCAACTCCTTTGAATTGCCATTTGAATCGCCATGACCATTTTTGTGGGTAACTTGAATTACAAAGCCACCGCAGAAGAGCTACAAGCCTTCTTTTCCGAGCGGTGGACAGTCAAATCGGTGGCCATCCCGACGGATCGAGAGACGGGTTTGACACGGGGGTTTGCGTTTGTTGACCTCAGCTCAGATGGCGAGGAAGTAGAGGCGATCACAGCCGCCAATGGGTCGGATTTTATGGGGCGACCTCTACGGCTTGATCAGGCTAAACCTCGCCAATAGGATCCCTGCAATCGTCTAGCCAAACCCAACTTTTCCCCTTGGTTTGATTGCAATATCGCTGGGACTTATCACGACTGAGATATCACGACTGAGATATCACGACTGAGATATCACGAGCCATACCCTGTCATGTTCTCAACCACGTTCATAACGTTCATAACAGGGTGACCCTCAATCTATCCCGATTCAGTAGAACAGATTCAGTGCAACAGTTTGTAGGCCAATAGTCTGTGACAGTAGTTTGGACTGTTGGAGTTCAAAGAATACCCAAAACAAAGAATACTCAAACTTGGATCCCTACTTTCCTGGCCTCAAGCCAATCCTTTCCTCAGGATCCCTTGGGTAAAGATCACCGAAAGCACCACAAACCCTGCCAATAAGCCTAATGCGGATCCCAGGGTCAAATCCCCATAGGGAGCGGCCAGCACCACATCCGTCAGTGTCCAATCGGCATGGGCATAGATATAACGAATCGGTTCAATCGCATGGGTGAGGGGGTTACAACTGGCCACCCACTGCAACCAAGTGGGCATGAAGCTGA
>JAAUUM010000139.1 GCA_012031565.1 Synechococcaceae cyanobacterium SM2_3_2
GGAAAAGACTTTCGGGCTTTCCTAGAAATAGACCTAATTCCAAAATTAAAGGGCGGCGAGGTAATTGTTATGGATAACCTAAGCAGTCACAAAATGGAAGGAATCAAAGAACTAGTTGAAGAGAAAGAGGCAAGGATTGAATATCTGCCGCCATACTCACCAAACTTTAATCCTATTGAAATGATGTGGTCAGTCATCAAAGCTTTTGTTCGCCTCTATTGCACACGAGGGATGGCAGCATTGGAGAAGTTGGTAGAAATAGGCTTGTATTTGATTGAGATTTCATCCTTCAGTAACTGGTTTGCTAAGTGCTGCTACTGTGACAGCTAATAAGTGGACAGGCTGTAACCCTCTCCCCTAATGTTGGAGAAAAAAACTCAGCCATAAAGTTTTACAGCCGCTGCAACCGGAGGGAGGCGAACACCTGCTCGAAATCAGTGCTGGTTTCAGGGATCAAACTGGGGTTGGTGAGGGTCACTTGCGCCACCTGGGATCCCTGCTCCACAAACTCCACCAATACTTCCCCTCGACCCAGCCGTTCGTGAGCTGTGGGGGGTAAATTCTCCCAAAGAAAGCCCGCCATCACCAGGGCAATGATTTTGAAATTATCGTCATCTCGATTTTCCATCCGTAAGATGTCGGTTTTGATCCGCAGCGGGGCTGTACGGCAGGCGGAGACTTGATAGTTGCCAAATAAGGGTGGGGCTTCTCCTCCAGCGGCCAGATCCACCTCCCGGCGAAAATCCCGCTCCAACAGGGTGACCATGCTGGTACAAACCACCGCCTCAGCCGGTTCTGCGATCAACCCCTGCCCCGGCAACGGATAGGCACTGGCGATGGCCTCTTGTAACAGACCTTCCTGAGCTTGGGTTTGGGCGGCCATCAGTTGCTCTAGGTTTTGCGCCAGGGTATTGGCTTGAGCAGATTCGGACTGATCGGCAGGGATCCCGTTCAGCACGGTTAGAGCTTGGGGGTAGTTGGCCTCAATGATGTGGTCTTGAGCGAGTTCAAGCCCCCAGGTGGCCAGCAGGCTTTGGGCGGCACTAAAATCCTCATCATCAGCAGAGATCCGTTGGGCCATCGCAATCGCCACCACCCAATTTTCATTAGAGGCTGCGGCTAAGGCGGATGCCAGTGGGGTAGGAGGTAGAGGCGTAGCAGGTAGGGGTGTAGCAGGCGTTGGGGTGGGACTTGCAGAGGAAACAGGCGTGGGACTGGGAGTTGGATCCGCCACATCACCAGGGGCTTGGACTTGCTGCCACATCAGCCCCCCCACTATTGCCACCACCGACAGCACAACCCCTCCAATCAAGGCCATCCATAGGGTGCGAGATCCAGATGGGGCCGGGGCAGTGGGGGCATGTCCCCATGCGGTCAGCCCAGCAATCTCTGAGGTGGTAGGGCTGGGTTGGCCTGTCATTGGAGTTGGCGTCGATGCTGGAGGCTGGCTATCTTGCGGGGGCGCATCATCGAGCTGTGGCCCTGGGGTGGTGTCTAGATTGCGGTCAACCTCGGTCTCTCCATCGGTATTCATCCCCTCTTGAAGAAATAGACTTTCACCAACACAGTTTTTGAGTGCCACCTGAAGCTCCCCGGCATCCGCAAACCGATCGGCGGGATCCTTGGCCAAACAACGCAACAGGATCTCATCCACCTCGGGGGGGATATCGCCACAGTCTCTCTGCAACCGAAGGGATTGAGCCGGAGTGGTGATATGAGCCATCAGCCAGGAGGTGGGATCCACGGGCCGACTGTGGGACTGCAAGCCAAAAGGATCCGTGCCGCTCACCATCTCGTAGAACAGGATCCCGAGGGAATATAGATCCGCCCGTACGTCAATATCGTCTTTGCCCTGCCACTGCTCTGGGGCTGCGTAGCGCATCGTGCCCAGAAAGCTACCCGACAGGGTTTTGTTAATCTCGGTCAGTTGATCGCTGCGAATTTTGGCAATACCGAAATCGAGAATCTTGACCCATTCACCCCAAATCTCATGGGGGGTTAAAAAGATATTGTCCGGTTTGAGATCTCGATGAATCACCTTGATCAGATCCCCAGGACTGGATCCATCGCGGCGCATCATCTGCACCCCCCGGTGAGCGACCTGAAGCCCGGTGCAAACCTGTAGGATGATCCGCATGGCCCGAGCAAAAGGGATCCGCTTTTGCCGCTTGAGCAGGGATCCCAGACTTTCCCCCCTGAGATATTCCATCACAAAGAAGGGATTGCCCTCGGAGGTGATGCCATGATCGGTGACCTGAACGATGTGCTCGCTGCCCAAAGCTGCCGAAATCGTGATCTCGCGGTCAAAGCGCTGGCGCAGATCGTCATGGTCTATCAAGCCTTCTTTGAGCAGTTTCAAGGCCACCTGCTTGCCCAGCATCAAGTCTGTGGCGAGATAGACATCTCCCATGCCGCCACCGCCCACGTTGCGATCTAGGCGATAGCGATCCCGATGACCGATTTGGCGGCCCAGCCAAGGATCCGTTCTCGTCTCAGAAGCCATCAACTTCACCCAATGCTGAGTGACTCAAGTATACACAGGGCTATACACAGGGCATTTGAAGGAATGGGTTGCGTCCCTCAAGGGGTCGTTACGACAGAAAAAAGGGTTAGGGATCATTCCATGTAACCCAAATCCTGCATCTGTTGCAGTAAATCAGGATCCGCCGCCTCCAGATTGTGCTGGCGTGGCCCGCCTGATCCATCAGAACGTCGTGACTCAGCCATTTGGATCAGCGTCTGCATCAGATGTTGCAGGCGATCCTCTTCTGTGGCGGCATGGGATCCAGCGATAGGCTCAACCTCCTCAGGATCCTGGCTCATGTCATAGAGCTGGCGCTCACTGCCTGTGGTGACCAACTTATGGGATCCCTGATAGATCGCCCGCCGGGTGGCCAGACACTGCCGCTGTTCCATCAATTCTGATTCCCGCTGCTGCATCGCCCGGATCAGGATATGGGGAGGAAAGGCTTCGGCGAGGACAGTCTCAGCTTCGGGATCCTGGGCGGGATCGGTGCGGCGGAGGCTGAGGTGCTGAATTTCCCGTTGCACTCGACGACTGAGGCGGGTCTGGATCCCGGCTACATCCAATACCGTATGAAAGAGGCGACGAGTGGAGACAGGGGTCGAGATCCGTTCACCTGTGGTCTGGCCGGGATAGTGGATGATCAACGGCACCCGAATCAGCTCCTCGTAAACCACAAAGGCATGGCCGACAAAATCATGCTCTCCCAGCCCTTCGCCATGATCCGCCACCACCATCACCAGGGTGTTGTCCTCCAGTTGGGTGGATTGCAAAGTCTGAAATAGCTGCCCCAGCAGATGATCTTGATAGGCCACCTCGGCATCATAGATATCGCTCAGCACCTGCAATTGCAAGGGAGAGAGGGGATCCGTCAGGGGGGCCATCCAGCGGTAGGGCTGGGCATTGTAGCTGCGTAAAAAGTCGCGTGCTGCGCGGTCTTGGCTGAAATAAGGGGCAAATTTTTGGATAAAAGGCTCTGGGGGCCAGTAGGGCAGATGGGTCTCCATCAGGTTGACAAAACAAAAGAAGGGAGGAGTCTTGTCTGGCTGAGTTTGTTTCTGGGCTTGTTTCTGGGCCTGTTGCTCCAAAAATCGACTGACATCCCGCAGAGAAGCCGCCGTGTGGCCCTTAAAGTTCAACCGCGTCCACAGCGGGGCCAACCAAGGGTGCAAGGCCAATTGAAACAGAGCATCCGACTTGGCGAAGGCATTTTGGATCGGATAGGATAACTTGCGCCAAAACTGGGTGTACTGCTCCAACAGCCAACCCAACGGAGCGGGCAGTGGCGTGCCATTGGCAGGACGAGTGGGTAAGGCTCCACCGTAGTTGTAGAAGGTGTCAAAGCCTCGCCGCAACCCATTCTTGAGCACCCCTAACAATGGGTTATTACAAAAACCTATGGTCTGGTAGCCGTTCTTTTTTAAGATTTCCACCATCGTCGGGTAGTCGGATCCCAGTTCCAGATCCGCCTGAACCACCTGATGGGTGCTGGGATACTCGCCAGTAAACATGGAGGCATGAGCCGGGATCGTCCACTGGGCCGGAGAGATAGCCCGCTCAAACAATGTGGAGTGCTGGGCAAACTGGTCAAGATGGGGGGTGGTGGCCGGACGAGCCTCCATTATGGGCTGAGTCTCAGTCCCTTTGGTCGCCCCATAGCAAGACAACCGATCCGCCCGCTGGGTATCCAGCACGATCATTAGTATGTTAGGACGCTGCACCAAATCACCACTCCCACTCAAGCTCATATCAGACTATCCCATCCCTGCTCAGGACTAGAGGGCAATCAGGGTAGAGTTAGCTGCATGGTGGTGGTGCTGCCCTGCACAGCGACGGTATTGGCGACTCGATTGAAGGTGGCACTGGATCCGGTGACGGTGAGAGCTTGTCCGGGTTGCTGATAACGAACATTGCCCGTGGCCTCAATGACGGGATCCCCAATCAGCCAGTCCAGCCGGTCGGCCCACAATTGCTGTTCGCTCTGCTGCCCCCGCACATAGGCTCCCCCGGTCAGGCTCAAGGTCTGGGCGCTGATCTGGCTGATCAATTGGGCCGCTGTCAGGGTGAGCTGGCGCTGGGGATCCTCGATCACCACCTGGTCGCTGGCTCGTAGTTGATCGGTTTGGGGATCCCAGACCAAATCCAGGGCTTGCAGCGAGAGGGCTGGATCTTGAAAGTAGGCCTGAATCGGTTGCTGTTCGGGCCGCCACAACCTCAACTGCTCGGTGGCAAAGTCAAAGGTGAGCCGGGATCCTTCCGCCCGCCACAGGGATCCCTGTTCCGATTGCAGCTGCAATCCTGAGGGCAATTCTTCGGGAAAGGGATCGAAGTAGGCCACCCTGACTTGATCTTGGGCCTCCAACACATTGTCATCCGCTCGCCATTCCACCGAGGCGGCAGTCATCTGGATGCCGTAGCGAGAGGCTTGCATCTGCACCCCTGCCCCCAGCATCAGCCGCCGCTCAGCGGGGTAGACATGGCCCTCTTCGGCCCGGATCCGCACAGAATCCCCTTCTGGATCAAACAACTCACCCGTCACGGCCTCCAGACGAGCGGTGGTCTGATCCGCCTCAAATTGGGCCACTGTTGCCGTCAGTCGCCACAGAATGCGGCCATCCGGCAGGGTTTCGGTCAGGGTGATGTCTTGGTAGGTCAGATCGGGGGCGGCAGGAGAGGGATCCCCAGTCGGGACAATAGGATCTGAGTCCTGGCTGATGGGGTCAGGGGCGCTACAGCCAGGGGTGAACAGGCCGAGGGCTAGCAGTAGAGATAGGACTGAGGCCAGTTTCATCAGAGAGATAGGGGGATCCTCAGGGTCTGGTGTGATGGAGCCATGAGCCTAGCTTAGGCAAATAGCCGACGGGCAATTTGGCGATGGGCCAACTTACTCAGGATCCCTAACAAGACCAGGATCCATAACAGTTGGAGGGGCCAGTAGGAGGGCAGTCCTAAGGGCCAGCGCAGTAAGTCCACCACCGATGCCAGCGGCAACACAGTGGCCACCAAGCCCACCACTCCCGGCAGATTCTCACGGGGAAAGTAGGTGCCACAGAGCACAAACATCGGCACCGCCAGCATAAAGATCGGCACATTAATCTGATCCACTGTTTTGACCAATCCCGCCGTCCACAGCCCCATCGCCGCAAACATACCGCAGGCCAGCAGCATCACCGGCAGGGATCCCAGGAGCCCTTGCCAGGGATAAAAGCCCAATATCACCGTCACCAAGCCCGTCACCACCCCAGAGATCATGCCTCTTGTCATCGCCCAGAGCATATCCCCCACAAAGACTTGCGTGTAGGATAGCGGCCCCGTCAGCAAGGCTTGCCAGGTGTGCTGATAGTGCAACCGAATAAAACTGCCATAGCTGGCTTCAAAAAAAGCCTGAAACAAGAGCGCCACCGCGATCATGCCAGGGCCAATGAACTGGGGATAGGTGAGGGGCTGGCCCAGATAAAACAACTCCCCCATCATCGGAGTGAGCCCATAGCCAAAGGCCAGGAGATAGACCAAAGGCTCCGTAATTGGGGGCAAGAAGTTGACCAGCCAGGTTTTTTGATAAACAGTGGCATGGCGTCGCCAGACGGAATAGATGCCCCAGAGCTGCTCCCCCAAAGAACGATGGGGATCCTGAGTCATTGGGGGTTCGGTATTTGTTAGCTCAGAATTTGTTAGCTCAGAATTTGTTAGGGGAGGCAAGTATCCGGTCATAATCTAGCTCCTGTCAAACGCAAAAATACATCCTCTAGATTGGCCTTACGGTGCAAGAGGCGGCTCGGATCCTGGGCTTCCAACTGGCTCAAAATCTCATGGGATCCCTGTTCTGGGAGCACCAATAGATGTCCGGTGCTGAAGGGTCGCCACCAGGTTCCGGTCTGAGCTGCCAAGTTTTGCAGAACAGTGGCATCGATGCCGTCCACCTCTACCACATGGGATCCCACGGTGCGGTGAATCAGTTCCAGTGGTGTGCCTCGATCGACGATCTGCCCCTGCTGCATCAACAACAGCCGGTCACAGAGGCGTTCGGCCTCATCCATATAATGGGTGGTCAACAACACCCCCCGGCCCGCCTGCTTTAGCAACGTCACCAATTTCCAAAAATCTTGTCGGGCATCGGGATCCAGGCCAGTGGTAGGCTCATCCAAAAACACCACCTTTGGGTTGTTCAGCAAGGCCCGCGCCAGCACCAGTCTTCGCTTCAGCCCTCCCGATAGCTCCTCAACATTGGCCTTTTCGCGCCCGACTAAGCCCACCAATTCTAAGACTTCGGCGGCTCGATAGATGGCCTCTTGACCCACCAGACGGTGATGACGGGCAAACGCAATCAGGTTGCCCACCACGTCCAAGTCGGGATCCAGATTGTCATCTTGGGTCACCACCCCCATCAGTCGTCGCGCCACCGCACCATGCTTGTGCAGATCGATGCCGCTCATATACACGGATCCCTGGTTGGGAACCACCACTCCGTAGAGCATACCAACAGTGGTGCTTTTGCCAGCTCCATTCGGCCCCAATAGCCCCAGCACTTGACCAGCCACTAACTTGAGATCGATGCCCCGCACCACCTCTTCAGATCCATAGGTTTTGCGTAGTCCTGTTGCCACCAACATTTTGTACCTCTGGTCTTCTGCAACCCACTCTGGCTCTATCGAAGGGGATCCCAGCCCCAGCCGTCTTGCTCAAAAAGGATCCCTTCGCCCAATACACAAAATAAATTGTCCTCATTCCGATTCATCCGGGTTCAGCGTAACTCCCCTCCCCCCAGATGGCAGCAGTCGGTGAGCCATGCCAACGAACATAAAAACAGGGACAAGCCCAACTGACTTCTCCCTGTCTATCGTATTCAACACCGTATTCAACAGGTTTTACAAAAAGAATTGCACGGTCAAAAGGCGTGAAAAACGGCAATGAAAAACAAGACTAAGAGCTGGACAACAACAAACTTGAGACTGGGATCCCTAGAGGGCCAAATTAAAACCACTCAAGATGAGACTGGCATTGGCCAACAGCAAGTAGGCCACCACAGCTCCACCGATGCCACCGATCAAGAAACCCGAGGCAAATTCGCTCCAACCCCGAGAATCTCCCACCGGAGTATCTTTGAGCGGGGTGACATAGCCATAGATGGACAAGGCAATGGTCATCAACAGCACAATGGCCGAAGCCCCCAACAGGCCAATCACAGGGCCAACAGGTTCAGACCGCAACGGCCCCAGCATGGTAAACGGCCCCACCAACCAATAGCCATGGGCCATGCCAATCTCTAGCCCACGGGCGATGGGAGCGAGGTTGGGGCGAGTGATGGGCAACCAATCAATGAATACTTTGATCTGCGGGGTATTGTTGATCGGAGTGGAAAAACTACCGATTTGGGGATCCCCATCTGGAGCAGAAACATAGACGCGAGGAGTACTTTGAACCATGCCGAATCATCCTATCAAAAGAGACAAAATCAAAAATTATCAAGCTAGATCTGGGAGATTAGGTCAGTCTAAATGTCGAGTAAATGTCGAGCGTTGAGCCTATTTCGACTCTGATCATGCGACTCAAAAGACCTACTCCTACTCTAGAAACAGAAAGATTCTAAAGTGTCAGGATACCTAAAATGTCAGGATATCGGGAAAAAAGCGATTGATCTCAATAAAAAGACCAAAGATCAAACTTGAAAACAAAACGAAGGTCACGGGAGCGGTAGAAAGAAACTTGGTAAAGTCAGCCATCTTGCTTGCCTATAGTTCAGGAAATGGACAGATACGTATGCCACGGGATCCAATTCAGTAACAGCTAAGATCATGGAATTGAAACAAGATCACTAGTTGAGAGATAGATGTTGAGAGATACATAAACCATCTATCAATACTTATCCTCAACTTATCCTCAATTCCCCCGCCAGCTCACTGAAGCCAGCCCCTTGATTTAGCGAGGGGAGATCGGGACGGCTTCTTCCTTCTCACGGATCTGGCCGCTGGCAATCTCAGCCAAAGCTGCCGCTGGCCAAGCCAACGCACCAGCAAAGCACTTGAGGGCCAAAGGCACATCAATAGTGCTCTCTTTGAGTTCGGCTTCGCCACTATCACGAACTGCAATCAGATACATCCGACCAGCCCAGCCCAACCAGCCAGCAATGTACAAGAAGGCCAAGCCAGGGATCAAAAAGTCACCAGCATGGTTGAGGCGACCATCGGTAATCAGCCGGGGCAACCCTTCTTCACCACACAACATGGTGCTGTAGCGATCAAATCGTTTGGCGGTCTGATCGAGCTTGCGCTCATAAACAGCCAGTTGAGGGCTACCTGGAGCCGCAGCCAATAGTTTTTCTTCAATGGCAGCCAAGCTATCATCAGCTCGTTGTTGAAAAGCTGGCACATCTCGACAAGTAGACAAACCGATCATGCCCTCGGCGCGAGCCGCAGTTGCAAAGCTAAAAAAGAGCGCACAGGCCAGAATCAGGCTCAGTAGTTTTCGCATAGAACGTTTCCTTGAACCCCACTATCGAATTAAGCATCACTGAGTCTGCAAGATACCGCATATTAGGCTCGAAAGTTATCAAGGCCACAAGACTTGTAACAACAAATGGAGAACTGTAACAAAGCCAAAATCCTCAGTGGCTAAACCCAAGATTTTAAGGCTCGGGATCCATCGCCATCCCGACCAGCGGCATGACATGATGCACTATGTCATGTATGACATCATGACTGAAATCAGACCTGTTCCGGGCGACTCTGGGACGCACCTCTGATCTTTTAATCTGGGTTTGTGTGTTTTGTTTGTGTGTTCTACTTGTGTGTTCTGCTTGTGTGCCTCTGGATAAACGGTTACAAAACCGTCTTGGCTAGGATGGATACTCCCACCAGACTCGAAAGGTTTATACCATAATTGCTTCCCAATTTGAGGCGGCTTGGACACAAATCTTAAGGTCTGAATGTCCCCTTGAGTTCCTTATTCCCGATGGGAGAGACCCCGTGTGATGGCGACCGTTTTAGGCATCGAAACAAGCTGTGATGAGACCGCCGCCGCAGTTGTTACAAATCGCAAAATTTGTAGTTCTGTAGTGGCTTCTCAAATTGAGATTCATCGCCTCTATGGTGGGGTGGTACCCGAGGTGGCCTCTCGGCAGCATGTAGAGAGCATGGAGGAGGTGATCGAGTCGGCATTGGATCAGGCAGGGATGACCATTGCCGATATGGATGCCATCGCCGTCACCTGTACCCCCGGACTGAATGGATCCCTATTGGTGGGTCTGATGGCGGCTAAGACCCTGGCTCTGCTGCACCACAAGCCTCTGATCGGGATCCATCATCTGGAGGGGCACCTGTTTAGTGGCATCCTGTCGCAGCCAGATCTGGAACCGCCTTGCCTTTGCCTGTTGGTCTCGGGCGGGCATACCAGCCTGGTACATGTGCCCACCTGGGGATCCTATCGGACGATGGGGCAAACGCTGGATGATGCTGCGGGTGAAGCCTTCGACAAGGTGGCCCGACTGCTGGATCTGGGCTATCCCGGCGGCCCTGCCATCGACAAACTGCCAAGCCGGGATCCGACTCGGTTCAAGCTGCCGGAGGGCAAGGTGCCGGGGCCTTTGACACCG
>JAAUUM010000013.1 GCA_012031565.1 Synechococcaceae cyanobacterium SM2_3_2
CTACAGGATGCCTCCAAAGAGTTTGAGACTACCCTCAACCGCGAAGCCCGCGAGCTAGAACAGGCCACCCGCAAGGGCACTGGATCCACCAGCACTAGCAGCAGGCTAAATCCTAGAGCCAATCAAGCTGCCAAAACTGAACTAGCAAAAGCTGAACTAGCAAAAACTGAAACAGAACAGGCTGAACCCACTTCAGGGGATCCCGAGCCCTCCTCTGAGACTGAAGAGATTCCTGTCTCGATTCCAGAAGAAAGTCCAGCACAAAAAACCGTGGCGACCTCAGATCAACAAGATGATCAACGAGATGAATCTAGGCAAGAGGGATCCGTCAGCCCCGATCAGCTGGCCCCCACTGAAGATACGTCCTCTCAGGCCAACGCTGCCTAATGTCCATCCACCAGGGCCACGATTGATGGAGGGATCCCGGATGGGTTGGTATGGCAAGTATGTCTTTCCCCGATTGCTGGATCGGTCAATGGCGGATCCGGTCTATGAGGGTTATCGCCGCGATCTGCTGGCTGATGCCCAAGGATCCATCTTGGAGATTGGCTTTGGCACAGGGCTCAACTTGGGGTGTTATCCCACCACAGTGCAGTCCATCACCGCTGTCGATATCAACCCTGGCATGAACCCGATGGCTCAGCGCCGCATCCAGCAATCCGGGATCCAAGTGGATCTTCAGGTGCTAGACGCTCAGCACTTGCCCATGCCCGATCAACAGTTCGATACTGTGGTCAGCACCTGGACGTTGTGCAGCATCCCCCACCTTGCCTTAGCCCTGCAGGAAATCCGGCGGGTGCTCAAACCCACTGGCCGCTTCCTGTTTCTGGAACATGGTCTTAGTCCTGTGGCTGGGGTTCAAGTCTGGCAACGACGGCTGGAGCCGATCCAAAAGGTCTTGGCGGATGGCTGTCACCTAACCCGGCCCATCGACCGCCTGATTCGGGAACAGGGCTTTGAGATCCAGCGGCTCAACACTTATGAGGCCGCCAAAACTCCTGCCTTTTTGGGCTATTTCTACCAAGGCATGGCTATTGTGTCTGATCCGGTTACTTAGGCCACCACTTGAGCGAGATTGACCTCCCAGACCAGCTGAGGTTGGGCATAGACCATCAACTGTTGCCGAATGCAATCGAGCTGCCGAATCCGAGCCAACTGTTGGGGGCAGGGGTGATGCCAGTGCCACAGTTGCAGATAGTCCACCAGCCACAATTGAGCCGGAACATCCAATGCCTTTGCCACCTGGCGACCGACTTTGAAGGCATCCGCAATGCCAGAGGGCCATTGTTCCAGGGCGTGCAAAATCTCGGGTGGGATCTGCTGCCACTGCTGCAAGGCTTCCAAGGCCAACCCTGGGGATCCCTGGGCTAGCTCCCAGACCGCCGAGGGAATCTGCTCTAGGGCTAGATCGGGATCCTGATGAGGGGCGATCACCTGCCGTACCTGAGCCGTGGACAATCGTTGGAACGGGATCCCTTGGCAGCGGGAAACCAGGGTGGGCAACAGTTGTGACAGGCTGGTGACGATCAAGATCAACAGGGCGGATCCCGGCTCCTCTAGGGTTTTTAGCAGGGCATTACCTGCCGATTCCGCCAGGGTTTCGGCCCCTTCGATCACCACCACTGATCGAGAAGCCCGCAATGGAGATCGCCCCACAAACGTGACCACCTCCTGAATTTGATCGAGGCGCACCTGAGGTTTAGCCCGCCGTTGCAGATTTTGTTCGGCGGCTTCTGAGCGGCTGATCCGTTTGCCCTGGTGGGTGTAGGTGGGTTCGATCCAGAGCAGGTCGGGATGGTTACCCTGAGAAGACAGGCGACAGTTGAGACACTGCCCACAGGGCACCAGGCCCTCGGGATCCCCATAGTGCTGGCACAAAACCGCCTGAGCAAACCAGCGAGCACTGAGGGCACGCCCAATGCCATCGGATCCCATAAAACAATAGGCGGTGGTCACCCGTTGTTTACGCACAGCGGCGGACAAGAACTGCCAAGCCTGCTCCTGACCAACAATATGCTCTGGGATCCGCAGGTCTACCACAGGATTACCGCTGGTTACAGTTGCTCCACCGATAAGGTGACGGTGGACTCCCACTCCAACTGCTCAGAATAGGAGTAGTCACTAATTCTCAGATAATAGGTGCCTGACTCGGGAAGCTCTAGCTCCAGGGATCGGCCCACAAAGCTGCCCCGCTCAAAGAACTCAGCCACCACCTGATCTCCCCTCAGCAGTGACACCACCAGTTCTCGACTTTCAGGCTGCTGGGTGAAGCTCTGATCCAGTTGGAGCTGATAGCGGTCTCCCGCCGCCCCAGTAATTTGCAAGATCTGCTGCTGTTGGATCGGGTTAAAGCTGAGGGTCTGTTCAGTTGCGGTCGCATCAGGGACTTCGCGCTCTGTCACCACCACTTGAAAGGATCCCTCCATAGCCGGATCATAAGCGTGGACAGCAATGGTGTAGAGTCCATCGCTAGGTAAGATCACCCCCGCAATGGCAGGGTTAAAACCATCGTTGTCGTCCCCATAGGCCAGCTCATAGCCAGTCGGATCCAACAGCAACATATAGGTGTCGAGGTCTTCTTTCCCAGTGACACGAATGTCGATCACCGTATTGGCCTCTGCCTCAAAGCTAAACAGGGCGGGTTCAGCCCCCAGCACGGTTCCCTCTACATTTTCCCCCAGGCTGATCAGGTTGGGTTCAATCGCCTCCACCACCAGCTCAAAGTCACCGCTAGAACTGCCATCCACACTGCTCACCACCCACAGGCCCTCGCTCAACACCTGTCTGCCAGAGATGGTCAACTGGTCAGACTCGTAGCCTTCATAGCCGACAGAATCAATGACAAACCCTTCTTCATCCTGAAGCATCAGGATCCCTTCAAATCCATCCGGTATCAGGTTGGCTGTCAGAAAGCCCCCAGAGGTATTTTCAAAGCTAAAGAAGGCGATAGGCGACTCAGGCGAAAGGGATCCCGTCACGCTTGCTCCAAATTCTAGAGGCTCCACCACCGCTTCTGAGATCCTGAGGCTATAGGATCCCGTGGCAATCTCGCCGCTCCCGCTGTTGCGATGGGAGAAGCTATCCACCACGATGGTATAGTTGCCAGCCTCTGACAGTACCACCGGCCCGATGCGAGAGTTGAGACCATACCCCGCTGAATCGTCATTAAACATCACCTCTTCGCCATCGGGATCCAACAGTGTCACCACGCTGTCAAAATCTGCTGAGGTCAACAGGATATTGAGGCTTTGATCTTCTTCTCCCTCAAAGGTATAGCGGTGGACAGGCTCCTCCTCTGTCAGTGCCCCAGCCACAGGATCCCCAACTTCCAGCTCAAAAGTCTCGCTCCAGGCCATCCCAGGCAACCACAGAGGGGACAGTGCTGCCACAGATATCAACAGAACAGAGGCCACTTTCATAGATTTATCTCCCGATCAAGTTATGACTACTGTGTAAAATGCTCCCTCTTTTGGCTGTGATCCAAAACATATCAGCCCTTCGCGTTGAAAAACCAAGCTCAGATCAAAGAATTCAGATCAAAGAATTCAGATCAAAGAATGAGGATAGCTCCAGCATGACTGGTCTATCCTCACCTATCTACCCTTCTTTCCCAGTGGTTCAGCACCCATCGTTAACCTATGGTGACCAACCTATGGTGACCAGAAGTTTGAGATGGCAATTGCAGGACGATGGAAGTTGGGCTTGAATTGCGGGATCCCGGCAGTCAACTTCAGCATCTGCCCCTCAGTTTCAATCCAACCCCAAGTCTCTAACGGTAATTAGGCTTCCGCTCCCCACTCGTGGTGGAATACCCCTGGTTTGTCGGTGCGCTCGAAGGTGTGTGCCCCAAAGAAGTCCCGCTGGGCTTGAGTCAGGTTTTGCGGCAAGTTGGCGGTGCGGTAGCTGTCGTAATAGGACAATGACGCCCCAATCGCAGGCACCGGGATCCCGAGGTTAGTGGCAGTAGACACCACCCGTCTCCAGGCCGCTTGCCCCGCATGGAGAGCTGCCTTGAACTCCTCATCCAGCAGCAGATTGGTCAGATCGGGCTGACGCTTGTAGGCATCTTGGATCACGCTGAGAAAACGAGCCCGGATAATGCAGCCCCCTTTCCAAATCCGGGGCACCTCGGCAAAGTTATAGATGTAGCCATGCTCAATCGCCGCCGTTTGCAGGAGAGCCATCCCCTGGGCATAGGAGCAGATCTTGGAGCAGTAGAGAGCTGCCTTGAGGTCTTGCACAAAAGCTTGCTTATCCCCTTCAAACTTGGCATCAGGGCCTTGAAGCTGCTGGGCGGCTGCCACTCGCTCTGGCTTGATGGAGGACAGAATCCGCCCTGTTACTGCCGCTTCGATAGTGGGAATCGCCACCCCCAGATCCAAAGCATCTTTGACCGTCCAGCGGCCTGTACCCTTTTGGCCCGCTTGATCCATAACCACATCCACCAAGGGCTTGCCAGTATCGGGATCCATGACCTTAAAGATCTGGGCGGTGATCTCGATCAAGAAGGATTCCAGCTCCGTCTGATTCCAGGCGCTAAAGATCTCATGCATCTCGGTAGCACTGAGGTTAAGCCCCCGCCGCATCAGGTCATAGACCTCCGCAATCAGCTGCATATCCCCATATTCGATCCCGTTGTGCACCATCTTGACGTAGTGGCCACCGCCCTTGGGGCCGAGGTAGGTGACGCAGGCTCCATCATCCACCTGAGCAGCAATTTTGGTGAGGATCGGCTCTAGAGCTTGATAAGCCTCCTCGCTGCAACCCGGCATCAGGCTGGGGCCATTCAGGGCTCCTTCTTCGCCACCACTGACCCCCATGCCAACAAAATGGATCCCGGTGGGAAGCAGAGCATCGCTGCGACGGTCGGTATCGGTGTACAGAGAATTACCGCCGTCGATCAAAATATCCCCAGGTTCCAGATGAGGCTTGAGCTGATCGATCACCGCATCCACAGGCCCGCCTGCCTTGACCATGATCAGGATCCGGCGAGGCCTTTCCAGGGAGCTGACCAATTCTTCAATGCTGTAGGCTGGGATGACAGTCTTTCCCTCGGCCCGCTCGGTCATGAATTGCTGGGTTCTTTCGGCAGTTCGGTTGTAAACCGCCACCTGAAAACCATTGCGTTCCACATTGAGGGCGAGATTCTCCCCCATCACCGCCAACCCGATGACGGCAAAACTGGCCTTAGTCATACCCAACCTGTCCTCGTAAAAGTCTGATGTTGTTGTTTCACTCGCCCCTAGCCTAGACGGGCACGGCCATGATGTTGGATTGGGATCCCTATTTCTTTAAGTTCTGGCCCTTGCGAAAGTCCTGGTGAGATCGGTAGGGCCCAGACCTATGGACAGCAAATCTGGAGAAGTTGTAATAAGATTTTAAGCATTACGACCCTGATTGAGACACTGGCATCGGTAGAGAAGACCCAGAATGAGGAAAGCCCCGTGGCCCATCGATCAACTTGTTTACCCCTCTGGAATCCCCCTGTTACTGTGACCCAGCTAGCCATGAGCACCCAAACGCCCACCAAGCCCAGCCAAACCCAACCCACTCGTGAGTCTGGGGTATCGACGGTTATTATCAGCAAGCCCTATCCCAACTTTCGGATCATTGTTCTCAATGACGACTTCAACACATTTCAGCATGTGACAGAATGCCTGATGCGCTACATCCCAGGGATGACCGCCCCCTTGGCCCGCAAGCTGACAGAAGAGGTGCATTATCAAGGTCGATCGGTGGTCTGGTCGGGGCCACAAGAACAGGCCGAACTCTATCATCTCCAACTGAGCCGAGAGGGACTGACTATGGCTCCCCTCGAAGCCGTTTAAGAAAGAGTAATAAAAGCTCAATAAATGAGTAACAAAAGAGTTTTTAATAGGTTAAAAAGATTCGTTCAATCTCTTGGGGATCCTGAGTGACCGTGAGGGCCAGTGACAAGAGGATCCGGGCTTTTTGAGGATTCAAGTTGTCCGCCGTTAAGATGCCCCCCTCCCGATGGCGCTGGCCTGCCACCACCCTGCCACTGCCTGAGCGGGTCGATTGCATCACCACCACCCCTGATCTTGCGGCCTCCATCAGCGCCTCTGCCTCTGCTGAGCTGCTCCATCCTGGGGCAAACCCTGCTGACACGATCCCTTGTGCCCCAGCCGCAACAAAGGCACGAGTGGCGGTGCCATCGCAGCCGGTGTAGGCATAAACGATATCCACCCGAGGCAAGGCATCCAGAGCTGAAATATCAAATTCGGTATTGGGGTAGGTGCGGCGCAACGGTTGGCGATAATAAATAATGCGGTCGCCATCGGCATGGCCCAAAATCCCAAAATCCGGCGTGCGAAAAGTCTGAAGCCGGAACGTAGAGGTCTTGGTGACTTCGCGGGCAGCCTGAATCTCATCATTCAACATCACCAGTCCCCCCAAACCACAGGAGTCTGGACAAGCAGCGGTGCGGATGGCATTGGCCAGATTCATGCCAGCATCGGTGGACAGAGCTGAGGCTGGACGCTGGGATCCCACAACGACGATGGGCAGAGGGGTTTTGGCGGTCAAGGAAAGGAACCAGGCGGTTTCTTCGATCGATGAGGTGCCGTGGGTGATGACAAAGCCCACGAGATCGGGATCCTCAATGGTCATCTGTGATGTCAGATTTACCAGCTTTTTCCAATCAGCAAAACCAATATCAATGCTGGCTATTGCCTTATAGGGCACCGGAACGATATCGGCGCACTCATAAACCTCGGGAAAATGGGCCAACATGCCATCGATTTGCATCATGTTTCTCTGAGCGCCGTAATCCTGGATATCGAAGGGGCCAAGACCCAGGGAGGCGATGGTGCCCCCCGTTCCGATCACAGCAACTTTGGGTTTCACAAGCGGATTCCTTTTTGATAGCTGATTTCACAGCTGAGACAACAAGTCAGGACAACAAGAGCTAAAACAAGGGATCCCCTTTGGGCTTGCTTCACAGGGGGGAAACCGTCCTCAGAATAGCCGGGATCCCGACCTCCAGCCGTATTGTCGCCAGATAGGGGGATTCAGTACAGTGACTTTGATGTCACAAAAACCAAAAAGGGATCCCAAGGCGATGCTAGAGCGCGGCACGATTACGATCCATACCGATAATATTTTCCCCATCATCAAACAATCGCTTTATTCCGAACGGGAGATTTTTTTACGGGAATTGGTTTCTAACGCAGCAGATGCCATCTCAAAACTCCGCATGGCCCAGTTGGCGGGGGAGCTAGATCAAGCCCCGGATCCCAGCGTTATCATCTCGGTGGACAAAGAGAATCGCCTACTCAAAATCACCGATACTGGCATCGGGATGACCGCCGATGAGGTGAAAAAATATATCAATCAGGTGGCTTTTTCCAGTGCCGAAGATTATCTCAATAAGTACAAGGGTAGCGAAGAGTCCATTATTGGTCACTTTGGCTTAGGCTTCTATTCCACCTTTATGGTGTCCACTCAAGTGGAGATCGACACCCTCTCCTATCAGGCAGATAGCGAGGCGGTGCATTGGAGTTGTTCCGGCACCACAGAGTTTGAATTGAGCAGTTCTGAACACAGCCAAATCGGCACCACCATCACGCTACATATTGCCGAAGGGGATGAGGAATATCTGGAACCGGGCCGCATTCGGGAGCTGGTGAAAAAATACTGCGACTTCATTCCGGTGCCGATCAAATTGGATGATGAGGTGATCAATCGCCAACATCCCCTGTGGCGCAGATCCCCCTCCGAATTGACGGATGAAGATTATCTAGAGTTCTACCGTTATCTCTATCCCTTCCAAGAAGATCCGCATTTTTGGGTGCATATCAATACCGATTATCCCTTCATCGTGCAAGGGATCCTATATTTCCCCAAATTGCGACCCGATATCGATCCCACCAAAGGCCAAGTCAAACTTTTCTGCAACCAAGTCTTTGTACAAGATAATTGCGAAGAAGTAATCCCCCGCTTTTTGCTGCCCTTGCGAGGTGCGATCGATAGCCCCGACATTCCTCTCAACGTCTCCCGGAGCTATTTACAGGGGGATCGAACGGTCAAGAGGATCGGAGATCATGTGGCCAAAAAAGTGGCAGATCGTCTCAATGATCTTTTCAGAGAAGATCGTGAAGAATACGATAAAGTCTGGCCCGATATCAGCCTTTTTATGAAGTTTGGGGCCATGAATAGCGATAAGTTTTGGCCACAAGTCAAAGATATTTTCGTGTTTCGGGAGATGGGATCCGAGGCAGATCGCTCGGCTGACAACGAATCCTATGTCACTTTGGCTGACTATCTAGACAAAACCAAGGAAACTCAAAATCAGACCGTTTACTATGCCACCGATGAAGCGGCCCAAAGTGCCTATATCGATCTTCATCTCAATCAAGGGCTGAAAGTTCTGTTTTTGGATAGTTGGATCGACAGCCACTTCAGCAGCTTTTTGGAGCAGTCCTATGGCTCTGAGGGTATCAAGTTTAAGCGGGTGGATTCCGAGCTGGATGAGTCTTTGATTAATGCGGATCAAAAGGCAGAAATTATTGATCCCATCACCAACAAAACCCGCAGCGAAAGGTTGGTAGATCTGTTTAAGGGATCCCTGGGCCGAGAGAAGCTGCAAGTCAAGGCTCAACCCCTCAAGTCTGAGTCGGTGCCCGCCATGATCTTGATCCCAGAAGCCCTACGGCGGATGCAAGAGCTGAGCGCACTGATGCAACAAAAGCCCACCGAGTTTTTGGAGGAACACACTCTGTTGATCAATACCAGCCATCCCTTGGTTCAAAATGTTCAGAAGATGACCGATCAGGGTAAGGATCCCGATTTGATTCGGCTGATCTGCAATCACATCTATGACTTGGCCTTGGTGACGCAAAAGAGCTTTGATGCTGACATGGCCCGCACCTTTGTGGAGCGATCCAATGAGGTGTTGACCCGCCTAACCTCTGTGTAGGTTATTGGGTGTAGGTTATTGGGTGTAGGTTATTGGGTATAAGTCTAGCGTCTGGCTTAATTTCCTGGCTTAACTTCTATGTTGCGCTTGCCAGTCCAGCCAAGCCATCATCTTGCCTGGATTGAGCAGGCCATGCGGATCCGCCAATTGTTTGAACTGGAGCTGTTGATTGCGGTTGCTGGCGTCTTTCTTCTGGAGCCGATCCAAGATATGAGCATGGCAATCATGCACATGGACGCCCTGATCCTGGTGAGCCTGCATGATCTGGCGCAACCGTTCTTCGCTGGTATAACGCACCAACTGCCCGCCCGATGGGATCACCTTGCCCCCCAACCGGAGATACTCCAGATGAATCATCACCTCCCCTTGGAACTGGTGATGCAGGTGGGTCATGGCCATCAATTCTGGGTCATCCGGGAATAGTGTGTCGATATAGGTGAGGCTGGCATCGCTGGTGCGGGCATGGAGAGTGGTGTGGTTGAAACCATACTCCATCAGGGTGACGCCCTTGTTGGCCTGCTCCGCCGATTTGATATGGCTGATCTCGCCGCCAAACTGTTGTACCAACTCCCGTAAGGGATCCATTGAATAGGTATCCACCAGCACTAGGGCGGCACTGACTCGATCCTTGAGATAGGGCTTGAGAGCCACAAAGTAGCTGGGGATGGGCCAAGCATGAACGCTGATCATGCGGGTGATGATGCCGTCTGATATGCCCAGTTGATGACCAAACCGTGCTGCCTGCATAAAGTCGCCAAAGGTGACAATGCACTCACACCAGGCATAGGCTTTGGCCAGCGGCATCTCCAGCTCGGTGATGATGCCATTGACGCCCCAGGCATGGCTGACTTGATGAACCGCCTCCCCCCGCAGTTCCAAAACTTGAGGATTAGCCTCCATCGTCACCACCCGCAACCCCAAGATATTGCCTGGTTCTCGCAGCACTCCATAGCGAATCGAGCCAATACCCCCAAAGCCGCCACCAACAAAGCCACCCACGGTAGCAGTCCGAAAGGTGGAGGGAGCCATTCGCACTTCCCAGCCTATTTGGCGGGCTTCTCTCTCCATCGCCATCAGTTTGACTCCTGGCTGTACCCGCATCACCCCCGGCTTCATCCACACAATCGATTGCATCCGGGTGGTGTCCAGCAACACGCCCCCTGCCAGTGGTACCGCTTGACCATAGTTGCCCGTGCCCGCTCCCCTTAGCGTTAAAGGGATCCCGTGCGTGACACAAGACTGGATCACTCGGATCACCTCGGCCTCGGTGGTGGGAAAGACCACGATATCGGCACATTTTCCGGCCAGTTGCTGACTCAAAATCGGACTAAAGGTGTGCCAATCAATCGAGAGCTTGGCCAGCTGTTGGGGATCCGTGGTGTGATGGATCCCGTCCAAATCTTGAATGAGCTGATGGATGGGATAGATGGCTGTGGCATCGGGAGCAGCAAGAGTCATGGCAGCCTGTTCTTACTTCAATCAATGGGTCGTGGGCCTAGGCTAGAGTATGGCCCCACGGTAAGATGTGCCTAATGTTACGAAAGAAGCGAAACAAGGGATCCCTTACCCTGTCCAGAAAAGCCGGATAATTACCGGACACCTTAGGGGATCAGTCAATATAGGGAAGTAGTGATGAAGGCGATCGCCAGGGCAGACCTGAAAGGGGAGGGCCTTTCCGAAGACCGCATCCGGGATCTATTTGTGGCCCACTATCAGGACTATGCCGCTTCTCGCCGCTCTGACCTGAAAGAGGATCCCGAGGATGTTGGGTAAACAGATCGACTCCCAAGCCAGAGGGATCCTAGCCGTTCTGAACTCGCTGCTCAAACTCAGTGCGGGTGGATTCCACCAGAGCCAGCGCGTCGGGATAGTGCTCGGGTTGGGTTTCTTTGAGCCAAGCCAAGAGGCGAGCCAGTTGGGCCGTACACAGATCGAGATCTGCTTGAAAGATGATGGCGGCGGCCATGTGCTGGGCATAGTTGGCGGGGTGACCTTGGGCGGCCAACTCAGCCGTGAGGGCAGCTAGAGCCTGTTGACGGATCGGTTCAGAAGAGGGTGGCATCGCTTGGGGGTGTAAGCGTTACAATGGGATGCTGCTAATCAAACCTTAACTCAAAAACTCCCATGCCTCGGATTAAATCTGCCATTAAGCGCGTCAAAATTTCCGAACGGAATCGTCTACGCAACAAGTCAGTCAAGTCTGCCGTCAATACCTCGGTCAAAAAGGTTTTCACCTTGGCGGATGCTCATACTGCTGACCAAACGGCCACCCCTTTAGATCAGGTTCAAGACGCCGTCAACAAAGCCTTTAGCCGCATCGACAAAGCGGTCAGCAAAGGGATCATGCACAAAAATACCGCCAACCGCCGCAAAGCCCGCTTGGCCCGTTGTTTGGCTCATGTCAGTGGATCCAGCTCCACCAGCGTTGCCTAACTGAAGTCGGCCTCACTCAAGTTGGGGCATGAGCTAGACTGCTCAAGCATAGGGGCGACCTCCCAAGTGACCTTTTCCTCAGATTGCACCCATGACACCCACGTTGCCGCAGCCGGAGATGCCGCTGGTGGATACCCACGTTCATCTCAACTTTGATGCCTACGTCGATGACCTCGATCAGGTGGCACAGCAGTGGAGAGCGGCGGGGATCGCCCAGGTGGTACATTCCTGCTGCCGCCCCTCCGAATTTCCGCAGTTACAGGCGGTGGCTGATCGCTTCCCTGAAGTATTTTTGGCGGTGGGCTTTCATCCCCTAGAGGCAGCCCACTGGGATCCCGATCAGGCAGAGCAGATCGAGCGATATGCCCAAGAGGATCCCCGTGTGGTGGCCATTGGGGAGATGGGATTGGATTTTTATAAGTCGGATCCCGCCACCATCGAGCTGCAGTATCAAGCCTTCCAAGCGCAAATTGAGATTGCTCAAAACCGGGATCTGGCTCTGATCATCCATTGTCGAGATGCAGCAGAAGCGACACGCGATCTGCTCGATCAACTGGATCCTGACCATCGCTTGCGGGTTGTCATGCACTGTTGGAGTGGATCCCCTGAGGAAACCAGTTGGTTTGTGGAGCGGGGTTGCTACATCAGCTTTAGCGGCATTGTCACCTTCAAAAGTGCCCGGATGGTGCAAGCCTCGGTATTGACCGTTCCTCTCAACCAGCTCTTAGTGGAAACCGACTGTCCTTTTTTGGCCCCGGTACCCCATCGAGGTCAACGTAACGAACCGGCCAATGTGGTGCATGTGGCGCGTAAAGTGGCTGAGCTGCGGCAGTTGCCCCTCGACCAGATTGCTGCCCAAACAACCCGCAATGCCCAGCACTTATTTCGATTGCCATCCATCGGGACATAAGTTCTAGACAACTTTAAGGCAGGATCCCGTCAGTTAGCCAGAGGTCAAGCAGATAGGTCAAGAGATAGGTGATAACGCTGTCTTAACGTCAGAGCAGTATTCTGAACTAGCTGATTAGCTATTTCTCAGGACACCTGCATGAACTCACGCAACGCTCTCATTTTGGGATTAGGGATCCTTGCCACGGCAGGGGTCGCTGATTTTGCTGCCACCAGTTTTGCCCAAGATTCTCCCGCCGAAGTGCCCGTTTGGATTGCCTTCACCGACAATCGTTTGGAGTGGACGCAAGAAAAAGCAGCCGTCTTCAATGAAGCCTACCCCCAATACAACGTGGTGGTAGAAGGTTACGCCAACTACGAAGAGATCCAACAGGCCACCGATTTGGCCATTCAGCAGGGCAGCGCCCCGGCGGTGGTGCAGTGGTTTGAGGTGGGCACCCAGCGCGCCCGCGATTTTGGCTACTTCAAGTCCATTGCCAATGCCCTCGATGGTCGGGACGAAGTGGAAGGGATCCCGGTCAACTTTGATGACTTCATCCAGCCGGTGGTGAGCTACTACACCCTGGATGGCGAATTTACCTCTATGCCTTGGAACAGCTCCAGCCCGATCCTGTACAGCAACACCGCCCTGTTGGAAGCAGCTGGCATCGAAGCACCTCCTGCCACCTGGGCCGAGTTGACCGCCGCTTGCGAAGCGATTATGGCCCTGGATGATGCTCCCGATGGATGTATCACCTGGCCCAACCACGGCTGGTTCTATGAGCAGTGGATGGCTCAGCAGGATGCCGAATTGGCCAACAACGAAAACGGTCGGGGGCTGCGGGCCGATCAGTTATTCCTGAATACTGACCCCTCTGTGGCCATCGCCACCTGGTGGCAGGAGATGGAAGATCAGGGCTACTACCTCTACAGCGGTCGTCAACGGGATTGGGCCGCCACCGAGCAAGCCATCCAGACCGGCACCGTGGCTATGGTCATCACCAGCAGCGCAGATGCCGCCAACATTACCAACGCCGCTGCTGAAAATGAGATTGAATTGGTGACCAGCCGTATGCCCTACAACGAGGAAGTGGGCTGGACGGGCAACCTGATTGGTGGGGCCAGCCTTTGGTTGGTGGATGAGTTAGAGCCTGAGGTGGAAGAGGGTGCATTGGCCTTTATGCTGTGGCTCAACAACACTGAGAATGCTGCTGAATGGCATCAAGTGACGGGCTACCTGCCCATTCGCCAAAGCTCGGTAGAACTGCTGGAGTCTCAAGGTTGGTTTGAAGAAAACCCCAACTTCTTCACCGCCAGCGACCAAATCAACAACTCCACTGTGACCATCGCTACCCAGGGAGCCTTGTTGGGATCCTTCCCCCAAACCCGTGACATCATCACCCAGACTATGGAAGAGCTGATGCTCAATGGTGGGGATCCTGTGTCGGCTATGAGTGCTG
Source organism: Synechococcaceae cyanobacterium SM2_3_2 (assembly GCA_012031565.1). GTDB lineage: Bacteria > Cyanobacteriota > Cyanobacteriia > Thermostichales > Thermostichaceae > JAAUUM01. Next base: position 13,720 of record JAAUUM010000013.1, read on the forward strand.
CCAATGAAGAAGCCAATGCCCTTTTGGCCGAGTACAACTCTCTTTACGAAGAGTAATCGCAGTCCAGACTGATGAGGCCCGCGAGGGTAAATACGCTAGGTAGATACTAGGTAGATAACTGTCCGGGTCTCAGCTCTAATTTGGCTCACTCTAACTTGACTCAAGAACAAAACTAGGGATCCCTTTGGTTGACTCAGAAGTAGTTACCAAAGGGATCCCATTTTTTTGAATTTTTGGAAGTCCTGGGCAGCCTTGATCGAAACAACGGGAGCGAGTGCCCTATCCTCTAAGCCATATCTGAACGCATGTACTCTTGATACAGTTGTGTGATAATTTCGATGCCGAGGCGAGAGGTGCCATCCAATTCTTGGGAATGTAATTTGTGATAGGCCGCCAAGATTGCTCCAACCGGATAGGGAGAGACTTGATACTCTTGCTTGCCCAAAAAGAGTTCGGAAAAATGATTGACCAGCTCTCGGAGTTCTTGCATATCATGGCGAGAGATCTCCATCTCTAATACGCTGCCCAAGCGGGCTCGCATCACTTGAAACGATTGCTGTGACGTATTGATCGCCACTCGCTTGCCCAAGCGCTCGACTGCAATAGAGATGATCTTGTCACGATTACACTTCACAATAAATTGATGTCGGGCCGCAAAGCGCAATTGCACTTCTTCGATGAACCGCTCTCGACTCAAAATCGGGATCCCTTCTTCCTCAAGTTTGATGCCATATCCTCGCAATTTGTGATACTGGTTGAGGATCGACTGATCATAAAAGGATCCAGCTAAATTACGCCAATAGTTGATGATGGTGACTTCATTTGCACTAATACTGGAAAGATAATCTTCACTCAAAATATATTGCAAATGAGCAGTATAAAGCTGGCGGAAATTTTCATCGATCAAAGATGACTTAGGCACCCATGAAGCGCCGTAGCCCGTCCGCACCCCATCGGGCAGACAATCAAAAATGCCCTCAAAAAATTGTTGGGTACTAAAGTTTAAGAACTTATCTTGATCTCGTAGGCGTTTGATCAGCTCCTGCTTATTTTCTTCTTGGTAGAGATCAATAATCCGGTGAGCCGATTCAACATCTTGACGGAGTTTCTTGAAGTCCCCAGGCTTAACCAACTCGATCTCGCCGTTATTCTCCACCTCGATCAAATCTTGAACCAAGCCCGCATCGGCCAAAGTCATGTCACTATCAGCATCTACGGTAATCAGTTGAGCCAAGGCCCGACGACGGATCCGCACGTCACTTGCCATTAAGCTAGCGATATGGGAAGGAGTGGATCCCACCTGGGGTAGCTCACCAATCCGGTAGAGAGTATAGAAGTAGCGACTGAGCAGCCGCGCCAGCAGCTCTTGGTTGGGTAGATCGTTGTACTCTAGATAGGCTCGCAAACAGACCTGAAAGGCCACATTGGGCAAAAGAGGACAAACCTCGACAATGAGGGCGTAGATGGCCTGTAAATGGGGATGAAAGCGGCGAGGGATAGCTTCTGCCCTTAGTCCCCGCAGCAGAAACTCCTCATCCAACACATCTTTGGGGGTGAAAATCAGCGTTTCTTGCCAAAGCGCATCGTCGGTAGGCCGCGCCAACAGGGGCCGCAGCGGGTCAATCATCTGCTCCACCACCATCTGGGTGTACAGATCCCGGATCTTGTGGACTTGTAGCCGCTCAAAAATCTGGGCTAATCGGTCAGCACGAAAGTCCTCAATGGAGACTAGACCCGTCATGTGGCCAATTCGGCCATCCGCCATCGGAAACTTATAGGTGATCTGAGCGGTGGCTTCTGGAGAAAGCACCGATGTGCCGGTCAGCTCGGGTCGGATCTGGAGGGGGCGCAGCAGGCGACTGGTTTCGCCGGGGCTAAAACAACTCCAGGCAGCTCGGGTCAGGGCCAGCCGTCCTAAAGCCGCTCGAAATTGCTTCGCATCGAGATCCTGAAGAGTGACCTCATCGCCCTCATTCCGTTGGATCCCGAGGCCATCTAAATTGCTTGCACCCGAATGCTGCACTGTCCGGCGAGGGGAGGGTAGGGAACGGGATTGAGCGGTGGTACGGACATCAGCCACAGGAGCCTCAGTTGTCTGAGCGTTGGTTGTCTGAGCGTTGGTTGTCTGAGAATTGGTTATCTGAGAATTGGTTATCTGAGAATTGGTCAAGAGCAGATCAGTTTGTGGTGGCGCTTCCAACTCCAATGGATTCCCTTCAGAAACATCTGTAGGGATCCTACGAGGAACCTGATTGGTATGAGAGTTAGGGGCCATTACAGTAGCCATCGCGTTGGTGTTCCTCACGTCTTAGTCAACAAAACTGAGGATATGCCCTCAGTTTGCCCCATCACTACAACGCCTTATCGAACCACCTACTAAAGAGTAACCTTAGGTTTGCATCAAGTAAATGCTACGGCTTAAACCCAAGGGCACAGGGATCCCACTTATAGCAATGGTGTCCAACCCACCCACCGGACTGGACACAGACACTTAGGATAAAGGTAAAACTCAGCCAGAACTCAGCCAGGAGGGAGGATCCCTGGAATCTACCACTTTTTGTAGGGCAGGAACTTGCCAGACATGATCACCTTGACCCGATCCCCTTTGGGATCCTCTTCTTTTTCCACATCAAGGGTAAAGTCAATGGCACTCATGATGCCGTCACCAAACTTTTCGTGCACCACGGCTTTGATCGGCATACCGTAGACCTGCATGATCTCATAAAAGCGATAGATCAAGGGATCCGTCGGCACCACTGGCCCCAACCCTTTCGAGGGCGGCTCCAACAACTCCACCACCACGCTGGGATCCAAACCTAAAGCAGCAGCGATGCCATTGGCTTCTTCTTCAGAGGCACTGGCCTGCCGATAAAAGACGGAGGCAATCCAGACCTCATCACGACCCAACTTGGCTTCCAGGTCGGCAAATGAAATCCCTTTGGCTTTTTTGGCAGTCAAGAGTTTCTCGGTGATCACGGGCACAGACATAAGGAAAAGCTCCAAAACACACAATAGACAAGGAATAGAACTGAGAAGACGACAACAATGCAAACTGGGGATCCTGGAGGGGATCCCTATCGGACACGGGCTGCTTCCACCGCCCGCGTTTCTTGGGAGAGGTGCAACTCCATCGCTGCCTTGAGGTCGTGATAGGCAGGGTGCTGATCTAGGCTTTCCCGGTGGCGGGGACGGGGGAAGGGCACATCCAACACCTGGGCCACCCGAGCCTGAGGGCCACGGCCCATCATCACGATTCGGTCAGACAGCAACAACGCCTCCTCAATGCTGTGGGTAATCAAGATCACCGTCTTGCGACGAGATTCCCAGATTCGCTCCACCTCATCCTGCAAGAAGCCCCTGGTCAAGGCATCCAAGGCCCCAAAGGGCTCGTCCATCAGCAGGATCTGTGGATCGATGGCCAGGGCACGGGCGATGCCAACCCGTTGCTTCATGCCCCCGGATAACTCGTGTGGGTGTTTCTTTTCGGCCCCTCGCAAACCCACCAAATCGATATGGGTCTGCACCACATTGGCCATGTCAGCCTTAGACATCCGGGGATGAACCGTCTCCACCGCAAAGCGGATATTGCCCTCCACCGTCATCCACGGCATCAGCGAGTAGTTCTGAAACACAATGCCCCGATCTGGCCCTGGTCGAGTCACCACCTGACCGTTGATGATCACCTCTCCGGTGGTGGGTTGATCGAGACCCGCAATGATGTTGAGCAGGGTGGATTTGCCACAGCCCGAGGGGCCGATGATAGTAACAAATGTGTTGGGGTCAACGGTCAGGTCGATGGGATCAAGGGCGGCATAGTCTTTGGATCCCCGCCCCAAGATCTTGTCGGCAAAGGTGCGACGCCCAGCATAGATTTTAGTCACCTGCCGCAGTTGTAGCTGGGGATGGGCTTCAGTAGAGCTGGAAGGGATCCCAGGCTGAGCGATGGGGGAGGCGAAGTGAGGGGATGTCATCATGATTTCTGTCCAAATGAGACCCAGTGCTGCAAGAGGCCGAACAGCCGATCCAGAATCAAACCCACGGTGCCAATCACTACAATGGCGGTGATGATGCTGGTGATTTGCAGGTTGTTCCACTCGTTCCAAACGAAATAGCCCAGGCCGGTGCCACCCACCAGAATCTCTGCCGCCACGATCACCAGCCAAGCGATGCCAATGCTGATCCGTAAGCCCGATACGATGCTAGGGGCAGCAGCGGGCAAGATCACCTTGAGAATAGTGCGCCAGCGGGATGCTCCCAACGAACGAGCCACATTCAAATAAGCGGGATCCACATTGCTGACCCCGAACTTGGTGCTGATCAAGGTGGGCCAAATGCTGGTGATGGCAATCACAAACAGGGCCGTCTTTTCGGAGCTTTGTAATACTCCCAGCCCCAAGGGCAACCAGGCCAGCGGCGACACGGGCTTGAGCAATTGAATGTAGGGGTCAATGGCCTTAGAGGTGACCTGAGATAGACCCACCAACACCCCCAAAGGCACTGCAATCAGGGATCCCAGGGTGAAGCCAATCGCAACTCGGCGCAGACTGACCAACAGATGCCAGCCGATACCTTTGTCATTGGGGCCAATCACATAAAAGGGATCCGATAGCCATCCCCATAGATCGACCGCCGTACGGCTAGCGCTGGGGATCAGCCGGGAAAAGAGGCCATTGCGGGCTCCAATCTCCCAAAAGGCCAAGAACAGTACCAACGACAGCACAAACAAAACAAAGGCTTGTAGGTTGGTGCCCGGTAACCAGGTGCGGATCCATTTAGTCAGGGCAGGCTGGGGAGGTGAGGTAGAAGGGGTGGTCATCATGGGGATCCCGGCATAGCGACAGCAGTAGGCGAGGCATGGGATCCCCAGAGAGGATCCCAGTGTTGATGCTTAAACCCCAAACTCTTCGATCTGAGCCTGCACATAGGCGGCGGGATCGGCGGGATCAAAGCTGTCAAACATCAGCGTTTCGCTGCGTAGGGTCTCCGCAGGCGGTTCTTGGCCCAGCTCCTGAGCCAATGAGCGAGCCAGATCGGTCAGGAAGATATCTTGACCAATCGCCTCATAGTTGGCATCGGCTTCTGGCAATAGATCCCAGCGCACCATCTGGGAGGTAATCCAGTAGGCAAAGCTCTGCCAGGGGTAGGGATCAAAGTCGATCCGGTCGGGAATATCGAGGGTGTTGCCCAGGCCATCCTCAAACTGGCCCGTCAGGACAGCCGCCACCACCTCTTCAGGCTGGTTGAGGAATTCACGGGGAGAGATGGCATTGGCGATCTCGGCTCGGTTGGCGGCATCGCTGGAATAACCTGCCGCATCAATAATCGCTTTGTTAACCGCTTGGAAGGTGTTGGGATATTGGTCAATCCAGTCTTGGCTGGCGGCAAAAGCACAGCAGGGATGTCCCGGCCACAGATCCTTGGTCAGCAAGTGGATGAAGCCCGCCCCCTCAAACACTGCTCGCTGATTAAAGGGATCCGGCATCAGCATGGCATCAATATCCCCCACCGTGAGTCGGGCCACACTATCAGGGGGTGGGACTGGGGTGATTTGTACATCGGTGTCGGGGTTGATGCCGCCAGTGGCTAGGTAGTAGCGGAGCAACAGGTTGTGCATCGAGAAGGGGAAAGGCACCCCAATCGTGAAGCCCGCAAAGTCAGCGGGGCCGGTCAACTGATCTTTGTGTTTATTGGCGACGGTGATGGCCTGACCGTTGATATTTTCAATGCTGGCCAACTTGATCGGGAAGGCGGTGGATCCCAGGCCAAGGGTGATGGAGATCGGCATAGGGGAGAGCATGTGGTAGGCATCTAACTCGCCCGCAATGGCAGAATCCCGCACAGCGGCCCAACTGGGCAACTTCACCACCTCCACATTCAGCCCATACTTTTCATAGAAACCAAGGGGTTCCGCCATGATGATCGGGGTGGCGCAGGTGATGGGGATAAAGCCGATCCGCAAGTCCGTTTTTTCGGGGGCACCGCCGCTCTCTTGGGCCATCAACTCCCGCTGACCTTGGGCTGCGGTTGCTCCCATCAAGGTGGCGGCCACCAACACCTGCTTGAGGAAGCGTCGCCGAGTGAAGGGGCCAGCCCGCAAGGTGTCTTCAAAAAATTCGCCTACCTGCGGGCCAAAGGCTGCTCCCATCACCTGATCCAGTCCGCCTGCCTGAGCGATCATCTCAGCAAAGATTTTGCGTTGCTCAAGATCCTGAGTGGCCCGATCCAAAAGAACAGACTGCATCATCTCGGTGCGGGTGATGCGCTTGGCGGTTTCGATCACCTGGGGCTTGTAGAGACCCATCTTGATCAAATCATCCGCCAGAGTCGAGGGATCCTGGGGCATACTGGCCAAAAATTCTCCGTGCCCCTGATCAACGTGACCCAGATCAAATGGATCGTGAAATTGACCACAGGCACAACGCTGCAACATCCGAGATGACATGGATCCCGATGCTCGTGAGAGAAGTGAGGTGGGGGTGAGGAGAACCATGATAATACCTAAATGGATACGTTGAACGTGGATAAATGCAAAACCAAGGGACAAGCGAGATGCAATCTGGGCTTTTACTTGTCAGTCTTGCAATAAGCTAACAGCCTTCATCAGTTCTTGTAGTGGAGGTTTTTTGGCTGGCATAGCACTTTTTTTAGAAGATCTTAAAAAGCTTATTTTTGTGTTTTCTGATACGGAAATTCTAGATTGTCTTTAATCCAAAGGTGCAACTATTTTCAGCCAGATCAAGCCTAGAGATTTGCATAGCGTTGGAGAAACCAGCAATCCCTAGCAATCCTCAGGAGTGCCCAGACATGTGACCGGGCAGAGGTTTCCAGCCCCAGAGCCTATTTAGGATGAGGGCAGCTAGGAATTGCCAAACAAGGGTAAGAGTTCAGAGAGGCAAGTCCAAGACAGTAACCATTAGCCATTCTGGCTTAGCTGTAATGCTTGCGTTTTCCGCCAGGATTGAGGCGGGATCCCGTGTTTTTGGCGAAAGTAGCGGACAAAATAACCGGCATCGGGATAGCCTACTTGATGGGCAATTTGCTTGATCGAATGCTGTGTTTTTTGCAAGAGATGACGGGCTTGGGCCATACGCCGTTCTAGGATCCAGTCTTTGACGCTACGGCCTGTTTGTTTGCTCAAAAGAGTAGTCAAATAGGCAGGAGAGTAGCCCGCTGCTTGGGCCACATCATTGAGGGAAATGGCCTGATAATAGTGGGCCTCAATGTAATTGAAAACAATGGTGAGGTGATCTGATTGGGGATAGGCAAACTTTAAGGATTGTGGGGATGGCGGGCCAGACTGATCCGGCTGGGATCCCGGCATCGAGGGCAGTTTGGGATCCACTAGAGGCTGTTGCCACGTTTGCCTCAGCAGGGTTTGACGGTGCAGACGGGCCGCAATCGCCGCCAAAAAGTCCTCCACTGAGCAGGGTTTGGTGATGTAGTCATCCGCACCCAACGCCATGCCCTGCCTGCGATCTTCACGGGTAGCTTTGGCGGTCAAAAAAATGAGCGGGATCCAAGCGGTTTCTGGGTGAGCCCGAAGCGCTTTGACCACCCCCCAGCCATCCATCTCAGGCATCATGATGTCGCAGACGATCAGATCAGGTTCCCATTGGCGGGCGTAATTCAAACCGATTCGACCGTCTTGGGCTCCCAACGCCTGATAGCCTTCTAGGTCTAGGCAATGGACAAAAGCCTGTCGGGCCCGCTGATCGTCTTCGATTACCAGGATCCGAACCATTAGCCACCATTTATTGCACCAATCTCCACCTTCGTAGTCTTTTCTACGAAATCATACCGTTACCTTAGATACACTTTGCTCCAGAAGGCTGGGCTATCTTCACTCAACTTGATGCCCATACCGATCCCTACCTAAACCTACAGAAAAGGGTATGCTCCCTTGGCCCTGCAACTTGGCTCCTCTCTGGCATCGCTGATTCAGCCCACAGGACGACTCTCTGCCCTGGTGGAATCGGTTCCTACAGTGCCCTGTACCCTATCTCCCCGCCAACTGGCTCAAATCTTGGCCGAGGATCCCAGCTTCACAGGGCTAGTACTGACTGATCCCGATGATGATGCCAGCTCTACCCCCATCGGCATTTTGCGACGGGCGGATCTGGGATCCTGGCGCTGTTCAGAACAGACATGGCAGCAGAACGCCGATCGGCCTCTGTCGGAAATCGGGGACTGGTGGGATCCCTGTCAAAAAATACTGCCCCTAGAAGAATCGGTGTCTCTGCAACAAGCAGCTCAGCGATGGGTGGAGTCGGGGCAAGGGGGCATAGTGGTAGGCAGTGGGCTGGGCTGGGGCCTGGTGGATCCCCTTCAGTTGATGGCCGCTGTTTGGCAAGATCAGCCGCAGTGTGTGGAGCAAAATCGGGACTTGGCTGATCTCCGCCGCCAAAATGAGATGATTCTCAACTCAGCAGGTGAAGGGATCTATGGTCTCGATATGGCGGGCAAGGTGACGTTTGCCAATCCTGCCGCAGCCCGGATGATCGGCTGGTCACCAGAGGAGTTGGTGGGCCAATCCATGCATGATCTGCTCCATCATTCCCATGCCGATCATTCTCCCTATTCACGGGTCTGTTGCCCGATCTATTTGGCTTTTCAGGATGGTCAGATTCGCTCCGTCAGCGATGAGGTATTTTGGCGCAAAGATGGATCCTATTTTCCGGTGGAATATACCAGCACGCCGATGCGAAATGAGCAGGGGCAATTGGTGGGGGCGGTGGTCACCTTTCAAGACATCACCCAACGCAAATGGGCAGAAGAGATCTTCAAGCAAAACCAAGAGGAACTAGAACGAAAAGTCCGAGAAAGAACGGCGGAGTTACGGCAAGCCAATCAACAATTGCGAGAGCTGAGCGATCTAAAATCTCGATTTGTTTCGATGGTCTGCCATGAGTTTCGGACTCCCCTCAATACAATTTTATTCGCTGTCACTTCTCTAGAACGCTATCGCCACCAACTGTCGGATCAGGCCCAGCATGAGTATATCCAAGGGATCCAATCTGATATTCAACACATGACCCAAATGCTGGATGATGTCTTGCTCTTAGGGAAAACGGATGCCCGCAAGTTGGAGCCACAGCCTATCGAACTGGAGATTGTGCAATTTTGTCAAACATTGATCCAAGAAATGCAATTGATACAAGGGCAACCTGCCATCTGTTTTGAAAGATCTTGTGTGAATCAAAAGGTTTATTTTGATCCAGTCATCCTGCGCTCTATCTTGATCAATCTGCTTTCTAATGCGATGAAATACTCTCAGCCCCACCAAATAGTTGAGCTGCGCCTCAAAGCCCATACAGACCAGATCCTGCTTGAGGTGATGGATCAAGGTATCGGGATCCCAGAGCAAGATCATCCCTACCTGTTTGACCCCTTTCATCGAGGCCGAAATGTGGGCACCATCCCTGGCACCGGCTTAGGCTTGACCATTATTAAACGGCTGATCGATCTGTTGGCGGGCAGCATTGAGGTGGAGAGTCAACTGGGAGTCGGAACAACCTTTCGGGTCAGGCTTCCCTTGGCCTCAGCTGCCTGATAACTTGGGCACCTCAATAGCCAGAATCTGCGTCAAAAAGGCCCACTTATCCGCCTGTTCTTCGATCACTTTAGCGGTCGGCTTGCCTGCACCATGTCCCGCCTTGGTCTCGATACGGATCAACACTGGGGGATCCCCTTGGTGAGCCTCCTGGAGTGCTGCCGCAAACTTGAAGCTGTGGGCGGGCACAACCCGATCGTCATGATCAGCGGTGGTGATCAGCGTGGCGGGATAGCGAGTGCCCGGTTTGAGATTGTGCAGCGGCGAGTAGCCATACAGCGTCTTAAATTCTTCGGCATCCTCGGGGGATCCATACTCCGACATCCAGGCCCAGCCGATGGTGAATTGATGAAAGCGCAACATATCCATCACCCCGACCGAAGGGAGAGCCGCTGCAAACAGATCGGGTCGTTGGGCCAAACAGGATCCCACCAATAGCCCGCCATTGCTGCCCCCCCCGATGGCCAGTTTTTGCGAAGCGGTATAGCCCTTATCGATCAGCCATTCTGCCGAGGCAATGAAGTCATCAAATACCGTTTGTTTGCGAGTTTTCATGCCCGCCTGATGCCAATCTTCCCCATATTCGCCGCCCCCCCGCAGGTTGGCCACCGCGAAGATCCCCCCCATTTCTAACCACACCACAGTACTGATGGAAAAGCTGGGGGTCAATGAGATGCCAAAACCGCCATAGCCATAGAGATAGGTGGGATGACTGCCATCCAACGGGATCCCTTTTCTGTGGGTGATAAAAACAGGCACTTGGGTACCATCTTTGCTGGTGACAAACACCTGTTCAACATCATAAGCAGTCGGGTCAAAATCGATCTCGGCCTGTCGAAAGAGAGTGCTGGTCTGGGTCACGAAATCGTAGCGATAGATGGTGGGCGGGGTGGTATAGCTGGTAAAAGTATAGAAGGTCTCGGTGTCCTGTCGTTTCCCCCCAAATCCTGAAGCAGATCCTACCCCTGGCAGCTCTAATTCACGGTCAAAACTGCCATCTAATTTGTGAAACTTGACTTGAGTACGAGCATCTTTGAGATAAAAAGCCACCAATTGATCATTGATCAGCGAAATACTCTCTAAAGTTTCTGCCATCTCAGGGATCAATTCTTGCCAGTGTGCCCGCCCCGGCGTCAGGATATCAATCTCGATCAAACGACGGCGAGGAGCCTCCAAATCTGTCACCAGCCAAAATCGGGATCCCTGATTGCCAATCACCCCAAAGCTGGCTTCAAACGTGCTAATCAGCTCCTTAACAGGCCCTTGAGGATCATCCAAATCTTTCCAAAAAATCAGATTTTTACTTTCGGTGCCCAACCAAACAGAAATGATTAAATAGCTGCCATCCTCGCTGACGACGCCACTGAAACCCCATTCTTTTTGATCGGGACGTTCATAGATCAAGGTATCTTCAGATTGAAGGGATCCCAGTTTGTGATAATAGAGCTTCTGAAAATAGTTGACCGCTTCGTATTCAGAGCCCGATTGAGGCTGATCATAGCGACTGTAGAAAAAGCCTTTTCCGTCGTGAGTCCAACTGACTCCCGAGAACTTAATCCATTTGAGATGATCGCTCAAATCTTGGCCTGACTCGATATCTCGCACCCGCCATTCCTGCCAATCGGAGCCCGAGGCTGAAGTGCCATAGGCGAGATAGTTGCCATCCTCACTGATGGACAGTCCTGATAGGGCCACTGTGCCATCCTCAGACAAGGTATTGGGATCCAAGAGGACTCGCGGCTCCCCGTCTAAGCCGGTCAAAGTATAGAGCACACTTTGATTTTGTAGCCCATCGTTCTTGAAATAGAAATAACGGGATCCCTGCTTAAAGGGGGCGCTGTATTTGGCATAATTCCACAATGTTGTCAGTCGTTCACAAATGGCATTGCGAGTGGGAATCGACTCTAGATAGCCAAAGGTCAACCGATTTTGGGCCTCCACCCAAGCCCGCGTTTCCTCTGAATCGGGATCCTCCAGCCACCGAAACGGATCCGGGACTTCGATGCCGTGGTAGGTATCGACTTGATCGCTGTGGCGGCTGATCGGATAGGTAATCGGATAGTTAATTGGATAGGCAAAAGGAGGCTGGGTCATGGGGGCGCGATGAAATATCTCTGAAACGACAGTATAGCCCTGTGGGGTCTGGCTCCCTCGATCATGAGGATCCGGTGCTAGATTTAGACAGCGATCAAAGTAGCAATCAAACCTAGCAATCAAACGTAGCAATCAAACGTAGCAATCAAACTACTGTCCCGTCTCAGTCTGAGGAGCTTGAACTGTGGTGCTGACAGCTCAGGACTACGCCGATTTGATGCCCGATGCCACCCTGCTCTATAGCGATGAGCCTGAGATGGAAAGCTCTAGTCATTACATGCAGCTTTTGCTCTTGGTCACATGTCTGGAGTGGCTCTGGCGAGACAGGCAGGATTTTTTTATTGGTGCCAACCTAACGATTTACTACAGTCGGCAACAACTCAAAAACCGAGATTTTCGTGGCCCAGACTTTTTTGTGGTCACCAATACTCACCGGGATCCCCGCCGTTCTTGGGTTGTCTGGGAAGAACAGGGACGTTATCCCGATGTGATTGTGGAACTTTTGTCAGATAGCACCGCCAGCGTTGACCGCACAGAAAAGAAACTGCTCTATCAAAATCACTTTCGGACACCAGAGTATTTTTGGTATTCCCCCGAGACACAAGAATTTGAGGGATTTCGGCTGCATGGATCCCTTTATCACCCCATCGCTCCCACCCCTCAGGGCTGGCGATGGAGCGAAAGCCTCCAGCTATTCTTGGCGGTCAACGAGGGACAACTGCGCTATTTCTCTCCCCAAGGAGAAAGGATCCCCACTCCCGCAGAAGCCTTTGAACAAGAGCGGCAAGCCTCTTTGCGCCAACAAATCCAGTTTGAACAAGAACAGCAGCAAACGTTGCAACAATTAGAGCAAGAGCGGCAACGGGCCGAACGTCTGGCTGCACAACTGCGGCAGTTAGGAGTATCACCGGATCCCTGATTTTGGCGGTTCGTGGGCGAAAGTCGGTCTAGGATCAAAAACAGACAGATCACGCTGTCTCGCCAACACAGCATCGATCCCCGATCCGCCCTTTATTCCCACCACCATGAGCGTCACACCAGTTCTTACCCCTGCCGCCATTTTGGAGGCGTTGCGCCCTGTCCAGGATCCCGAGCTGCGCCGTAGCTTGGTGGAACTCAACATGATCCGCAACATTCACATCGATGCCGATAAGGTGGCCTTTACGCTGGTGCTGACCACCCCGGCCTGCCCGTTGCGGGAGATGATCGTGGATGACTGCAAGGCGGCGATCCGCAAGCTGGCCCCCCTAGATCAGCCCATCGAGACCATTGATGTCACTGTCACTGCTGAGACCCTGCGTTCCCCCAGTCTGCCCGACCGGCAATCGGTGCCGCAAGTTCGCAATATCATCGCTGTTTCTAGCGGCAAAGGGGGGGTGGGCAAAACCTCTGTGGCGGTCAATATGGCCGTCGCCCTAGCCCAAACGGGAGCCCGAGTCGGCATCCTGGATGCGGATATCTATGGCCCCAATGTGCCCCAAATGCTGGGGTTGCAGGACACCCGATTGATGGTGCAAAAAGAGGCAGATGGCACCGAGCACATCCAGCCCCTCAAGGCCCACGGCATCGAAATGATCTCGATGGCCCTGCTGATCGACCGCGACCAACCGGTGATCTGGCGGGGTCCCATGCTGAATGGCGCGATCCGGCAGTTTCTCTATCAGGTGGAATGGTCGGAGCTGGATTATCTGATTGTGGATATGCCCCCCGGCACGGGCGATGCTCAGCTCACCTTGACTCAAGCGGTGCCCATCGCTGGGGTTGTCATCGTCACCACCCCGCAGACGGTGGCCCTGCTGGATGCCCGCAAAGGGTTAAATATGTTCCGCCAGTTGGGGGTGCCCGTCTTGGGCATTGTGGAGAACATGAGCTACTTTATCCCGCCGGATCAGCCCGACCGTCAGTACGATATCTTCGGCTCTCGGGGTGGAGAGACAGCCGCTCAAGAATTGCAGGTACCCCTCTTGGGCCGGATCCCGCTGGAGATTGGTCTGCGGGAAGCTGGAGATGACGGGATCCCGATGGTGCTCAGTCATCCCGAGTCAGCCTCTGCTCAAGCATTGACTGAGGTGGCCAAGGTGGTGGCCGGACGGGTTTCGATGTTGGCCTATGCCGGAGCTGCTGAATCGGGATCCCCCGTTTAAGGTAGATCAGACGTTCTGGACAGGATCCCCCCATGTTTTACCTTCAGCGTTATCTGTTCGGACAAATGCTGATGCCCTCAATCATGGGGATCGGGGGGGGCACCTTACTTTTGACCGCCGGGAAACTCTTCACCTTGGCGGACAAATTGGTGGAGGATCGGGTGCCGCCGCTGGATGTGCTGAGGCTGCTGCTGCTGGATCTGCCCGCGACGGCGGTGTTGGCCATGCCGATTGCGGCCCTGTTCGCCACCATGTTGGTGATGGGCAAGTTGAGTGGCAATAGCGAATTGACGGCCTTGAGAGCCGCAGGGATCCCGTTTCGGAAGATGTTTGTGCCCATTTTGCTGGTTGGGCTTGTCCTGAGTGGCATTTCATTCGGCATCAGCAATGGCTTGGTGCCCCTCAGCCGCCGCCAGATTCGGGCCATCGATCAACAGGCCCTGGTGGCCGAGACCCAACAGGATCAAAACCAAGATGTCTTCTTCCAAACAGAGGGTAATCTCTGGTTCTTTATCCGCTCCGTCAATCCCCGCTTTAACACGATGCAGGATGTCACCATCTTGCAGGTGGAACCCGCCACCGATCTGACCACTGGGGGATCCTCTCAGATCACCAAGGTCACGGTTGCTAGCCAAGCTACCTGGAATGGCCAACAGTGGACGCTAGTGGATGGGGTCGATCACACCTATGGCGAGTTGGGCCGGACTTTGGCGGAGGAGCCATTTGACCAAAAGCCGCTGGAAGTCAGCGAGGATCTATCCACGTTGATGCTGCCACCGGTTGCCCCTGAAGAACTGGGGTTAGACGACTTGCAGGCTCGCATCCGCAACCTCTCCCGCTCCAATCTCGCCACAGCAGAATTGACCACCGAATGGCACCTACGGTTTTCGCTGCCCTTGGCCAGTTTCTTTGCCATCTTGATTGCGTTGCCCTTGGCCACCCACACCGCCAGACAGGTGGGGCGATATGGAGGGGTGGTGCTGGGGATCCTGTTGGTGTTTGTCTACTATGTCATTCTCAATGTCTCCCGCAGCTTGGGGGAAGCCGGAGCGGTGGAGCCGTGGTTGGCCGCCTGGAGCCATAATCTGTTGTTTGGAGGGGTGGGATCCCTTTTAATGCTGCGCTTTTTGCGGTAGGGGCAGTGTTGAGAGAACCCCTTGGTGAGCAGTGGTGAGCAGTGGTAGCATCCCCGCTGGGATCCGAAAGCTTTAATCTTCTAAAACCCGATAGATTTATGGGTGATTATGGCATGATGGGGGTGAAGATTTCTGCTCACCTCACCCATTAAGGAGTAGCCATGACACTAAGACTCGGCGATACCGTCCCTAACTTTACGCAGCAGTCCACCGACGGGGAGATCGACTTTTATAGCTGGGCTGGCGATAGCTGGGTTGTGCTCTTTTCGCACCCCGCCGACTACACCCCGGTCTGCACCACCGAGCTGGGCACCGTGGCCAAGCTCAAGCCCGAGTTTGACAAGCGCGGCGTCAAAACCATCGCCCTCAGCATCGATGATGTGGAGTCCCACAAGGGCTGGACAGGGGATATCGAAGAGACCCAAGGCACCACCCTCAACTACCCGATTTTGGCGGATGCAGATCGCTCTGTTTCCCAGCTCTATGG
This sequence comes from Synechococcaceae cyanobacterium SM2_3_2, assembly GCA_012031565.1. Taxonomy (GTDB): domain Bacteria; phylum Cyanobacteriota; class Cyanobacteriia; order Thermostichales; family Thermostichaceae; genus JAAUUM01. The sequence goes on from JAAUUM010000013.1 coordinate 29,131, forward strand.
CATGTTGGATCAGACCAATCTGACCAAAGAGGGCTTGCCCCTGACAGTGCGCTCGGTGTTTGTCATTGATCCCAACAAAAAGCTGCGTTTGACCCTGACCTATCCCGCCAGCACAGGCCGTAATTTTGATGAGCTGCTGCGGGTGATTGACTCCTTGCAATTGACCGATCAGCACAGCGTGGCCACCCCTGCTGACTGGAAAGATGGGGAAGATGTGGTAATCGCTCCCTCCATCAAGGATCCCGAGGTGCTGAAAGAAAAATTCCCCAAAGGCTACACCGAGATCAAGCCCTACCTGCGGATGACCCCTCAGCCCAATCGCTAAAGTTCTCCTTCAAGGGGGCAGTCAGTCAATCTGTAACCCCTGAATAACGATTGAATAACAATCGGGATCCCTGACCACAGCGGGGATCCTTTTTTTTGGGTTGAGATTTGTGGGTTGAAAGTTAATTTTAGGTTTAGATCACGGCTGAACTTCAGCATTCTGCCTCTACAGTCAGACAGTCGCATCCCGGCAACCCAGCCGCAGCAACGCCCCAAGCCGGGATCCCTATGCTAGTGTAACTGTGAGTAAATGCGGCGGCTGCCCACTACATGTATGTCAAGCAGCTAGAACTGACCCGATTTAAGTCCTTCGGCAGTACGACGACGGTACCTTTGTTGCCGGGATTTACAGTGATCTCAGGGCCCAATGGATCCGGTAAGTCCAATATTTTGGATGCGCTGCTGTTTGCCCTTGGACTGTCTTCGTCTAAGGGGATGCGGGCCGACAAATTGCTGGATCTGGTTCATTCCGCCAGCCTCGAAAAAGGGCGCAAGATTGAAACCGCTGTCTCCGTCACGTTTGCCCTTGATCAGGTGCCCGCAGAGTTTGAGGTGTTGCTGCAATCTGGCCTCCATGCCCACGCCGGGATCCCATCTGCCTCTGATGCAGACCATCCTCAAGTTATGAATGGCAAGGGGTTCAACGGATCCAACGGCAATGGCCACCACAGCTCAGCCCCCCCTCTGCCGACCGACTGGAAAGTGACACGGCGGCTAAGAGTCTCTCCTGACAAGGGATCCGGGCCGACCTACACCAGCACTTTTTATATCAACGATCTGCCCTGCACTCTGGCGGAATTGCACGAGCAATTGGAGGCGATGCACGTCTATCCCAACGGCTACAACGTGGTGTTGCAGGGGGATGTCACCAGCATCATCTCCATGAACTCGAAAGAACGGCGGCAGATTATTGATGAGCTGGCTGGGGTAGCCGCCTTTGATCGCAAGATCGCTCAGGCCACCAGCAAATTGGATGTGGTCAAAGAACAAATTGAACGGTTTCGGCTGATTGAGCAAGAGTTACAAGTCACGCAAGAAAAGCTGATCAAAGAATGTGAAAAAGCCCGTAAATATCAACAACTCCGTCAAGATCTAGCCGGGATCCAACTGTCCGAACAGGTGGTGACGTGGCGGGTGCTGGAGCAAAAGGCTTTACAGACTCGGACGGAGATCCAAACCCTGCAACAACAGCAGGCCACAGCAGATCAACAGATCCAATCGCTGAGCACTCTACTGGCCCAAGAAGAGGCTCAACTGGCCCAACTGCAAAGCCAGATCAATGCCCTCGGCGAAGAAGACTACCTAAAACTACAAAGCCAAATCGCCAACCACCGCGCCCAGCTAGAGCACTACCAGCAGCAGATCGCCCAAGCCCACCAAGGGATCCAAACCGCCGAGACTCAGATCCAAGAGGCAGAACGACGCCAAGTCCAGTTGGCCCAACAGCTCACCAACCTAGCCGCCCAGACCCAACAGTTGCAGCACCAACACCAAACCCTGACCGCCAGCGTTGTCTCAGCCCAGGGATCCCTGGCCTCCAGTCGCCAACAGTTGCAATCGTTGGCCCAGTCTTCAGATGCCTGGGTCAAGCAACAACAGTATCTCAGCCGCCATCTGGAGCAAGCCCGCAGCGAATTGGCCCCCCGCAGCCAAGATCATGTCCGGCTGACAGAACGCCTCAGCCAACTGGAACGGCAGCAGCAGACTACCACCCAAGCGATTCAAATCCTGACGGAGCAGCAGGATCCCAGCAGTGGCGAACCGCTGCAAACTGCCACCCAAGCAGCAGAAACCCAAACCCAGTCCATCGCCGCCGAACTGGCCCAGCTGCAAAATCAACTGGAAACCGAGGGATCCACCCATCAGCGCCTACAGGCCGAACTTCATGCCAAACAGCGGGAGCTAGACAAGCTGGAGACCCGCCGCCAAGTGTTGCAGGATACACAGGGATCCCGTGCCACCCAGGTGTTGATCGCGGCAGACCTGCCGGGAGTCTGTGGCTTGGTGGCGCAATTGGCCCAGGTGGATCCCCAGTATCAAACCGCCGTCGAGATTGCAGCGGGATCCCGGCTTAATTTTGTGGTGGTGGAGGACGATGTGGTCGCCTCCAGTGGGATCCAGTTCCTCAAGCACCAAAAGGCGGGACGGGCCACCTTTTTGCCCCTCAACAAGCTCAAATCGCAGCGTCCCCCTCGGCCTTTGCAGCTGTCTGGGCTGGTGGACTACGCGATTCGGTTGGTCAAATTTGATGACCAGTATCGGGATGTCTTTGGCTTTGTGCTGGGGGACACGCTGGTGATGGAGAGCCTGGATCGGGCCCAACCCCACATCGGCAAACACCGCATGGTCACCCTAGCGGGCGAACTTTTGGAGACCTCGGGGGCGATGACGGGGGGGAGCCTCGGGGCCAAATCCAACGTTCATTTTGGATCCCAGGATTCCAGCGATCTCAAGCACGTGCGGGATCGAATCGAAGACATTCAAGATCTGCTAGCTACCCTCACCCCCCGGCTCAAAGCGGCCCAGGTACGGGAAAAAACCTTGGGTCAAGCTCTGGCAGACAGTCGCCAAACCGCGATGGAACGCCGTCAACAATGGCAGCAGTGGCAACAGGCCCAGCAGCAGCTGCAAGCTCGACTGGCAGAGTTGCAGCAGGCCCAGTCCCACCATCAGCAAGAGCACGTCGATATCACTCAGCGGTTGGCCGATCTCAGCGCCGATATCCATCCTCTGCAAGAGCGGATCCAAGATCTGACCGCCAAGCTCAATCAACTGGAGCACTCCCCGGTCAATCAGCACTGGCAACAGGCCCAAACAGCGGTTCAAGAGCTAGAGAACCAGCTCAGCCAACTGCAAACCCAGCTGCACCAGAACGAAACCCAGCAGCAGCAGCTTCTCAGCCAACAACAGCTGAACCATACCCACCAGCAACAACAACAAGACCGGATCCAGTCGGCCCAGGCTCAGATCGAGACGGCCCATCTTCAGATTAGTCAGCTGGAGACCCTCCAGCATCAGACCCAGGCTCAGATCGATGAAATTCAAGTGGCAGCTGCCGAAGCTGAGGCCCGCCTCAAGGATCTGCGCGCCACCCGCGATGCTCAAGATTTCCAGATCCGCTCCCGTCAACAGCAGATCCAACGACTGGAATGGGATCGCTACAACGCCCAGGCCCAGCAACAAGAGAAAGAAGCCCAGCGGGATCAGTTTCAAACCCAAAGCCAAGCGGCCCGCGCTGTCCTGCCCGATCCGCTCCCAGAGGTGGAGGAGTCCCTCACCCTAGAGGACTTGCAGAAACAACGCCGCCGCACCGAAGACAAGATCCGTGCTCTGGAACCGGTCAATATGCTGGCCCTGGAGGAATCAGAGGCGATCCAGCTTCGGCTCGATGAACTATCCCAAAAGTTAGACACCCTGCAACAGGAACGAACAGAACTGCTGTTGCGGATCGAAAACTTCGCCACGCTGCGCCGCCAAGCCTTTATGGATGCTTTTGCAGCGGTGGATGGGCATTTTGGCTCGATCTTCGCCCAGCTCTCGGATGGAGATGGCTACCTACAATTGGAGAACCCCGAGGATCCCTTGGCGGGGGGGCTGACGTTGGTGGCTCATCCCAAGGGCAAACCCGTACGGCGGCTCAACTCCATGTCAGGGGGAGAAAAGTCCCTCACCGCCCTCAGCTTTATCTTTGCCCTGCAGCGGTATCGCCCCTCTAGTTTTTATGCGTTTGATGAGGTGGATATGTTCTTGGATGGGGCCAATGTGGAACGGTTGGCCCAGATGATCCAACAGCAGGCCCAAGCCGCTCAATTTATTGTGGTCAGTCTGCGCCGCCCCATGATCGAAAAGGCCGATCGCACCATCGGTGTCACCCAGGCCCGGGGAGCCTATACCCAAGTGATTGGACTATCCGCCCATTAGCCCATGACCAGGGATCCCGACATGCCTAAAAGAGAATGCCCAAAAAAGCTGACATCAGCAGAAAATGTATCGTCAGCCTGGATCCGGTGAGTGACTAAAGTTCCACAGATTGAGCTTTCAACATTGAGCTTTATTGAGCTTTGAGCTTGCAGAAATGTCTGAGTTCGAGCAGAAAGGATCCAGTCGTCTTAATCAAAAGGGATCCCCAGGTCTGTCCTGAAGGATCCCAAAGGTGACAAAAATCTGATGCCATGAGGTAGGTGGTGGGACGTTTCCTGTCGATAGCCCTATCGCAACTGTCGAGTCTAAAAACGCTGTTCTTGGAACCAACGGGTCACCCGATAAAACTGTGACATCAGCCAGCGATCAAGGAATCCCCAGTCAGATTTGCAAAAAACGTGAAAAATGCGGCTCATCATTCCTGTAGCTTAAGGTTAAGCCAGAGTTAATCCTCTGTAACATATCACACTATTACTAGGCAGTGCTAGCTTTTTATCCCAATTGAGCCAGATCCAAGCTTGGCCGCGAAACAGAACCCGCACATCATCATGATGATTGGGCAGGGTTGCTTGGATAGTCGGCTGAGGGTTGGCTTTCACGCCGCGATAAATAAGTTCCATGGTCATTCGCCTCCAAAACATAGGGATGAGTTGTTAATTGAGGCGCGTTCCTTCGGGGGATCCCTACTTCCGTCCTTGAAAACTGAGGCTTGATGGAGATCTCTTGAGCCTGATCAAAATCAGGGGAGAGACATACCTGAATAAAGCTTCCGGCAAGGATGAACGATTGATTTCGTATCAACAGTTACAGACTAACCGATTTATTTCCTGAATGACAACTAGCCCTGGCTCAGGATCCCATGCAAAAACAGCTGGTCACAGATGGGGCATAAGGTGTGTGGATCTAAGGCGCGGGGATCTAATGTTTGTCTGCTCAATCTCCTTTTAATCATCGAACACAGGACTTAAGCTAACTGACAAAGCTGGCTAGGGATCCAGTCTTTAGGCAACCTTTAGGCAACTGTATCCTCATCAAAGGATTGTTAAAAAAAACAGGAAGATTTGAATTCTCCCTTGCTGAGGGCGTGGGACACATCGAGAGAAAAGCTTCAGTCGAAGAAAAACAAAGTCACTAACTTGTGCTGATCTTCAGCGTGCTGGCAGGCTTGCAATAGAGTGGTGCTGTCGTGAAAGGCAAAGCAAATCAGTTGCTGACACTTGCTAATGATCTCTTGGTTACAGAGCAAACTGGCTTCTGCCAAAGAAAGCTGGTCATTTTCGGGATGCTCTACCAAGTTCATCACCTGCTCTAGACTGGCCCGAGACTCAGAGGGTTGCTTGGCCATGCTCTGGGGCAGGATCACCGTCAAGGCGTTGATATCCGCCCGCATTGCCCCTCGGATCACCGCCAAATTGGTGCCGGTGGCACCGGACGTCAACATCCGGTTACCGGTTAGTGCCAGCGCGTAGCTCAGGGTTTCGATCAAATACTGATGACCGATAGGCACATGGCGACTGCCGATGATGGCGATACGCTTGGGGCCGACCTGCTGAATGGCAGCCAACTCCTGCAGGAATGTATCCACCTGGGAGGAGAAGTCGACAGATTGAGTCAAGGGAAAGCCTCCAATGGCAAGTCTGAGGAAAAGAGTGAGAGAGGGATGGCTGTTGGGATCACAAGGGCGGGGAGCTGAGGGATCCCCTATCTATCCAAAGACAAGCCCGTCCCAAGACAATCAGCCCGATGAATAGCAACCCAAATCACAAGCGGTTGAAACCATAGGTGCCAGTCAGTGAACTACGCTAGCCCAGATGAAGCCTGGAATCAAGCCTTGGGGGCCAAAGCCTTGACCGTCTGCCTCTCTAAGGCCCCACTGTCCGATCTCTCGAAAGGATCCCTGCACTCCATTCCAAGCAGTCTATTCAAGTACGCCTCAAGTCCAATACGCCTCAGGGCCTCAGAGTTACTTGAGGTGGGGGGTAGAAGGGGCGCTAGCGGGTGCGGTCGCTCAGTTGAGGCAGCACATCTTCGCGAAAGGGAACGTCCTGTTGATTGACCAGATCCAACTCTGCCAGCATCAAAGGATTGACTTGCTCTAAATAGGGCACAATAACCTGCTTGAGATGAGGTCGATAAAATCGGTGATAGCTATAGAGGGGTGTGGCCGGAAACCCGCGCCGGATCTTGTGTTGACCACCTGCCCCCGGATCAAAGATGCGGATCCCCTGCTGAATGGCCCAATCAATGGGCTCATAATAACAGGCATTGAAATGTAAAAACTTTTTGTCCTCAAAAGACCCCCAATATCGACCATAGAAGCGATCCTGTTTGCGAACACAAAAGGACATTCCTACTATTGAGTGATCATCTACTCGTTCTCCAGTCACAAAGACCAGATAGTCTCGGAAATAATGTTCTAAAAGCTGAAAAAAATCTCGATTGAGATATTTACTCCAGTTGTAAAATTGTTCACAAGTATTGCTATAGAGTTTGTACATGATCTTGAAGAACTCTGAGGGTATCTCATCCCCCGCATAGACTTTCATCTGGATCCCTGATTTCTCCATCGCTGCCCGCTCTCGCCGAATATTGCGACGTTGATTGGCATTGAATTGGTTGAGAAAATCATCAAAAGTTTGATAGTTACTATTGCGCCACTGATAGTTGTGGGTGATTCGAGGGGTAAAGCCTGAGGTTTCCAGTTGAGTTCTCCAGTCAGGTTCAACATACAAAAAGCTGCATATTGAGATATCTTGGATTTGGCAAAAGCGATCAATGGCCTCCACCATCACCGGCCACAGGGATCCCTCCGCCAGTTCTGGATGAACCAATGGGCGATATCCGGTGGCAGGGGTAAACGGAGCCATACCGACCAATTTGGGATAGTACCGTTCCCCTAGTTGGCGGGCTACATTGGCCCATTCTTGGTCAAAGACAAATTCTCCATTGCTGTGCCCTTTGGCATACATCGGCAGGGCAGCCACCAGGGATCCCGACTGTTCGAGCACCAGATGGCAGGGCAACCACCCCGTCTGTTTGGTGGCCGATTCTGACTTTTCCAGAGCATAGAGCCACTCCCAATGAAGAAAGGGAGAAATCTGCTCCGTCACCAGGGCATTCCACTGCTTGGGATCCACCTCTTGAATGGCGTGGCACCAACGGATCTTCAGTGGAGCTGATGTCATAGGATTAGATGCAATAAACGCTAAGCAAGGATATGACTAGGAGTGCCATGCCAGGAACGTCCCTTAGGGAAATGTCCCTCAGGGATCCTAAGGCTCTTTGATTGTAGCGAGGGATTTCGGCGGTCGGCGGCAGAGGGCAAAAAGGATGGAAAGGCACTCTCAGCAGACTCTCTTGCAACCAGTTGGAAAGGGATGTCTGTCTGGCGAAGAGAATTGGCAAAGAGAAGAGGGTTGGACAAGGCAAACGCATATTCTCCATCGGTTCTACGGTGAGTCTCGGTCAGGGCAAAGTCAACCTATGAGCCGTCTACCTGTCATTGCCCATCCCCAGCGCAAACCCTATCCCAGCGACCTAAGTGACCAGCAATGGGCCATCCTGAAGCCATTGCTGCCCCATCCTAAAGGGTTTGGACACCCCATTAAAGTGGATTACAGGGAGATCCTTAACGGCATCTTCTCCGTTCATGGGTGTCAGTGGCAGATGTTGCCTCATGACTTGCCTCCTTACTCAACTGTCTATCACTACTTTCAGAAATGGCAGCGACGAGGGATTTGGCAGCAGATGCATGACCAACTCCGAATGCAAGTGCCTCACCAACAAGCCCGAGATGAATACTCAACCGTTGCCATTGCCGATTCTCAGTCGGTCAAGACAACGGAAAAAAGGGGGAGGTCTATGGCTTTGATGGTGGCAAGACGGTTAAAGGGCGTAAGCGTCATATCGTCATAGATTCTCAAGGGTTAGGGATTGGAGTGTTGGTCAGAGAAGCCAATGCACCAGAACGCTTGGGAGTCATCATCGTCTTGGATGAAGCGGTGGAGAAATTGAAGAAGTTACAGCTGATAGGGGTTGATGAAGGCTATTCAGGCAAGACCTTTGCTCATGTTGTTCAGCAAGTGTAACGAAGCTCAAAAACGTTTGAACGCTTGCCTAAGCGATGGATAGTGGAGCGAACCGTTGGCTGGCTGAATCGGTTTGGTCGATTAAGCAAGGATTACGAGTCATAGTCATTCCAATTAGGATCTAGGCAGTACGAGACTAGAGGATGTATGCGAAGTAGTAGCCTGAGAGAGATGAGACCTTCAATGATCCATGCAGTCATACCCCAGTGACTTAACTGATCCAGAGTGGCGTCTTCTGGAACCCTTGACTCCCCCTCCCAAACCAGGGGGACCTCCTCGCACCTGCGCCAGATCTGTAATGCCATCTTCTATCTACTGGCCATCCCTGGCGTTACCTGCCCCATGACTTTGGTCAACGGTCTATCATGACTTTCGTCTGTGGCGAGATTCAGGGGTGATGGAGCAGATGAATCACACCCTGGGGGAACTTGTCAGACTCCAGGCTGGCCGTCAACCTCAACCCACAGCTGGGTCAATGGACTCTCAGAGTGCCAA
>JAAUUM010000140.1 GCA_012031565.1 Synechococcaceae cyanobacterium SM2_3_2
ACCATTGGTGCCCGCGCTGTTATCACTGAGGGTGCTATCGTTCACCGTCGTGTTGAGGGCAGTGATGCCGCCGCCCTCCTATTCTGCACTATTGCCACTGAGGGTGCTGGTGCTCACCGTCGCAGCATTGGAGGCAAAGATCCCGCCCCCATAAGTTCCCGCGCTGTTGTCACTAAGGGTGCTGGTGCTTATGGTCGCTGAGTCCGTAGAGATCCCACCGCCAAAGGTGGCGCTATTGCTGCTAAGGGTACTATTGCTGACGGTCGCTGTGGAGAAGGCAAAGATCCCTCCACCTTCGGATCCCGCGCTATTGCCGCTGAGGATGCTGTTGCTGACGGTCAGAGTCGTGTCGTTCCTGGCGTAAATTCCACCGCCATTACCAGAAGTGGATCCATTGGTAATCGTCAATCCATCAATGGTGACAGGGAGATTGGATCCGATGTCAAACACTCGAAACAGATTGTTGCCACTGACGGCTAAGGTGTTGGATCCTGGCCCGTTCACCTTCAGATTTTGGGTGATTTGTGGGGGAGCCGCTGTGAGAGTAATGGTGTTGCCATTGAGGATGGGGTCAAACGTGATGGTGCCCTGGGGATCCGCGCAGCCGCCAAAGTCGGCATCAGTATTGTTGGCGATAATCGATTCCCGCAGACTGCAATCGGATTCGGTGCCATCTTGATCCACAAGTGTGTTGACAATCAGAGAAGCCACAATAGTCGGCTGGTCAAAGATGAAGTTGGCCAGACTAATCTGCCCCCTAAAATCGCCCCCCCGAATTCGGATCCGTACCCGCACTCCCGTCGTGCGATTGCGGAGGGTGATAATCGTCTGATTTTGGTTAGGACTGAAGCTAATGATCAGGGATCCCTGGGCCAGATAGTCTGCCTCCAGCACCCCCGCCACCAATAAATCGCTGACATTAAAAATCGTTGTCCCTGGTGCAAACTGTCCGACCCCGACAAAAAAGTCGCCATTCCCATCCAGCGCTGCCGGAATGACCACAATCACCGTCGCTGCCATCCGTTCCACAGGATTGCTCAGAACTTCAGACAGATTGAGGGTGACCGTTCCCTCCTCCTCAGCGGGATCCACTGCCGGATTATTGAGCACTGGATCCAGGGCGGTGGTGGTGGATTGACTACAACTGGCCAACAGAGCCACCACTAGGCAAGTCACCCAAACCGAAGAGCGCCGAAAAGAGACACTGGACATGGTGCTACTCGCATTGAGAGACTAGCGGAAAGGTATAAGATTTCATCAAAACTGTCAAGACACTGTTGGCTAAGCCCAAGGCAAACCCATACTCAATGCAGTAGACAATAAGGGTCACGATTGAAAGGTTCAGGATTGTGGAACGCTTTGCAGAAGCAGTGGGCAGTCGTGGGGGCGTTGAGAACCAAGTCCACTGGGTTGTGGATGTGGGGTTTTATGCGTTTGCCCTAGAAGCGGTAAGCTCGTTCAGCCATGCCTTACATCACAGTGCAGCTAATGTGAGGCTATTGCTTGACTCCGGGGTATTGAACCTCATCGCCAAGACTCCTATCCCACGCCGCTGGGCTGTAAACCGCAGGTCGTTCCTGCGTGAGGTCTCTCGGAGAAAATCGATGCAAGGGTGGGGTGGCTGGCCCTAGCCAACAAACTTACGGAACACCAATGTTACATTGTGTCCCCCAAATCCAAAAGAGTTGGACACCGCCACATTGACCACCTGCTCCCGGCTGGTTTTGGCCACATAGTCCAGATCACACTCAGGGCTGGGGTTCTCCAGATTGATGGTGGGCGGCAAGCGATCCCGATAAACCGCCAAAACCGTGGCCACCGCCTCGATCCCCCCAGATCCCCCCAGCAGATGTCCCGTCATGGATTTGGTAGAACTCATGGCGATGCGATGGGCGTGCTCCCCCAGAGCTGTTTTGACAGCCATGGTTTCGTTGCTGTCATTGAGGGGGGTGCTGGTGCCGTGGGCATTGATATAGTCCACCGCTTCTGGCTCTAACCCAGCATCTTTGAGGGCGAGACGAATGGCCCGAGCTGCCCCCTCGCCACCGGGAGCCGGAGAGGTGATGTGGTAGGCGTCGCAGGTCAGCCCATAGCCGACAATCTCGCCGTAGATCTTGGCCCCTCGTTGCAGGGCGTGCTCCAGCTCCTCCAACAACATGATGCCGGATCCCTCTCCCATGACAAAGCCATCCCGGTCGTTGTCAAAAGGCCGACTGGCCCGGGCGGGATCCTCATTGCGTAGGGATAGGGTGCGGGCAGCGGTAAACCCAGCAATCGAAAGTGGGGTGATGGCAGCTTCGGTGCCCCCCGTGATCATGGCCTGCACATCCCCCCGTTGGATCAGCCGAAAGGCATCCCCGATCGCATTGGATCCCGCAGCACAGGCGGTGACCGTACAAGAATTGGGGCCTTTAGCGCCCACCGTGATCGCCACCTGCCCAGCGGACATATTAGCGATCATCATCGGCACCATGAAGGGACTGCACCGATCAGGGCCTTTTTGCAAATAGACGGTCTGTTGGTCTTCCATCACCTTGAGGCCGCCCACCCCTGTGCCAATGATCACCCCCACCTGCTCGGCATTGAGTTCGGTGATCTTGAAGTGGGCATCCTCTAGGGCTTGCAGGGTCGCACCGATGGCGAATTGGACAAAGCGATCCGCCCGCTTGGCCTCCTTGCGCTCCATATAATTTGTCGGATCAAAGCCCTTCACCTCACCGGCAATTTTGCAGGCATGGCGAACGGAATCAAAAAGCGTGATCGGCCCAATCCCGGATTGCCCCGCCATCAACCCCTGCCAGTAGGCATCCGTGGTATTGCCGAGGGGGGTCAAGGCACCCAATCCCGTCACAACAACGCGACGAGGCTGAGGGTAAGGACGAAAGGCGGCAGAGCTGACCATGGGTGTTGACAACGCGTGACGAGAAGAGACAAAGTAGCGGCAAAAAAAGCTATTGAGGCTGATGCCTGACCAACATCTCAACAACAAAATAGGGGAGGCGACGGTAAAAGGATAAGCCAGAATCACCAACAAGCAATCACCAACAAGCAATCAGCAAAAAGACCAGTGTAGGACTATGCCTCTAAGGAAACTTTTGAGGATCCCCATCCCTATCCAGCCAATCTATCCAGCCAATCTATCCAGCCAACTGATAACCAATTGATAACAGGATAACAACGGGATCCCATCTGAGCGTCTAGGCTGACTTGCCAGAGATGTAGGTGACGGCATCTTGAACCGTGGTGATCCCCTCGGCATCTTCGTCAGGGATCTCGATGTCAAACTCTTCTTCAAAAGCCATGACCAACTCGACGGTATCGAGGCTATCGGCCCCTAGATCGTTTTGGAAGTTGGCTTCGGGGGTAATTTTGCCATCCTCGACACCTAGCTGATCGGCCACAATTTTGCGGACGCGGCTGTAGATCTCATCGGCACTCATAAGCTCCCTCTGGACTAGCGTAAATGGTTGGGGACAGAATACGCTGCAATACCCGCCGATTCTGAGACTGCTCGGCTGTGGAGTGGTCTTGAGATCCTAAGGTGATTGCAGATACGGTGATCGCGGGGCTGAACCTCAATAAGGTAGAGCGTTACATCCCGTGAGAACCCTAAAGTATGGGCAGTTATCTAGCAGTTATTTATTCTATAGGATCCTGCTGTCCAATCTGAGCTGGTTCGGACTTATCCTTTCTTCTTTACTTTGATCATCTCAGATGGGATCCTTCTGGACAGAAGCCTATGGTCAGTTTCTCGGCTGAACTCCCCTAGCTGGTATCCCAAGGGGCAAACTAAGGATTACCTGAGTATTAGCTGAGATCCCAGCCTGAGTTGATCTAATCTTTTTCTACCCGATAGCCCAGATCCCGCAGCAGCCCCGCCGATTGTCGCCAGTGGGGCCGCACCCGCACAAACAGCTCTAGGTAGACCTTGCCCATCACCAGCTTTTGGATCTGCAGCCGGGATCCCTGGCCGATGGTTTTGAGCATGGTGCCCCCTTTGCCAATCAGGATCCCTTTTTGAGAATCCCGCTCTACGGTGATGGTGGCGAGGATGCGGGTGATGCTGGGGGCTTCTTCCACTTGATCGATGGTGATGGCGGTGGAGTGGGGCACCTCCTCGCGGGTGTTGGCCAGGATCTGCTCCCGAATCAGTTCCCCCATGATGAATCGCTCCGGCTGATCCGTGACCAGATCGGGGGGGTAGTAATACGGGCCAGTCGGCAGTAGCTCGATGATCTGGTTCAACAATGGATCTAGGGATCCCTCATCCAGGGCGGAGACCTGCACCAAGGGCGCACCCGGCACGAGATCTTGATAGCTTTGGGCTAATTGGTTCTCAAGTTTGGGATCCGCTGGCATGAGATCGGCTTTATTGCAGGCCACCAAGCGGGGAATCTGAGCGGGCAACCGTTGGGCGATAAACTCATCTCCACGACCAGCCATGACGGAACCATCGACCACAAAGACGATGGCATCCACCACTTGTAGGGCTGCCTGGGCATTTTGGACAAGGATCTCCCCCAGCCGATGATGGGGCTTATGAATGCCGGGGGTATCCACCAAGATCAGCTGGGCCTGGGGCAGTGTCAGGATCCCTTGCAGGCGGTTGCGGGTGGTCTGGGGAATAGGAGACGTGATGGCGATCTTTTGACCCACCAAGGCATTCATCAGGGTGGACTTGCCCACATTGGGTCGCCCGATCAAGGCCACAAAGCCGGAGCGAAACCCCGCTGGGGCGACGGGAATCAAGGGCGCTGGGCCTAAGAAATCACCGGGATCCTGAGGATCCCGATCGTCCTCCCGCCCCGATTGCATGGCATCAGCGGACAAGGACTCTGCATCTTCTGGACTATCATCTGGACTACCGTCTGGACTGGGGTTGAAATGAGTCTGGGGGAGATTAGTCAGGGGCATGATGGGGGACGGGTTCGCTCTCAGGAAGGATAGGGGAGGGATCCAGAGTATCGGCGGCGACGAGGTGACTGTCCACCGGGATCCCGTTCAAAAGGTGCTGCTGCAAGATCTGCTCAATGACTTCAGGGGTGGCCTCGCGGTACCACCAACCGCCGGGATAGACCAGCAAAACAGGGCCAGGGATCCCGACATCACACCCCCGCAGACAATTGGCCTTGGTGCGATGGACTTTTTGGATCCCGGCTTCTAGCCCCAGTTCTTTGATCCGCCGTTTGAGATAGTCCCATGCGAGTAGGCCCGTTGCTTTGTCACAACACTTGGGCTTGGTCTGATCGGCACAGAGCAAGAGATGCCAACGATAGGGAGTAAGGGGGCTATGTTTCCAGTCCATCGATTCACGTTCCATCGGGATCCCTGTTATTCAATAAGACTTCAGCCTCTGCAATCAGCATTGCCACTGCCATTTGAGGGGATAGGATTTGGACTCCTTCGATCTCAGAGCCATAAAAGCTGCCGAAATGACGTTTGTCGCCCGTTACCAATCCATCCGTCTCACAGTCCACCGCTCCGGCCAAAATCGGTACATCCTTCAGATTCACCCAGCGCTCCAGTTGGGCCAGCCTCTCTGGGGTAGGGTCTAGCACCATCTGCACCTCTTGCAGCAGCTGGTGTTCTAATATCACCAGTGCCTGTTCAGCCTTGAGGCTCAAATTATGAGTAGCCTCACCCAGGGCATATCTTGATGTCACCAAACCGCAAAGCCCAGCCCGAGACAGCTCAAACAGTTAGAACTACGTCCCCCTGGCGTCAGTGCTGCTGAAAAGAGGATGTTGGCATCTAAAAATAGGCGTTTCACCGTAACGTTGCCAAAACCTGACGCACCCTTGTTGTCTCGCCCGCTGTCATTTGATCGGCTTCAGCAAACTCCTGCTGTCGTTCTGGCGAATAGGTCTCCACATCCACAACAGGATTGAGCATCACCTGCCCACCTGCCATCACCTCAACGGACATCATCACATCCGCACCCCCTGGCAGATGTTGTAACACGTCCGGCGGCAGCACCAAATTGCCGTCACGACCTACGCGAATTAACCTCGACATCAGCGTTATCTCCCGGAGCGCCAGATCAACCTACACCCTATCTCTCAAACCAACAGAGATTCCACATGCGTCCGAATCGTCGGCCCCAAAGCCTCTAACAGATGGGATCCATAGCTGCGGGTGACGATGCGATTGTCTAAGATTGCCACCACGGGCATGGGATCCTCGCTGTGCCGAAGTGTAGATCCGGGTCGCAGGGGGGAGATGGCCCGCTGCATGGTGGCCGCCGCTAGGGGCATTAGGTAAGAGCGAAACCAGTCTTGCCCCTGCTGGCGCATATAGTCTACCCGCGCCGCCACATCGGGATCTTCGGTGGAGGGAAAGGGTAACGTCACCATCACCAGCAGTTGCGGCACCGCGAAGCTCTCTTTGTGACGCAGCCAATAGTCCCAATCTCCTACAAGAATGCCCCGTTCCCGCTGGTGGTGACGATTGACTTGGACTCGGGAGCCAAATTCGGCAGCTAAGTCGGCCCCAATCTGCGCCTGTAGGGGCCGATCTGACACCAATACCACCGCTGATCCACTGTGTTCACAGATTAAATGCTTCAGCACTGGCCCCAGCTGAGTCTGAAAGTGAGGGCTATTGGGCACCGGCAGACGCGGCACCACCACCGGCAAGGGATCCTGGGCCGTCTGCCAAAATCGCAATGTCGTTAAGGGGGGCAATCCCAACCGCTCCCGATAGGCGAGAGCCTCCCGCTCCACATCCAAGCCTTCTCCCACCAATACAAAAGGCTGTTCAGTCCACAGCGGGCGCAGGGCTGATTCGATCGCCACCGGGCACACTTGCACAAACACCTGCCCCGTTTCGTGCAACACCTCCGCCGACCACAGCTGGTGGGGCTGATCCAATGCGGGGAGGATCTGCCGCCACAGATCAGGACAGCCGGGATCCAGGCATCCCATATCTGAGTCCACGGCTGGCCCCACCACTAGATCTCGCATCCATCGCAGGATCCCTAGTTCGTCTTGGTGCAACCGGAGCCGCCGACCGGGACGCCGCAATAGGGATAGGGATAGCTGAATTTGAGCCTCCGCAATCCGCTCCCGATAATGGGGATAGGCCATCTGCAAGGTCAGCCAATCCGCCGCCCCCACCTGCGTGGTCAAGACCTGTCGCGCCCAGGACTCCAGATGCTCGGCCCCATCGATCACCACCGGGATCCCGGCGGGAAAATTGCCCTTTTGGGCTGGATCCGGCGAAAGCTGAGCCTGCAACCAAACACAGGGATCCACCAATGCCAACCCGTCAAACCCCCGCTCTGGCCAGCGGCTGATCTGTCGGACAGGCTTGTGCAGGTCGAGCGCCTGCTGAAGCCAGGGGATCTCTTCTCGCAAAATGTCTTGTTGGACGGCTTCCGGCACACAGACCACGGTGGATCCCGGCCACATCAGCGCGGGGAGCAGATAGCTGAGCCGATGATGAGTGCCCCCTGGCACCTGAATCAGGGCATTGCGCCCCAGTCGTAACCCCCGCGCCACCATGCGTGCCATGGTCAACTGGTGCGGCCAAGCCATCTCGGGCGACTGCCGCAACAGATGCTGCAACTGTTGGTGGACTTCAACTTCGATCATGGGGCTTTAGATCAGCTCAAACTTGTAGACTTCGATTCAGCTCGATCCACTCTAACTGTGACCTAACGATCTGTGGCCTAACGATGGTGGCAGATCCCAGTCGGGGCGTTGTCCCTTAAGATCAAGATTCCCCATCTTAAACCCCTAGCGAGATAGCGGTAGATAAGTTCTCCCCAGCTCGGTCTTCAGAGGCTGCAATCCTAAATGTCAAGGTATATTCTGTAAGTTCAGGATTCCTTGATCTCTCCAGCAATCGCCTCAATTCGCCTCTAATTCGGCAAAATGATCATGCCATCTCCAAAAGAGTAGAAGCGATAGTTCTGGGCAATGGCTTCGGCATAAAGACTTAACAGCCGTTCTCGGCCCGTGAGGGCGCTGATCATCATCATCAAACTGGAGCGGGGTAGGTGAAAATTGGTGATCAATCCGTCCAGCACCTGCCATTCATAGCCGGGATAGATAAATAACGTGCTGTAGCCCTGCCACGCTTGCAGTTTCCTGCCCTCCTGCTGAGGCTGGGATCCCTGTCGGGCAGCACTTTCCAAAGCACGGGCGACCGTCGTGCCCACCCCAATGACGCGTCCTCCCCGCTGGCGGGTCTGGTCAATCGCCTCCACGGTTGCAGCGGGCACCTGAAGCCACTCTCGATGGATCTGATGAGCCAAAATCTCCTCAGCTTCCACAGGCCGAAACGTCCCCAAGCCCACCCGCAGTGTCACATACGCCGTCTGGATCCCCTTGCTCTGCAACGCCTGCAACAAGTCTGAGGTGAAATGCAGTCCAGCGGTGGGGGCGGCCACTGATCCGGCAGCTTTGGCCCAAATCGTCTGATAGTCGCTGGCCGTGCTCTCGCGGCTGGTGATGTAGGGGGGCAAGGGCATCTCCCCCACCTGCTCCAGCACGTGCTCGAACGGGATCCCATCAGGCCAGCTAAACGCCAAAATTCGACCGCCTGTTTCCGAATCACTGGCCAGCACCTGAGCAGTTAACCCGTGGGCAAACTGAAGCTGATCCCCCACTCGGACGCGCCGACCGGGCTTGACCAGACAAAGCCAAGTGGATCCCAGTTGAGCGGGATCCTGGGTTTGCGGCTCCAACAGCAAGATCTCAATCTGTGCCCCTGTTACCTTGTGGCCATAGAGCCGAGCCGGGATGACGCGGGTGTCATTGAGCACCAACAGATCTCCAGATTGGAGCCAGTCGGGCAAATCATAAAAGTGGTTGTGGTGATGGCTCTGGGACTGAATCACCAGCAAACGGGCATGATCCCGAGGGCTGGCTGGAGTCTGGGCAATATGCTCAGGGGGCAGGGGATAGTCATAGCTGGCGGTTAAAAAATCAGCCGCAGAGGCGGGCACAGATTTAGCCAAGGCTCGATATCCCTGTCGCAGCGGCTCGGGAGATTCGCAGCATCATCCCCACAGGAGCAGGTTCAAAGGATCCGCGATAGTCGATCAACTGCACCAAGATTAAGTAGCCAACACTGACAGCAATGGCCAGGATCCCGGTGACCACAGCAACCCACTTGGGCCGATCCAGTTGATTCATAGGGGGCATGAGAGCTGAAATAACAGAGCCTAATTCTAACAATTATGGCTAAAAGATGTAGAAGAAGCTCAATATAACCTTCTGAGCATCAATCTCACCATGCCCAAATAGACCCAAGATTCCGTCGTTGCCCCCAGTTGTTCATAATCTCGACTCAAGCGCAGGTTCAGAAGGCCCTTGCTGCCTCACCCTAAAGGGTTTGGACATCCCATTGAGGTAGATTTCAGGGAGATTCTCAACGGCATCTGGTGCGTTCAACGTAATGGTGTCAGTGGAAAATGTTGCCCCATGACTTGCCTCCTCAATCAACTGTCTATCACTACTGGGCACCTCGAATGATGGCAAAGAAAAACAAGACTGGCAGACATCAAGGCTGGGTTAGGACAAAAATATCAGCCTGCTCATGTGAGACTGATTATTGTAGCTATCGATGGTAGTTCTATCTACACTGTATTTACAGTTTTCACTCGATTTTCAGCTCTTGCTTTTTCCAGAAGACATACAGCCTGTTCATGATATACATGAGACGTTCTGTGGTAAGCTTTAAAAAACTGAATCTCCTGTTGACATGAGTCGTTACCCCCTAGATATCCGCCAGAAAGTCGTCACTGCCCACCATCTCGGTAATATCTCAATTCGTAAACTGGCTCAACAATTTATGATGAGTCCTGTTACTGTCCAGAAGTACCTCAATCAGGACCGAGACACTCAAGACCTAACCCCTCTTAAGCCTGGCCCCACTAAACCTGGGAAACTATTCCCTCATCGAGACTTTATCGTCCAAATGGTAGCAGACCATCCCGATTGGACCCTTCGTCAATACTGTGACTACCTTCTAGAGCATCTTGAAATCTACTC
>JAAUUM010000141.1 GCA_012031565.1 Synechococcaceae cyanobacterium SM2_3_2
CTTGCTGCGAGTAGGTGCTGAGAGTAGATCTCTAGCGGGACAAAAAGGCAATGGCCTCCCGGATCCAAACATCCGTGGATTCAGTCAGGCACGGCGGCTGAGGGTGGTGATGGCCTCGGTGATTTCGTTGGGACGGTAGCCCAGCGCCAAAAGAGCCATCTCGACTTCTTCTCGCAGGTCGGCTGAGACGGTGTTGATGAGGCTGGGGCTGAGGCCCGCCTGTAGTCGCCAGTCCGCCAGTTTGGTCTTGAGTTCGAGGGCCAGCCGTTGTGCCGTTTTGGCCCCTACCCCCGGCGTCAGGGCCAGCACACGAGTGTTGTTGGAGACAATCGCCTGCACCAAGTCGGCCAGACTGAGGGTATTGAGCAAAGCTAAGCCCATAGCGGGGCCAACCCCCGATACTTTGATCAGCTCCCCAAACAGATCGCGCTCAGAGGCAGTAAGAAATCCATACAGGGTGATCTCGGTCTCTCGCACCGCCAGATGGGTGAAAATCTGCACGGGATCCCCCAGGGGTGGCACTTGCTTCAGGGTGCGCTGGGGCACTCGGATGCGATAGCCGACTCCCCCGACGGCCAGAATCAACGCACTGCGGTCTCCCGGTTCCAGAGCGGCTAAGCTGCCTTGCAAGAATGCGATCATGCAGACGGGATCCCTGGCAGACGATTGGCCACCTCCTGCTTGAGCAAGCGGCGCACCCGATTTTGGATCCCGGTGATGCGGTCAAAGGCATCCATCAATAGAAATAAATTGCGGCTATCCTCAATCGACTGGCGGGTATAGGGGGGATCCAGCACCGGCACCAACTGGTCACGCAGCGCCCGTAATTCCCGCTGATGGGCGGCATTGACTTTGGCCTTGCGGACAAAAAAGGGCAGGCTGGCATAGCGGCGACGGTCAATCCCCAACCAATACTGGATCAGGCTATCGAGGGTGGTTCCAGCAGGATCGAGGGGATGGATGGGAGGAATCACCAAACTACCCAGGCGGCAGTTGCCCGCAAACCCATACACATAGAGATAATCTTCTAGGGCTTCGCTGAGATGAGACCGCTCGGCAATATCATCACCGGATAGATCTCCATCGGCGGACGGATCAAGGGTTTCCTCCTCAGGCAAGATCGCATCTTTAGGATCCCCTTTGGGCTGTGCAGAGCCTTCAGCAGAAGATGAGTCAGCCTCTGATGATTGAGAACTCGATGAATCTGAGGATGTGGGCCAAGAGGTTGGCTCTCCCTCATCTCCAGTCTGATCAGATGAAAAAGAACGCGGATCCTCAGCCATTGCAAATACCCATCACCCAAAACTATAGTTTATGCCGCAGTCTATGCAGGGACTCAGCTCTTTAGGGATCCCTGGCTTATGCTCTGACCCACCATGAGCGAGCGGTCAAGCAGCTTGGTACATTGGTACAGCCTTCCTTTTCTGGAGCAGAAAGTTGGGCCAGACCAAGAATAGATCCCAGATATAAATCCATCTTGTACTTGCTTCATCTTGCACTCAATAGGTTAAAGGTCTGGGCCAAAAACCCTTGTCCGATAACCAACCTTGCCACTGGGATCCCCGGACTCAGCTCCACAGTCATTAGTTTTCCCATTCTCTGAGGAGATTGTCCAGATGGAACGGTTTACCAATCAGCCCCTGCGGCCTCAGCCTCATCTGGCGGTGTTCTCTTCTTCTAAGGTGGGTAACTTTGTTGTAACCATCCCGTTATTACGGGGCCTGAAGGAAAAATATCCCGGCTGCACGTTGGACTTCTTTGGCAGCGAGATCACAGCAGATTTTGAGCGGCACTGCCCCTATATCGATGCCCATTTTCCGCTTCACACTCGACGGGCAGATTTTTTGATGGCCCTCAGCCGTCATGTCAATGACCAGATTGCTCAGTGTGGCCCCTATGATCTGGCCATCAATTGTGATGAGTTTAGCGAACTTAACTTAGTGGCGGTGACAGCCTTGCGGCCTCAATACTTGGCGGGCGGTGGGCTGACGATTGATTTTCGGCGCAAGCTAGATTCCGGCTCGGATCCTGTGCAACGGATGCTAGCGGATGACCAGTGGAATAGTTTGGCTTTTTTAGAACGCCATCGTGACCTACTGACCAGCAATTATATTGGGGAGATTTTTTGTCGGTTGGCCTATGTGGAGACCGATTTTTGGCGGCTAGAGTTACCTGCTGAGGATCCCGGCTTTGAGGTGCCAGATGTCTTAGTACATATCACCACTACCCGCCGCGCCAAGATGTGGGGATCCCAGGGGTGGCTCGACTTGATTCGCTGGTGTCAAGCCCAGGGGCTATCGGTGGGTCTGGTGGGCAGTGCCCCCGCCAAACAGCAGGAGCTTTACCACAGCGATGGCACTGAGGATGATCTGCTGGCCCAGACCGACATGAGCGATCTGCGGGGTAAGACCTCGTTGATCCAATTGGCCGGGGCTTTTCAGCGGGCCAAAGCCTGTGTTTCGGTGGATGCTGGGCCCTTGCATATTGCGGCGGCGGTTGGGTGTCCCACGGTGGGACTGTTTGGCAATGATGCCGATGGGGTGGGAGCCAGCCCGTTGCATCTCTGGGCGCCCCGTCTCCCTCATGTCAGGATCCCTCGCTCTGAATTCCGGTGTGATGTCTGTTGGGAGCAACGGTTCAAAAATGAGTCATGTCTGGTGGAAGGACATCCCTGCATGGCCCATCTCCGATCCCAAAAGGTGATCGAGACCTTGGCTTGGGCCTTAGATTACTCGGGATCCCGGTAGGATCCCTGGGTTATTGGATCAAGATAGTTGGATGAACCCAGGGATCCCCCAGTCAGGCTAAATCCTGTGATCGACAAATTTTGTTCAAATGGATCCGAACTTGGCTTTGCGCGGATTAGGCAGTAGACCTCTTGCATGAATCGAACCACACTTCGCTGAACCCCTTGATTTAAGGCAATTTTTGATGTTCAAAACGATAAAAAAACTATTCGTGCAAGAGGTCTAATGCGTTTCTGGGACTCAAGCAGTGGCTTGGCATAGCCACACGGTATGCGAAAAATAGTGCTTCTTATCTGGTTGCCGTTCAAATCAGGTGCATTATCTTGTGGGGTAAGATATTTTGACGACATCCTCTGAGAGAAGAGACTCATCGATGGGAAACAGGATCAAGGTCTGACATCGCCCCCGCAACACTTCCTAAAGAACTTTTATAGAGGGAAGCAGTCCGGTAGGATAAACGCTATAAGAAAAAATTTCTCGCCCGTCTCTTTGCGGATGGGAAGCTGTTAGCAAACCAGGAGATGACCCGTGAGTGTGATCAACCAAGCCATTGTGGTGGCTGACGACGAGCTTCGTTATTTGTCGGTGGGCGAACTAGACGGTGTGCGTAGCTATATGTCCACCGGGGCCAAGCGTCTGGCCGTCGCTCAGATCCTTACCGAAAACAAAAAGCGCATCATTGACGAGGCCCAAAAACGCCTCTTTAACAAACGACGCGACTATATCCAGCCGGGGGGGAACGCCTACGGCGACAAGCGCTATAATCAGTGCCTCCGGGACTACGACTGGTATCTCCGTCTCGCCACCTATGGCATTATTTCAGGCACCAAGGATCCGATCGAAAGCACGGGCCTGATCGGCGTTCGGGAAATGTACAACTCCCTCAACGTGCCCATCCCCGGCATGATCGATGCCATCATCTTCCTGAAAGAAGCTGCCCTCAGTCTTTTGGATGCAGACGGCGCTGCTGAGGCTGCCCCCTACTTTGACTACATGATCAACGCCATGGGCCAGTAAGCACAGCTAGTAAACATATTCAGTAAGTACGGCTCGGTCATCATTTCAGCCCTTGTTTCAGCTTGAGCATGGGCCCCATCTATCCCAGCCCAAAGGGATCCCTTTTGCCGTAGGATTTTTGTGGCTGCTTCAGCCCAATAACACAGCCTGATAACAATTGAGCTAAAGGGATCCCAGTCCTGACTCTGCTAAATGTTCAGTCTTTTTGCCCACTCTTTGCAGACACAACCCCTTCCCGTCCCCCCTGGTTGAATCCTATGATGACCCTACCCAAAATCGGCGACAGAGTACGGATCCGCACCGTCCGTGAGCGCAGCACCCCGGAAGCCACTGCTCTAGTGGGACAAACCGGCACTATTTTGGCTCGGCGTGTGGTGGATGGCAGTAGCTTTGGCTTTGTGGTGGAGTTTGAAGACGGCAGCACCCGCTGGTTTTTTGAGAAAGAGCTGGATCCAGCCTCTTAGGGTTTCTTGAGAACAGCCAGAAGCCTGGGGATCTGCCTCTAGAGAGTTACCTTCAATCCACCCATTTGGGGCAGCAGTCATGTTGCCCTAGTTTCTGTTGATAAACCCTTTACTCCCCCTTGATTGGCGATCTTGTGCCAAAGTGAGCGACTGAGCTGGCTCCAAAGAAGCCATTGACCAGCTTCCCTAAATCGGGATCCCGTCTGGTATGCTATTACAAAAGTTAAGAAATGCAAAGTTTATGAATGTATTGGTGGTGGGAGCAACAGGTACATTGGGTCGTCAGGTGGTGCGCTGCGCCATTGAGGCTGGCCATCGGGTGACCAGTTTTGTTCGCAGTCCAGCCAAGGCTTCATTCCTCAGCGAGTGGGGATCCCATATCCAGGCGGGCAATTTGATGCGGCCTGCTTCCATAGAAGATGCCCTGGAGGGTATGGATGCTGTAATCGATTGCGCCACCGCCCGCCCCGGTGATGCCCTCAGCGTCCGCCAGGTGGATTGGGATGGCAAGGTGGCCCTGATCAATGCGGCCCGAGCGGCTCAGGTCAAGCAATTCGTCTTTTTGAGCTTGATGGGGGCTGACCACGAGTATGCCAACGTGCCCCTGATGCACTTCAAGCACCACATCGAAAACTACCTGACCCAATCGCCGCTGCCCTACACGATCTTGCGGCCCTGTGGATTTATGCAGGGGTTGATTGGCCAATATGCCATTCCCATCTTGGAAGAGCAGGTGGTCTGGGTTACAGAAAAAACCATCCCAACTGCCTACTTAGATACCCAAGATGTGGCCCGGTTTGTGGTGGCGACGCTGGGCTGTGAGGCTGCGATCGGTCGTCGTTTGCCTCTAGCGGGATCCAAAGCCTGGAGAGCCCGCGAGATCATTGCCCTCTGTGAGCAGCTTTCTAGCAAAAAGGCCAAGGTCAGCACCATGCCCCTGGGTCTGCTGCGAGGCACCCGCAAGGTTTTGCAGTTTTTTGAATGGTCTTGGAACATTGCCGACCGCTTAGCCTTTGCGGAGGTGATTGCGGCAGAGGAACCCATGTCTGCCGATATGGCGGCTGTGTACGAGATTCTGGATGTGGATCCCAAGTCTTTGACCACCTTGGAGGAGTATTTGGCCGAGTACTTCCAGAAAATGCTGAAGCGGCTGCGGGAGCAAGATGTCAAGCAAAAGAACAGCAAGAAGTTCAAGATCCCGTTCTAATGGGTTGAGCAGGTGCCGATCATAATCTGGGATCCCTACTGAGGCTCTCACACTACATACAGTGCCTTTTCTGTAACTTGCCACCAACTGCCGCTATTTACAGCTATTGTAGATAGAGATTTTGAGGGCTTTGTCCCCGCAGTTGAAAGAGATGTGGAGCCGCTGGCATGGAAATCAATGTGATCAAGGCCGCCAAACAAATCTATGAAGATCATGTGCAGCTTCGCCCTGACGTGGTGATTCAATCTCCCCGTGGTGTGGTGATCCACCGCAATACCCTGCGCGGCGACTTGATTTTCTCCGACTATCCCATCTTGCTGCCTCACGAGCTGTTTATTCCTGTCGATATGCTGGAAGCCCGCCCGGTCTAGCCTGTGCATCCTAGTATCTGGGCATCCTAAGCTGGCATAGACCAGTCATGAGCAAGGGCGGGATGCAGATGGTCGGGTTTTACCTGCTGATTTGGGCGGTCATCCTCTACGTGGGAGCCTGTGTTGGCAGCTTCTTGAATGTGGTGGTCTATCGGGTGCCTCGGGGTCTATCCCTGATCAAGCCGGGATCCCATTGTCCCCATTGCAAAACACCGCTGGGGCCGACTGAGAATGTGCCCATTCTGGGTTGGCTGTGGCTGCGGGGTCGTTGTCGCCACTGTCATGCCCCGATCTCCTGGCGCTATCCTGCTGTAGAAGCGTTGACGATGGGGCTGTTTGCCCTCTCTTTTGCTGTGCTGGGGCTGAGCTGGCAGGCGGCTAGTCTGGCTTTGCTGTGGGGCTGGCTGGTGTCGCTGGCCTTGATCGATTTGGAAACTTTTCTACTGCCGGAGGCTCTGACCCGTTCGGGGCTGGTGGTAGGGATTGGGGTGCGGATCGTTTTGGGCTGGCAGGCGGACGAATCCGCTGGAGTGTTGGCCTCCCTCACCGACGGGATCCTGGGCATGGTGGTGGGGATTTGGAGCTTGGAGCTGGTGGGGCTGCTGGCCCGTGGGATCCTCAAGAAAGAGGCGATGGGCTTGGGGGATGGCAAATTGCTGGCGATGATCGGCATGTGGATTGGCTGGCAGGGATCCCTGCTCACTCTCCTGCTTGGCAGTGGGTTGGGGGCGGTGGCGGGTTTGGTGGGGATGCGGTGGCGGCGGGTGCAATGGGGTAGACCGATCCCATTTGGGCCGTATTTGGCGCTGGGGGGTGGCTTGGCAGCACTCTGGGGCAAGCCTTTGTTGGGGCTTTACCTGAGGCTGATTGGGCTGGACTAGGGATCCCAAGATGAGGGAAACGCCCCTGAAGTTGGCGCTGAAAAGTGGATGTTTTCATCATGAGATTTTGATATGGTCGGGTGTGGATTCTGTCTTGCTAGCGATCAGTCTTGCCCCCTTGACGAGAAAATAACTAGGGATCTTGAGCCCTGTCTGACGGGATCCCGCTGTTCCTAGGTTGTGTTTCCCTTCTTCACCCATGCCTTTATTTGTGAACTCTTCCCAAACGCTGGGATCCCTGCTGCGTGCCCTGAGTTTGGGCTTGTGGCTGATGTTGTGGCTGTCGTTGCCCGCCTCAGCTCGTCAGGTGTTGATGCGGGTGGGGGTGGCGGTCAATAGCCCCAGCGTCACTCTGGGCAGCTCCACCGATGCCCGCATCCTGGATGACCAAGGTCAGCCGATTGGCAGCCTCAGTGCCATGACCCCGGTTCGGGCCACCCGCTCCGGCTCATCGGTACAGGTGGGGGAAGCCAATGGATCCCGGTTGTTTATCCAGCCCAGCAGCAGCGATGGCTTGGTATTTATCAACCGCCATTGGTATCGCGGGTTGGTGGAGCTGATCCCCGGAGAACAGGGGGTGGTGGCCATCAATCAGGTGGGTCTGGATGACTATGTTTCCAGCGTCATTGGCAGCGAGATGGGGCACCGCTTTCCCACCGAAGCGCTGCGAGCCCAAGCGGTCGCATCTCGTACCTATGCCCTGTTCCACCGCAATTTGCGACTGGATCGTCCCTATGACCTGGGGGTGGATCAAATGTGGCAGGTCTACAAGGGGGTGGATGCCGAATCTAACCTGACCCAGGCGGCAGCTCGTGACACCAGCTCTCAGGTGGTGACCTACAGCGGCGAGCTGATCAATGCTGTTTTCCATTCCTCCTCCGGTGGCCATACCGAAGATGTGGCCAATGTCTGGCTGGAGCCTCTGCCTTACCTCAAAGGGGTGCCCGACTATGACAGTAACGCCCCTGTGTTTAGCTGGACGGTGCCCCTATCCTCCCAGCAACTGCAACAGGCGGCCTCTGGTATTGGCTCAGTCACCAGTGTAGAGGTGAGCCAGCGGTCGCCCTTTGGTCGTGCTATGCGGGTGCGGATCCACGGCTCTCAGGGTCAACGGGAGATCAGTGCCGGTGATTTTCGAGTGCGAATGGGTCTAAAGAGCACCATGTTCACCATCGGGGGCAGCAGTGCTACGACGGCCAGCTTGGCGGGTGGCTCGGCGGGATTTGTGGTGAATGGGCGAGGCTTTGGTCATGGCATTGGCATGAGCCAGTGGGGGGCAGCTAGTCTGGCCCAACAGGGTTGGAGCTATCAGCAAATCTTGGGCCACTATTATCAGGGCACTGCTTTGGCGGTCTTGGATCCCCAGTAGCAATGAGGGGTAGGTTGTCGTGACAGTGGCATTATGGGGGTGGACTAGCCTGACTTGCCAATTTGTGCTGAAGGATCCTGATCCCATGTCGCCCTCACGATTGCCGCCGTTGATCTTGGCCTCTCAGTCTCCGGCCCGCCGCCAATTATTGACCAATGCGGGGATCCCGTTTGCGGTGGAGCCCAGTGGCTTTGACGAAGATCAGGTGCAATCGACAGATCCGGTGGCCTTGGTTAAGGCTCTGGCTGAGCAAAAAGCCGTGACGGTGGCTGCTCGTCATCCTGACCCTGTTTTGGTGCTGGGGGCAGACTCGGTGCTCTATCTGCATGGCCAGATTTATGGCAAGCCCGATAGCCCCCAAGAGGCGGAAAACCGTTGGCGGCAGATGCGAGGGCAGGTGGGGGAACTATTCACGGGCCATGCCCTGATCGACACCAGCACCGGCAAACACATCGTTCACTATGGCTTGACTCGCATCTTTTTTGCCAAGCCCAGCGATGAAGAGATACGCGCCTATGTTGCTACAGAGGAACCGCTGGCCTGTGCGGGCTGTTTTGCCATTGATGGGCTGGGATCCATCTTTGTGGAGCGGATCGAGGGCTGTCATGGCAATGTGATCGGCCTCAGCTTGCCCCTGCTGCGGCACATGATGGCGGAATTGGGTTACTCGATTGCCGATTATTGGCTTATTGGCAACACCAGGGATCCCAGCAGAGATGAGCGGATTAGGATTTGACAGTGCTCAAAGCTGCGGTGACCAGTTCTGGAAAGAGGCGATAGGCTCCCACCGCTAGCTGAGACAGGCCCACCGTGACATCCGTTTTGTGCTGACGGCAGGCTTGAATCAGCGCTTCTGCGACCTCCTCAGAGCTGTTTACAAAGGGGCCAGTCAAAGCACTTTCCATTTGGGCTTTGCCTGCCACAGGATCGGTAAAGATCGCCCGCTGCAAAAACTCGCTCTGGACGATGCCGGGATGGATCCCGATCACCTCGATACTGTGTCCTGCCAGCTCCATCCGCAGGGCTTCCGTCAGGCCGGCCACCGCATATTTACTGGCGCAGTAGGCCGTCATCTGAGGAATCGGCAGCTTGCCCCCCAGGGATCCCACATTGACGATCTGGCCTTTGCGACGCTCGATCAGGTGAGGCAATACCGCCCGAATCACATGAACATAGCCCCAAAAATTGACCGCCATCACCTGCTGCCACTGCTCTAGGGTGCTGTCAACAGTGGGGCCGCTCATGCAGATACCGGCATTGTTGACCACGATATCGATCTGCTCAAATCGTTCTAGGGCTTGGCTGATCAGGGCCGACACCTGCTCGGGATCCGTCACATCAGTGGGCACCGCCAGCACTTCGGCATCTAGGGTCTGCTCTAGCTCCAGGGCCACCTGCTTGAGGGGCTCCGCCGACCGAGCCGCCAACACCAACTGGGATCCCTGCTCCGCAAAGGCAAAAGCGGTGGCCTTGCCAATACCCGCCGACGCCCCTGTGATCAACACCACTTCTGTCATGCACCCACCCTGTATGAACGATCAAACTTAACTAGCAAATCACCGCGAACAGTCCAGACCAGGAGTCTAAGGGATCCATTCCACGATTAGCCCAAAGGTAGCATCCTGATCGAGGTGATTCCCTTCATAGCGATAGCGAGCGCCCACCCGCAGATCGGGGGTGATGGTGTAGGCGGTGGTGACTTGGGCCAAGGTGCTGGTGGGTTGATCCGCATCGGTGGGGGTGAGCCAAGAGTAACTGACGGTCAGGTCGGCAGCCCCTGAGGCTGGAATAAAAACCGCATGAGCGCCCAGCTGCACAGTGCCCCAGTCTTGGTCAGATTGGTGGAGCTGCCGATACCCCAAAGAGGAGATACGTTCACCTGGGATCCCAAAGGGGCAAGGTAGTAGCGCAGGTTGGATCCATAGGTTTGAGCCT
>JAAUUM010000142.1 GCA_012031565.1 Synechococcaceae cyanobacterium SM2_3_2
CCCTCACTTGCAGCGGCAAGGACACAGAGGGGGACAAAACAAGCTGAGTGTTGCTGAGCAACTGCTGATTTGCCTGAGTTATTGGCGAGAGTAGCGCACCTACTTTCACATTGGCCAAGATGCAGGGATCCATGAATCAACCGTTTGTCGGATTGTCCACAAAGGAGAAAAGCTTTTGGCTGGAGGTCCAGAGTTTCATCTACCCGGCAAAAAGAAGCTGAGGGAAGCGGGATATGAGGTGATTGTTATCGACGGGACTGAAGTTGAGATTGAACGGCCTAAAAAAACAGCGGGATTATTACAGCGGCAAGCAGAAGTGTCACACCCTAAAAGCACAGATGACAGTTGAGCAGGGAAGTGGGCAGATTATTGGCACAAGTTTTGGCAAAGGGAGAGGACATGATTTTAGGGTTTTCAAGGCAAGCAAGACACGACTTGAAGAGCAAATAGAAGTGTTGGTAGACAAAGGCTATCAAGGAATACAGAAGCTAGATGGCAAGAGCAAGATTCCCGATCGAAAGCCACGAGGTAGAGAGCTGACAAGGGAGCAAAAGCAAGACAATCAGCAGCTAGCGATGCGGCGCATCAGAGGGGAGCATGTGCATCGACGCTTGAAGGTATGGCGGATCATTGGCAGTCGCTATCGCAATCGGAGGAAGAGATTGAAACTGAGATTGAATGTCATTGCTGGCATCCATTGCAGGGATTAACCGGGTTACTACCATTGATGGTGTTGATGGATCCCCAACATGGGGAAGAGCGATTGCGGCAGGTGGCGAGTCAGATAGAGAGGATCCCGGATGAAGGGGTAAGGGCGGATATTGCAGCCGCGACGGCAGTGTTGGCAGGGGTAGCATTGGATAAAGAGTTGGTCAAACGGATTTTGGGAGAGATGACCATGAGAGAGTCAGCGATTTATCAAGAATGGCGGCAGGAGGCTCTGGCAGAAGGGATCCAGCGGGGCAAACAAGAAGGGATCCAACAAACCGCCCGTAACCTGCTGGCGATGGGACTGGATCCCCAACAAATTGCTACAGCGACCGGACTCACCCTAGAGCAAATCCGCCAACTGCAAAATTAGGGATCCTCAACTTGCACCTCAAAAGTTCCAAAATCGACGGTGGTGTTGACAATACGTGGGAAGCTGGATCCACTTTGGCCAAGATTGGGGGGAGTTTTGAAGTGTAGGATCCCCAGCATTGATAGCAGGGCTGCCAGCCGGGAGCGATAGAGTTTGGATCGTGACTGTGGATCCGGATGTCCTAGGGATAAAGCCACCATTGTCGTCAAGAGGACTAAGGATGGTATTCAAAGCTGGAGTGATGTTATCGGATCCTGTTGGACAGCTGCCTGAATCATTGTTAACACCGAAGATATTGGAACTGCCTGACACTGACACACCTGACACCGACACAAAGCATTCTGGGCTTGATGGGGCAACGTTGCCTGGCACAATCCTGTTGCTTGCTGTCGCTGTGCTGGAAAAGATCCCCCGGCCATATTGTGCGCTATAGCCGCTGAGGGTGCTGTTACTCACTCTCAAGGGGCAACTCTTCCGGGATGTTCGCTAAGTGGTTAAGCACAGTTACGCCAAGGGACTCTGTTTTGAACCGACTAGGCCGATGCTGCGGAAACTGGGGTTCCCCACCAGTAGATGACGGCTGCTGTATTAAAGCTAGCGACACTAATTTGAGAATCTCGACAAATAATTTCTGGATTTTGTCTAAGCGGGCGATGAGACTCGAACTCACGACATTCAGCTTGGGAAGCTGACGTTCTACCACTGAACTACGCCCGCCTGTTGAATTTGAGGAAAAGAATTATTAACCCTTCGAAGGCTTTATTAGCTTAGGTCGAGATGAGACCGAGGTCAATGGGAAGTGATCTGATATCTGAGTGGCTGGTACATGCTCCCTACCTCCCAAGCAAGCTTCTCACTCAAGCAGAGAGAGAAAGTCAAGAGACATACACAGGCAGCGTGAAATGAAAAGCACTGCCACCCCCAGCTCTTTCTTCTACCCAGATCTGGCCATAGTGAGCACGCACAATGCGACGGCAGAGGGACAAGCCGATGCCATACCCTTCCGAGCTTTGGTCACGGTCTAGCCGCACAGTATCGCTAAAGATCCGCTCTTGAGCCTCTACAGGCACACCGGGGCCGGTATCACTGACGGTGATTTGTATTTTCTGGGCAGTGCGATGTAGGGCGGAAACCCAGATGATGCCAGAAGTCGGCGTGTATTTGATGGCGTTATCCAACAAATTGACAATCACCTGCCGAATCTTAGCGGGATCCCCTTGCACCGTGGGCAAATTGCTGGGCAAGTCGGTTTCCACCGTCAAAGACTTGGCCCGGATCCGATGGGTGAAATCCTCCAGCACCCCCATACACAGATCGACCACTTCCAGTTCAACGACCTGAATGACCAGTTCTCCATTGGTGCCCCGTGAGGCTTCCAAGATATCGCAGGTCATCAGATCGATCTTACGCAATTGTTGCCGAGCTTGCTCCAGCCAGTAGCGAGTAAACTCTGGATCCAGCTCCTCTTGATGCTGGGTGGTCTCTACGGCCATCGAAGCCGCCGTGAGGGGATTGCGCAGATCGTGCATCAACATGGCCAGGATCCGGTCTTTGAAATGCAATTGCTTGAGCAAGCGATCCCGTTCCTGTTGTAGACCAAACATCTCTTCCGACATCTGTAACAAGGCTGCCTCTGTGGGCAGTTGGTCGAATAGGAGTTGGTCAAATGGGAGCTGACCAGATGGATCCTGTCTGCTAGAGGCTGGTAGATGAGGCGCCTCCTCCTGGCAGTCCAATTGCCGGTGAGATTGAGGGTTTATCAAGGAGACCTGCCCCTGCCAGCGCGGCCACCACACATCCAGCTGTGTAGTCAGATCTCCGCCGGCCAACACTTGGGCTGGTTGAGGAAAGGTCTTGACCAAGGCTGGCATGGCCACCAGCTTATAGTGCTCCGCCAGGTAGGGCTGCTCCCCAATCTCCACCACCTCCAACTGGGCCGGATACTCGCCAGTCATCTGAGCTAGGTGATCTTGGAGCTGCCGAACTAACTTGACACTGGCAGATCGCTTGGCCACAAAAAGGACAAGGTTGAGAGAGGTGCGAGTCAGAGAGGGATCCACCTGATGATCCTGGTCAACACGTTGAAGAACCAAATAAGACCTCGATATGCTCGGGAAAAGGTTTGAGTAGCACCCTTTATAAGCCTACTCTGCCCTAACAATAATCTTAGGATAATCTTAAGGTCTTGACCGAACAATTTTGTGAGCTGGGCTTTATGGTTCCTTGACTCTCTATCTTGCAGTGAACTACCTCTCACAATCCTATGGGCTATGGCTTCAGGATCCCAGTTCGGCAAAGTTCAGATCCAGCACCGGATAGAGATCCCATTCAAAGTAGTCAAAGTGCCACCATTCCGGCTCAAAAGGAGTGAAGCCCGCCCCGGTCATGGCCGCTTGCAGACGCCTACGATGAGCCCGCTCCGACTCAGTACCGCCGTCATACTGAATGTGGGAACGCTGCGTCATCTCATCAAAGCCGCTGGGCATGGGCAAGGGATCCCCGGTAGTCAGGTCAAATAGGGTCAAATCGACCGCACAGCCCCGATTATGTCGGGATCCCCGTCGAGGATCGGCCACAAAACCACGCCGCTCCGGGGGCGTTTCTTCCCAAAAGATCCGCGTCACCCGCCAGGGACGATAGCCATCAAAGATCAGCAGCCCCAAGCCCTCCGACTGGAGTGATTGATGCACCCGCACCAGTGCCTCTGCTGCCGGACGTTGCAAAAAAGCTCGGGCTTCTTCATAGACTGGACGGCCAATGAAGTTATCGCTACGGGCATAGTGAATGTCCAACCTTAGGGTGGGATCCAAGGTGATTACCTCCACCAAATCCGGCGGGCGCAACGAGGTGGGCTGGGTGGGAAACCGGATCTCCTCGCTCATTCGGGATCCCTAAACCATTCGGGAGTGAGGGTGGCAAAGTCCCCCAGATTGACCCTGGGATGGCAGTCGATACAGGAAGTGACCCGAACCGGATCTGGCAGGGTGACATCGGGGTGCTGGGCCGTAAAGTAACGAGATTCCCCCAGGCGATAGGGCACCGACTCAAAGTCATTCAGCAGTCGCGAGTCCGCTGAAAGGTAGCCCCAGGCCAGTTGCAATGCCGCCCCGGTCAGGGGTTCGATCTGTTGCCCATAGTGATTGGGATCCTGTACCAGTCGTCGCCAAGTATCGCGAGGCAGCACCTCGGCGGGTAAGGCCACATGACAGGATCCACAGGCTCGCACGTAGGCGGATTGCTCCAGTTGACGTTGGCTCAGACCCTCTTGGGCCGAGACACACCAGCCCAACACCCATGTCAACGCCACCATCGCCAGCCCCACCCACAGCCTGCGCCATCTCGGTCTGGGCCTGATGGATTGAGAAGAGTCAAAATGAGCTGGCATTGGATCCTTGGGTACATGGGTCTGGTCTGAGACTACAGGCTGCTCTTTTTATCGAGAAGTTTTCTGGATAGGTTTTCTGGAGAAGTTTTCTGGATAGGTTTTCTGGCGCATCAAGCTACAAAGCCGCAAATCGATCTGTCGCATCCAGCAACGCAGCTTGGATCCCTGGTTCAGACATGGAATGTCCGGCATCGGGAATCAGTTGAAAATCAGCCTCCGGCCAAGCGCGATGCAGATCCCAAGCGGTGACGGGAGGGCAAACCACGTCATAGCGCCCCTGCACGATCACCCCAGGCAGATGACGGATCCGTTTTACCCCCTCCAGCAGTTGATTTTCATGGGTCAAAAAGCCCTTATTGACGAAATAGTGGCACTCGATGCGGGCGAAGGCCAGCGAGAACTCCGATTGGGCAAACCGCTCCATCAACTCAGGCTTTTGCCAGAGATGGCTGGTGCTGGCCTCCCATACTGACCAGGCTTGAGCCGCCTTTTGCCTGACTACGGGATCCGGGCTGGTGAGCTGTCGGTAGTATGCCTCAATTAGGTTCTCCCGTTCCGACTCAGGAATTGGTTCCAGATAATGCTCCCAGGCATCGGGAAACAGATTGCTGGCCCCCTCCTGATAGAACCAGTGCAGCTCTCGCTGCCGCAGCATGAAGATGCCCCGCAAAATCAGCCCCACACATGCCTCAGGATGGGTTTGGCTATAGGCCAGCGCCAACGTGCTACCCCAACTGCCCCCAAACACACACCAACGGTCAATGCCCAAGTGCTGCCGCAACCGCTCAATATCCGCCACCAGATCCCAGGTGGTATTCTCCGTCAGCTCGGCATGGGGACGGCTGCGACCACAACCCCGCTGGTCAAACAAGATCACCCGCCACTTTTGCGGATCGAAATAACGGCGATAGGTGGCGTTGCAGCCGCCGCCTGGGCCCCCATGCAAAAACACCACAGGCTTGCCCTCAGGATTGCCCACCTGCTCGTAATAGAGGGTGTGCAGCTCCGAGACGGCCAGCTCACCCGATTGGAAGGGCTCGATGGGGGGATGCAAATTAGG
Source organism: Synechococcaceae cyanobacterium SM2_3_2 (assembly GCA_012031565.1). GTDB lineage: Bacteria > Cyanobacteriota > Cyanobacteriia > Thermostichales > Thermostichaceae > JAAUUM01. Next base: position 5,527 of record JAAUUM010000142.1, read on the forward strand.
CATGCAGGGAATTCAAAAAGAGGGCCAACGATGAAGCTAGCAGGCGGTGATGTCGAAACCTATCGAACCTGCCGTCTCAAGTCTCCCTCCAGACTACTATCCAAACTGCCTTGCTGGCGGGCAATCTCCCTGCGGTTCTCACGCTGCCCTGGACTGGGATCCCCTGTTATGGTGAGAGCAGCTTTCTGGGATGCTGGCGACTCTATGACAGATACCCTGACCCTGCTCGAACACCACCATCGGGGTGCGGCTTTTTCGGACTTGATGGTGCAGACCACACCGGGGCGATTTGATACTGCGTTTTGGCAGTTTTGGCAGACCTATATTGATCCTGTGATTCCGCCTCAGCCGACCCTCTTAGATCTGGGTACGGGGCCGGGGCTAGCTCTGAAAACCTGGGCGGAAAAGTATCCCCAAGGGCGCTATGTGGGGGTGGATCTGATGCCCTACATGCTGGAAAAAGCGGGGCAGATTTTGGCCGGGATCCCTGGGGTGGAGCTGCGCCAAACAGACCTGCACGATCCGCAGTTGCCCTTGGATCCCAATTCGGTGGATGTGATCCAGTCGGTGGTGGTCTTGCATGAGATGATTCAGCCAATTCGGTTATTACAGACAGCCTATGGCTGGCTCAAGCCGGGGGGACGGTTGATGCTGGTGGATTGGGTGCGGGCTCCGATTCGGGTCTATTTCGATGCTGAAACCGAAAAGAACCTGTTTGATCCAGCCACGGATATTGACCTGTTGGCGGATCAGATCACCCATTTTTGTGAGCATAATCGCTACGCCATTGATGATCTGTTGTGGATGCTGAAGGGGGTGGGGTTTGAGGTGGTGGCCCATCAACCCTACCGAGAAGAGCGTTTTGTCCGTATCGCCGCCCAGAAACCCCAGAGCTAGAATCCCAGAGAGCACTAGCGATCAACCAAGCGATCAATTATTTGAATAACATTTGAATAACATGGTGAGTCTGTCCTCTTGGGATCCTGAGTGGGAAATTGATCCTGACTTAGGCTACACATCTGAACCGATGGAAGTGCCCCATGCGGGTTTTCATGGCAGCTTAGGGATCCCGAAATCGCAGCCGTTTTTTGAGGGCTGGTATACCCGAGTGCAGATGCCTCAGCAGGAGATAGGCTTTGCCTGGATGCTGGCGATTGAGGATGCGGTCAGTGGACGGGGCGGCGGGCTGATTCAGGTACTGGGATCCGTTGCAGAACAAGAAGACTTGGATTGGCGGTCGATCCCAGGGATCCAAGGGTTTTGGGCGGATCCTGATCGGCTTGCTTTGGGCCACTGGGGGGGCGTTAAAACCCCATCCCCTCAGCTTTTGCCCCCCGAACAGTTCTTCGATAGGGTGCCAATGGGCTACCAACTGACCCAAACCCTCCACCAAGGCATTTTCACCAACCCCGCCAGCCCAGCCGTCACCCGCTGGAGCTACCGGATCGAGCCGCTCTATACCTACGGGATCCCGCCCCAAGCCACGATGGGGATCTTTTCCTATCTGCCTGTCTTTGAGCCGGGGTGGCAGATCTTGATGGCACAAGGCTGGGCGACTGGCTGGGTGGAGTGGCAGGGGCAGCGGTATCTGTTTGATCGGGCACCCGCCTACAGCGAAAAAAATTGGGGATCCGCCTTTCCCGCCCGCTGGTTTTGGATCAGCTGCAACACCTTCCCTGATCGGCCCGATCTCAGCCTCACCTGTGTGGGATCCCGGCGAGGGGTGCTGTGGTGGGAGGACGAGGTGGGCCTGGTGGCTCTGCATGGAGCCTTAGGATCCAATTCCGGCACAACGCCACTATTTCTGGACTGGAAGCCCGAGACCAGCCGCATCAGTTGGCAGGTGGATCCCTGGGGGTCTTGGCAGGTGGAGGCGCGGGGCCCCGCCGGGATCCTTCGCCTGAATGGACAAACGGAGCGGGCTGGCACTGCCGTGCTGACCCCCAGCCTGAAGGGAATGCAGTATGGCTGCCGCGATACCTTACGGGGATCCCTACGGATGCAGTGGTGGCGACAAGAGGGGCAAGTTTGGGTCAAAGATCTCGACATCACCAGCGACAGCGCCTGTTTAGAAGTGGGCGGATCGGGGACTCAATCCAGCTGGAGGCATGACTAGAGACTGGAGAGATGAGGATCCCAGCGGCAACCCGAGGGATCCCCCAGAGGATCTTTGGACAGATGCCCTAGAATGGGTGAACTCAAATCCACCGAATTCTGCTAGCTGCTGTGACTCAAACTCCTATCGCTCCGGTTGCACTTGACTCGGCGGCTCGCTCCATGCCTGATGAGCGGGGTCGCTTTGGATTATTTGGGGGCCGTTATGTGCCCGAAACCCTGATGGGGGCATTGACGGAGCTAGAAGCAGCCTTTGATCACCATTGGCAGGATCCCGCCTTTCATGCCCAGTTTCAATCGCTGTTGCGGGATTTTGTCGGACGACCCAGCCCGCTTTATTTTGCCGAACGGCTGACCCAGCACTATGGTGGGGCTCAGATTTATCTCAAGCGGGAAGACCTCAACCACACCGGGGCCCACAAGATCAACAATGCCCTTGGCCAAGCCCTGTTGGCGCTGCGGATGGGCAAACAGCGGATCATCGCCGAGACTGGAGCCGGACAGCATGGGGTCGCCACCGCCACCGTCTGCGCCCGCTTTGGCCTCGATTGTGTCATCTATATGGGCGCGATGGATATGGAGCGGCAGGCTCCCAATGTACAGCGGATGCGGATGCTGGGGGCCGAGGTGCGGGGGGTGGAATCCGGCACCAAGACCCTCAAAGATGCCCTCTCAGAAGCCATTCGAGATTGGGTCACCAACGTCGAACACACCCACTACATCATCGGCACCGTGGCAGGGCCTCATCCTTATCCCATGATGGTGCGGGCTTTTCATGATGTGATCGGTCAAGAAACCCGTCAGCAATGTCAGGCTATCTGGGGCGGCTTGCCGGATGTGCTGCTGGCCTGTGTGGGGGGGGGATCCAATGCTTTGGGCCTGTTCAACGAGTTTATTCTCGACGCTCAGGTGCGGCTGATTGGCATCGAGGCGGCGGGAGATGGAGTCCATACCACCCGCCATGCCGCCACCCTGACCAAGGGCAAAGTGGGGGTATTGCATGGGGCCATGAGCTATGTGCTGCAAGACGATGAGGGCCAGGTGCTAGAGGCTCATTCCATCAGCGCTGGTCTCGACTACCCTGGTGTGGGGCCAGAGCATTGCTATCTCAAAGACACGGGTCGGGCCGAGTATTTCAGCATCACCGATACCGAGGCCATTGAGGCCTTTTTGGAAGTAGCTCGACTGGAGGGCATCATCCCGGCGCTGGAAACCTCCCACGCCTTTGCTATCTGAAAACCCTGGTGCCCCAGTTGGATCCCAGTCAGCGGATCGTGATCAACTGTTCTGGGCGCGGCGACAAAGACCTCAACACGGTGTTGGGCTTTTTGCAAGCACGCGGGCAGGACTTGACCTGAGCTGGTAGGGATGATGTTGTCGGTATCCAGGGGGAATAGCCCATCAAGATCCCTGTTGCTATCATCGGCTAGGTTACTGTCAAGTTGTTTTTTAAGTCTTGTTTTCAAGATGCCAGCAGCAACTAGAAGAAGCAGCAACTACAAGCAGCAACTAGAAGAAGCAACTAGATCTGAGATACCTCTATCTAGTACAGCTCTGCACCTTCACTTGTCACCGCTTGAACTCGTCACCCCCTGATGACCTTATCTGAGCTTGATCAGTGCATCCCATTCCTTCATCCACTCCTGCTGTGACTCAGCCCCCTTCTCCCCTCTCCAGTGCTGCCGAGCCAGAGCAATCCCCCCTGCGGATGCAACCGATTCCGCCACCGGGGGAGCCGTTGCAATATCGGGCTATTGGTCTGATCAAAGGACGCTATCAGCCGTCTGAGGAGATGTTTAACCGTGGGATCCTCCACACGCCGGATGGCATTGAGCTGGATACGGTGCTGTTGGGCCGGGTCAAGCACTTGATCAACAAGCATTTGGATCTAGAACAGCCCTATCTGTGGGTGGTCTATCCCCGGACACCAGACAAAAACTTTGGCCTGCGCCTGCAAATCATGGGGGTTTGGGATCCCGAGGCCATGAATCAGCCGCCACCGCCGCAGGATGCCCCCGATCCCTTGCCGGACTCCTTTTCGATTCGAGGGGAGGTGATCTTTCAGTCCGCAGAACGGGAGTTGGTGGTGGTCAAAATCCGCCAAGCCAAGCCCAAGGATCCCCGTGGCAAGACCGCCTCTTTCAAGCTGGAACTGGCGGGATCCCTGCCCGAAAAAGGGGTGGGATCCTTTTGGGATTTACAGGTGGTTCGACAGGGAACCGACTCTGATGATTCAGTCGGCTGAGTTTGTGGCCACCCTGCCCAAAGTTCCGTTCCGCCCTC
>JAAUUM010000143.1 GCA_012031565.1 Synechococcaceae cyanobacterium SM2_3_2
TCCAGCGTATGAAGCCAGGTGCGAGGGGATTCGAGATAGATCCCCATCGGGACATTGCGTAATAAATCCACGCAAAATTCTCCAGCTTAGACAGCCTGAAAGAAAAGAGTCTGACACAGTCTTGGGTCCATTACTCGGGTTCCACCAGGCGGGTGCCATCAGCTTCTGCCGCCACCCAGCCGCCTTCCACCCTGAGCCAAACCGGGATCCGTCAGCACCCAGCTGAGCCTCCAAAACTGGCAAGAGCGTTTGGGGCGGTGCCACTGTCACCACATCGCCTTGGATGCTAGGGGTGGAGCGCACCCGCAAACCACTGGGGGTTACCACTCTTACCTGTTGTGCCGTATTCCAAGGAGCCGGAATCAGGGGGGGAGTTGGGGTGGGATCCGGCACTGGCAGGGTGTTTGGATCCACCGCGACGGGAGGTTGATCGATCTCCACCTGTGGTTGTTCCGGCGGTAGCGGCGGCGGGGTCACCGTAAAGAGGGCCCGCAAAAGTTGCCAGATCACCAACAGGGAGATCACCACCACCGTCAATAAGCCCAACACCTTGAGCAGAGGAGGAACAGTGGGTTGGGGTTGCCGCTGCCGCCGAGCAGTCAGATGGGGGCGCATGGAGGCAGGAAAAGCACGGGGATCCCGAGGCGGCTCATTGCCACCACTACTGGGGGTTTCGCCCGCAGCCAGAGTGGGCAAGTCAGACATCCGAGGGGTACCCATCTCTTGGGAGGAGGGGCGACGGCTGATCATGCTGCCACGGGCATCCCGCTGAGCCGCTCTGACCACAGGCGGGGATCCCTCGGGTGCAGTTCGAGCGGGCGAGGTGGGGACAACGGCCTGAGGAATCGATGCTGCGATGGGCCGGACTTCGGCCATATGTGGCATCTTGATGCCATTGCGGGCAGCAGACTCCTCTCGTTGTCGAACGGGAGCAGCAGCCCCTGTAGACGGGTTGGCACTCATCTGCTCAAGGTAGGACTGCACCTGCGGATCGTCAAAATAAGCCTGTAACGTGGCTTTGTCAGGATGGAGCTGCCGCACTTCTGGGAAGATCTCCTCCTCAAACCATTTTTCGCTGTAGCGGCATAACCCGGGCAAAAGATCCGGGGATCCCTGAGAGTGGCCCTCCATAAAGGCCAGGGCATCCGCATCCTGGGTCTCCTTCAGATACCGCACGGCATCTTGGGTTTGCCCCAATAGCAGCGCACTAACCGCCTGCTCCAAGCCGACATCTTGATCGCGGGCCAGTCGGGCCAACAGAGCTTGGGCATTTTTGACCCGGCTGGGCTCATGTCTGGCGTAGCCTGCTGCCAACTGCACCTGGGCCGCCAGATAGAGGGCCACAAAGGACGGGCGCTCGATCTCAGGGGCCAGCAAGGCTTCCTGCTCCTCCAGCGTCATCTGTCGGCGCACCCGTTGCACAAAGCGCAGAAAATCCTCGGTTCCCAAGCCAGAGCCATCCTGCCCCGCCCCTTCGATCCCCTGCCGATCCTGCAACATGGCCTGCAACAGTCCCAACCCCTGTTGTCGCTCAGAGGCCGCCGTCTCGCGACTGGCTTCCGCACCGGGATCCTTTTCCATCAGTTGCAAAATCCGGTAGGGCCGCAGCTTGCCCAAATCCGCCAAGATCTCCGTTTGCAATTCCGGCAAATGTTGATGCTCCTGCAATTCAGCCAGGGCATTTTGTAGCCACTGGGCGGCTGTCTCACAGGATCCCGCCTTCCACGCCTCGCGCCCCATCTCCAAGCGGGCCAACGCAATGGTCAGCACGGCATCTTCGGTAAAGTCATGCCCCTGATTCAAGAGGGATGCTGCCAAAGCCTGGGCCGATTGATACTCACCTGTCTCACATAGGATCATCAGCACACCCGGCAACAACCCCTCATCCACATCTAAATGAGGGTTAGCAGCGGTCAACTGATTGTCGTATTCCCGGCGATGCTCGGGATTGAGCAGCACCATGATCGCATCTTCCAGCAATCGGCTCCTAGCATCCACCGCCTGAGTCGAGAACCGCAACCAGAGGGAGGAGGGCAACGCCTCTTCTTCTGGTAACGCGCTCCGGTCTCGGTAGGCACGCTCAATTTCGGGCTCATCCGCCTGGATGGGCACCATCAACATTCGGTAGTAGTCTAGGGCGACTTGCACGGCTCTATCCTCGCGTCTGCCTTGCTCAAAAATCATAATGGGCAGTGGATCCCTTCAACCATAAACTACTTCTCACACCTTGCTGTTCTGGTTCAAGGGGCTAAGCTGCACACTCCAGATTGGAGATAGGGATCCAGGTATTTCAGAGGAGGTTTGGAGCGACCCTGCCCATCGGGGATCCTGCTCCAGTCATGGGGTCTCAAGCCTTACTGCACAGTCAAAAGCTTGTCGCAGCCCAGCCCACAGAGCTTTGCCATGCTCCCGCCAGACCCAATCTGGATCCTGTCCTCTGGGAATCTCTAGCGTAATGGTCGGGATCCCCCGCTCATGGCCGGCCCAAGTGCCCAGGGATCCCGGTGTGGGATAGCCGATATCGGTGGTGATGGGATAGCCGCTGTGGTCAGCCATAGCCTGGGCAATCTTGTCTACAGGACTTTCAGACTTGCCCTGGGCTGAGCCATTGATGCCATTGACATTGATGCAGCGGTCGGTGAAGGCAGAATGAATCGAAAAAATAGCGCGAGGCTGAAGCGTCTCAATGAGCTGCACCAACAGCTGATTTTCCAGCTCAGAACCAGCCGCTGGGCCCGGTGGATAGCGAGGATTGAGCACCTCTGGGATCCAATCTTGGCTGGGTAGATTGCGATTGAGATCGACCCCACGGCCATTACACCGCTGCTGGAGGGCCTGCCCATCGGGGTTGAGGCAGGGGATCACCCAGAGATCCACCCCTGGGGGCAATTGCTCAACCAAGGAATCTGCCATCCACTGCTCTACCAAACGGATTCCTTCGATCTCATCGCCATGAACCCCGGCCAACAACAGGAGGGGCACATGACCCACGAGGGGGTGCAAAATGCCGATGGGGCGCTGCTGGTGGGAAAGCCCTAAAATTCCGCTGCTCAAGATTCTGCTCAAAAGGGGATCTCATCAGCGGATCCCAGACCCGGCAGATCCTCTTCTGGGGGGGTGGGGGGGACATAGGGGCGAGGGGCCGGTCGCGGAGCTGGAGATACCGGGGGGGATGAGACAGGGGCGGGCGACGAATTCCCCGTGCCATCTGGGCTGGAGCTAGAGTCTAAGGCAACGGACATCCCTTGCCCACTGGGATAAATGCGTCGGCTGATCATCTCAGCTACTTTTTCTTTGCGGGCATCTCGCTCCACCATGTTCATACGCAGTTCCCCCTCAACGGTCACCACATCCCCCACTTGGCAGGTGTCGGTGACGGATTGGGCCAAGTCGCCAAAGCTGGCCACCCGAATCTCGTAGGGATCCTCATCTTGTTTTGAAGCTGGAAAGCGGATCATCATTGACGCCACCGCCAAGCCGTCGGGGGTGAAGCGCAGCTCAGGCTGGGTGGCAACCTCTCCCATCAACACAAATGAGTTCATGAAGACTCCTGGTGGTTTGAGTACAGGATGTGATGGAGGCTGGCGCAGTTCTGGCTGAATATCCTCAACCGGTTGGCCCCGATCTTCAACCCCCCACCAGATTAGCGAAGGCTGAGCCTGACGCAAAGGCTCTGGGTTATTTGGTTTTTGGCTTAGGCTTTTGGATTGCGCTTTTGGCTTGGGCTTTTGGATTGCGCTCTGGAGATGGCTGGGTCTTAAGACTTTGTTAACAGAAGAGAGCTTTGAGCGGATAATAGATCTCACCAGGATCCCTTGGTCATCCCCTGGTTGATCTGGCCTTGATTGATCTGGCCTTGATTGATCTGGCCTTGATTGATCTCGCCTTGATTAAACGGCCAAATGTGCCCAGTATCTTTGTCTCTGTTGAATTGTGAGCCTAAAACCCATGAGTGCAGCCCCAGTCTCAATCAACGAACCGTCTTTGGCATCCTCCTTTGACTATGACCTGATCATCATTGGGGCTGGCGTTGGTGGTCATGGCGCAGCTCTTCATGCGGTGGAACGGGGCCTCAAGGTGGCCATCATTGAATCTGGCGTTATGGGTGGCACCTGCATCAACCGAGGCTGTATCCCCTCTAAAGCTCTCTTGGCAGCAGCAGGCCGGATCCGTGAAGTGGCCTCAGCAGAGGAATTTGGCATCTCTATCGGCTCGATCAGCGTTGACCCCGCCATGATCGCAGCCCATGCCGCTACAGTGGTGGGCAAAATCCGCGAGGACATGAGCAAAACCCTGCAAAAGCTCAAGGTGGATATCCTGACTGGATCCGGCAAACTCGTTGCAGCGACGGCTACAGGGGTCAAGGTCGAGGTGACAACTTCAGAGGGATCCCAGGTTTACACCGCCCAAGATGTGATTTTGGCTACCGGATCGGCCCCCTTTGTTCCCTCTGGGATCACCCTGGATGGCCGGACTGTCTACACCAGTGATGATGGGGTGAGGCTGGACTGGGTGCCCCCCACCTTGGCCATCATCGGTAGTGGCTACATTGGCCTAGAATTTGCGGATGTCTACACTGCCCTGGGATCCCAGGTGATCGTGATCGAGGCTTTGCCCACGTTGATGCCCGCTTTTGATCCCGATATTGCCCGCATGGCTCAGCGGGTGTTACTCAAGCCCCGCAACATTCAAACCTATGCCGGGGTGCTGGCCCAAAAAGTCACCCCTGGGGATCCCGTCATCATTGAGCTGTCCAACGGCGAGACCCTCGAAGTGGATGCCTGCTTAGTGGCCACCGGGCGAGTCCCCATTAGTCAAGAGTTGGGCCTGGATGCGCTCGGGCTGGATACCGGCAAACGGGGCTTCATTCCCGTCGATTCTCGGATGGCCACAGATTTGCCCCATGTCTGGGCGATTGGGGATACCACCGGCAAGATGATGCTGGCCCACACCGCCTCCGCCCAAGGGATCCTGGCGGTGAACAACATCTGTGGTCAGGTCTCCCACATGGACTACCGCAGCATTCCCGCCGCCATGTTCACCCATCCCGAAATGGGATTTGTGGGGCTGACAGAGCCTCAGGCTAAGGAAGAAGGCTATGAGGTGGGCACCGTTCGCACCTATTTTGGCGGCAACTCCAAAGCGGTGGCCGCTAAAGAGACCGATGGCATCGTCAAGCTGATTTTTGATAAAAACACCGGCGAGTTGCTGGGAGTGCATATCTTCGGATCCCATGCGGCTGATCTGATCCATGAATCGGCCCAAGCCATTGCCCGTCGGGCCACAGTTCAGGAACTGGCCACATTGATTCATGTGCATCCCACCCTGGCTGAAACCTTGGACGAAGCCTACAAGCGTGCTGCCCATAGCATCCAAGTTGCAGCTTGATCTTCTCAACTCGATCAACTTAGTGGGATCCCGATGGATATTTCTGACAGCTACGCCCTCCTACAAAGCAGTCAGCGCTTGCGGGTCAGCGATGGCCAAATGCAGCCGATCTTGGCCGACTGCCAGGGATCCCGTGTTTTGCTGTTGGTCTGGCCGCAACTAGGGGATTTTGACAGCCTGGAATATGCTTGGTGGATCCAACGGGAACAGGCTACCCTTGCCGCCCTTAATCTCACTGTCCGCGCTGTCGGCATCGGCAATCAAGCCTCCGGCCAAGCCTTTTGCCAATACACCCACTTTCCCTCCGACGCCCTGTATGTGGATCCCACCGGATCCCTGCATCAACAGTTGGGGCTGTACCGGGGCCTTGCGGTCAAACTCCCCGGTTTATCCGGTGGGCAAACGGGCTGGCTCAACCTGATGCTAATGTGTGCGGGCATTGCCAGCCCCGGCACCCTGGCGGAAGTGCTGCGGGGTTACACCGGCGACCGCCGTGCCCCCCAATTGATCGCTGACCAGGACGAAATCCACGCCAAACCCCTGCCACCGCTACGGGGATCCTTTTTTGGCTGGGCTGGGGGCAAAGGCTTTCAGCGACCGTTTGAACTGGCCACCCTGCGGCTCCGCAATATGGCAGAGGTGCTGAGCCACTGGTCAACCTATGTGCCCGATGCCTCCCATCTGCCCCAGCGCGGCGGCACCTTCTTATTGAATGAGCAGGGCCAGTTGCTCTATCATCACCGGGATCCCGGCATTCTGGGCTTTGCTGCCGACAAAAGCCGCCCCCTCAGCTTTTTGGAGCAGGTTCGTTGGGAAACTTCGGCATAGAGGCTAGCTTGCTGATTTCAAATATCTTGGTTGATTCAGCCCTAGACCTTCAAATCTGCCTCAATTTGATTAAGCTTTATTCGTGCTAAAGCTAGGTTGCTCTTTTCACGATCCAGAGCCAAATAGAAAAATAGCCCATTCACGGCTTTGATCAAACGAATGAGATGATATTGAGTTTCCAAAATAATTAGGATCTCTTCAATCGCTTCGGTGAACTTTAGAGACTCAACTGCTCGCATCTTGGCCCGGATTACCTCCGTATTACTTGCGACAGCAAGCTCCAGTTTTTCTTCAGGAAAAGCGGAGCTATTAGTTCCCTTAAATCCTAAACACATTCCACTCTTCCAATCGCCCAAAGCCACGCCTAGGGCTCCATCTATAGATAATCCATTGACCAAACTATCCTCAATCTTCTGCATCGAATGACCCTCCTTATGAAGAAAAGAATTCCCAGAATCCTACTACAACTTGCCCTTTGATTTAAGCAATACAATTCAAAGCCAAAGCATTCAATAATAGTTTTCCAAAAATCTAGAGTTCTGAACTAAGATACAGTAAATCCGATTAAAACTGAGACGGTTTATCCTGCTCCCCACACCTGTTTTGAGACAAAGAATGCTGGTTACGGTGAGTTGAGGCTGGTATATATTTAGCTTATCCTTATTAGAATGATTTTACATAATCTCCCTAACTCTATCATCTGTAAATACACTGTACAGAACGATCTCAATACCATCACCAAATCCCTTCATCCTGGGCTTTGCCGCAGACAAGAGTTGCCCCTCAGCTTTTTGGAGCAGGCTGGTTGGGAAGTAACGGTATAAAAGTCAACCCCGCCCCTACCAACTCCGCCACAACGCTAATCAGTCGATAGACCCCTGCCGCCGCCACCAAGCTGCCCGTTGGCACCGCCCCCGCCAACAGCACAATCACCCCCGACTCAAACACCCCCAATCCCCCAGGGGATCCCGGCACCACCAAGCCCGCCCCCCAAGCCAGACTAAAGGCTCCCAGCACCAGCGGCATCTGGCCCACCGGCAGCGGGGTCAACCCCATTACAATCACCAAAAACCCCATCCCCCGCAACAGCACAAACAGCCCTTCCCCCAGCAGGGATCCCCAGGGAAAAGCCCATAGGCGCGGATAGGAGATTTCGCCTGGAGCCAGCGCAGGATCCCGCTGTGCCCCAAAAATACGCTGTTTCGAGCCAGCCACCCGTCGCAGTAGCCGATTTAACAGCTGAGGTCGCAACAGCCACAGTAGCCCGAGCACCGCCCCCAGCAACTGCCCGCGATAAAGGATGCCCAAGCTGAGAGCCGCCACCGCCATCAACGCTGCTTCCAGCACCACACTCAAGATGCCAACCCCCACCGGGATCCCGTGCTGTTGCCCCGCCCGCACCCGCCCGACAAAATGCCAGACGTTACCCGGCAGATACTTGGCCACATTGGTTTGCAGATAGACCCGCAAGCTCCACAGGCAAGACATTGGAAGCTGTGCAGTAGCCTCATTAGTTACAGCTCCACAGAGAGTCAAGATCCAGCCCCAAACCCAACCGCCCCACAGATGGGCCGCTAGGGTCAGCCCCAAAGCCCCCAGCAGGGATCCCCACTGTTGAGACAGATCCACCTGCCGCAGCGATTCTTGATGATGGAGCACCGTCCGGGTCAAAAAGTACAGGATCGCCCCCCATAGGATCCCTAGGGCTAGAGGCTGGAGGGGAAGGGACTTCATTGAGATTGCAGCCACTCGGCAAACTGTTGCAGCCCCGCCAAAAAGCTGGTTTTCGGCGCATAGCCCAGTTTCTGGCCAGCCAAACTGATATCGGCCCAGGTATGGGAGACATCCCCTGGCTGCTCCGGTTGCCAGTCCAGTTTGGCCTTGTGCCCCAGCACGGTCTCCAACCCCTGCACCACCTCCAACAACGTCACCCGCTGATCATTGCCCAGATTAAACACAGACCAGGGATCCCCGTCATAGGCCATCGCCGCTCGGATCCCGGCCACCGTATCCATCACATAGGTATAGTCTCGTGAGGTGCTGCCATCGCCGTACATCGGCAAGGGATCCCCGGCTAGGATGCAGCGGGCAAATTTGTGGATGGCCAAATCGGGCCGTTGGCGCGGGCCATAAACCGTGAATAGCCTCAGTGCCGTAAACTGGATCCCATAGTGATGGCTATACACGCGACCTAAGTGTTCCCCGCTGATCTTTGAGGCGGCATAGGGACTGATGGGGCGGAGGTCGGTATCTTTTTCGCTCCAGGGCAGGTGAGGGTTGGTGCCATAGACGCTACTGGAGGATCCAAAGACAAATCGCCGGATGTTGCGCTGCCGAGCCATCTCCAAAAGGGTCTGGGTGCCCAGCACATTCACCGCCAGATAACGAGCCGGATCCGCCAGACTGGGACGCACCCCCGCCAAGGCTGCCAGATGGACAATGCCTGTCAAGGATTCGGGGATCGAGGCCAGAGCCTGGGGATCCCGAATGTCCGCCTGGATAAAGCGATAGTGGGGATGGCTGAGATGAGATTGGATGGAAAAATGCTTGGCATTGGGGTCATAAAAGGGATCAAAATTATCCACTCCGACCACCCGAAAACCTACTTTTCCGGCTTCTATCTCAGCATCACTTTCCGCCAGCAGCCGATCCACCAAATGACTGCCCACAAAGCCCGCTGCGCCGGTAATCAGCCATGTTTCTGGAGATAAACCTGATGTCGATAAATTTGAAAATGGAGCAGACATACAAACTAAACTCTTGATTCATCACCAGTTCACAATCAATTTACAACCGGGGGATTAACCCTTGCGGATGAGCGAGATTTGCTGTGGTTCAATGTACTTCAAAGATTCAATGATCTTTAATCCTACAGGAATGCCATAGCACAGCTTACTATGGCGGTGTACCCCCTTCATTTGTCATGGCACCCCAAACTATCTTGTCTTCCCCTCCTCTCAGCGATTGGCCCATTGACCAACTCCCTGGCCTACCAGAAGATGTGTGCAGCAAAATGCAGCATCTCGGGATCCTATCCAGTTTGCAATTATGGCAGCAATCTCTCTCGCCCATCACAGCAGAGCAATTGGCCGAGAAGCTACAAATGCCCACCCAACAGGTGCTCAAGTGGTCAGCGATGGCGGATCTGGCTCAGGTGCCGGGTGTGGGCTGTATCTATGCTGGGGTATTGCTGCATGTGGGGGTATGCTCCTCGGTACAACTGGCCAAAGCCTCTGCTGATTCGCTGCACCAACAGATTATGCGGCTGCAAGTCCGCACCATGAGCCGAGATCGCAAACTATCGGTGGGTCTGGTCAACCAATGGATCATGAAAGCTCAAGAGACCGCCACGGCCCAACGCCAAGTCCGCCGTCGCGTTGCGGCTCGTCCCTAGTCCCGTCGGGTTCTCCAGCGTTTCACATCAATAAAATTCTCTAAACTGTGATTGTCCCGGATCTGAGCTGATTTCACTTGACCTGGCTTTCCCTGACCTAACTTGATCTGGCCGGATCAGCATCAACTTCAAAATCAAATTATCGAAATTATCATGGGATCCACTCGTTCGATCTTGCCTGCCTGGGCTTATCCGTGGGTGCATCGGGGCTTGAGTCGCCTCTTTCCCGACGGCCTGTGGCAGTTGCC